>JAGCMB010000021.1 GCA_017646665.1 Bacteroidaceae bacterium
CTTCCTCTCAGAACCCCTATCCATCGTGGGCTAGGTGGGCCGTTACCCCGCCTACTACCTAATGGAACGCATCCCCATCCTTCATCGCCGGAGCTTTCATAGAGAAATCAGGCAATCACTCTATGTTATTCGGTATTAATCTCCCTTTCGGAAGGCTATCCCAATATGAAGGGCAGGTTGGATACGCGTTACTCACCCGTGCGCCGGTCGTTTCTCGGAGCAAGCTCTTCGAAACCCCTCGACTTGCATGTGTTAAGCCTGTAGCTAGCGTTCATCCTGAGCCAGGATCAAACTCTTCGTTGTAAATTATATCTGTTGATACTTCAAATAAGAAGTAACGACTTGTCTTGTTTGTTTGTACTGGCCGGAATAAATATTTTCAAATTATTGACGGTTCGTTTTTCGTTCCTTACGCTTCTTGCTAATCAAAATGATTAAGCAAGGTTGTACTGCTTGTCTGTAATGGAATGTTGTCAAGGATCTATAGTGCTTACTGCTCTATCATCGCGTCGCCGCGGTGATTGCCGAAAGCGAGTACAAAGGTAAGGCAAGATTTTGAACTGGCAAAACATTTCCATCTTTTTTTTCAAGAAAAATAGAACTTTTTTAAACAGCATTTTATTCGTTATTGATTTTCAACAATTTGCAAAAAGCAAGAAAATGGCATTTTTTTCACATATCACCACCACTGCAATAACATTTGATGTCGAGGCACACGCCCCCAAAAAAAATGTTACTCCGGCAACCTGGTTGCCGGAGTATTATATAATGTAATATGTCATAACTGCGCCGAGAGAATCTGTTCAAGCTTATGCGCGTCGAGGTTCAAAGAAAATTTTCCGTTCTGCGCAACCGATATACTACCCGTTTCCTCGGAAACAACAATTGCAATGGCATCGGACATTTCAGAAACTCCCATCGCCGAACGATGACGCAAGCCAAGTCTTCGCGGGATATTAAGATTATGCGACACTGGCAATATGCACTGCGCAGCAACGATACGACCACCACGTATAACCATTGCACCATCGTGCAGAGGGGCATTCTTGAAGAATATCGCCTCGATAAGGCGCTGGCTGATATCGGAATTAATTGGTTCGCCCGTTGTTATCACATCGTCAAGCGCCACTTTCTGCTCTATCACAATCAGCGCGCCCACTTTTTGCTGCGCCATACTGATACAAGCCATCACCACCGGCATAACGGATGCTTCAAGCGCCTCTTTATCGTCTTTTCGAGTAAATAGCGTGGCCAGATATTTAAAATATCGACGTGAGCCAAGACTTTTCAAGAAGTTACGTATCTCCTCGTGGAATATCACCACCAAGGATATTGTACCCACGTTCATCATCTGGTCAAACACAGAACCAAGCAGGCGCATACCAAGAATCTTTGAAACAAGCACCCACACGAAGAGGAATATCATTATTCCAGCAAAGATATTCAATGAGCCCGAATCCTTCATCAGCCTATACAGATAGTACAGCAACAAGGCGAACAGCAGAATATCAATTATATCCTTTATAGTAAAATCGAAAAACATCCTATTATATATATTAAGGTATTACTTAAAATTCATTGCTTGCGCAAGCGTCACGGCCTGCACAGCCTCCTTCACATCGTGGACGCGTAGAATATCCGCGCCATTCCTTAGAGCAAGAAGATTCAATGCCGTGGTGGCAGGCAGCGCATCGCCGGCCTCAATACCAAGCAAACGTGTAATCATAGACTTGCGCGACAACCCCACCAACAATGGAGCATCAAGGATTTCAAAGTCACGCAACGACTCCAACATACGGTAATTCTGCTCCACGCTCTTGCCAAATCCAAAGCCCGGGTCAACAATAACATCGGCCACACCGGCCTGCCTCAACTGCCACATTTTTGCAGCAAGACGCTGGAGCACCTGTGGCATAAAATTATCATACTCCACTGCTTCACCGGCCAAGCCAACAGAGTGTGTAAGGACATAAGGCAATTTACTATCGGCAACAGCCAACAGCATATCGCAGTCCCACTCGAACCCCGACACATCATTTATTATAGACACATTATGCGATGCGGCACATTCACGCACGACTGCAGCCCGAAAAGTGTCAACCGAAACAACAGCCTCTGGCAGCTCTCTGTCAAGAATTTCAAGCGCACTATGCAACCTTGCAAGCTCCACCTCCTCGGCAACAGGCGTTGCTTCGGGACGAGTGGAACAGGCCCCAACATCAAGGATACCGGCTCCGGCATCAATCATAGACTTTGCACGACGCACCAATTCGACAGACGAGGCAACCCTCGACCCATCGTAAAAAGAGTCATCGGTAACATTCAGTATACCCATAACCACCGGCTTGTCAAGCATCATCAGCTTGCCACGTATATCAATGGAGTGCGACATTTTCATATCAAGGCCAAAACAGCCACAAAAGGGTGATAAATACGAAGTTGGCTTCAATATTCTCAAAACGGGCGCAGGCTATGCGCGTGGCCTACCGCAAATATAACAATAAAATAAACAAATAGAGAAAGGGCGGACAAATTTTATTGAAAATAAATTTCGCGCCAACCACAATGTTTTCAAACAATCTCCAAAACAACTTGTTAATTCAATTGAATATTTGAAGCGTTTTTCATAAATTTGCAATTCAATCAACAGCCTACAGACGTATAGGTTCAAATACGTCCAAACAGAATATGCAAAAAAGATACTTCTCTGTTGCCGAGCACCGCTTCGCAATAACAATGTCCGATGGCGACATATTGTCGATACTCCCCAACCTCGCACCATTCGAGTGCGAGAGTTCCGAAGAGCTACTGTTCGATATCACCTCGGACAACAGCATACAGCCATCGTGGCGTGGCAACAAAGTTGGAACATTCCCCTGCCCAAGCGCAAAATTCGAGGTATATCGCCAAGAGAACGGCGCATACCAGATATTGACAATCAACGAATACGGACATCCTTGCGCCTTTATGCAGAGCGACGCCGAGCGCAAACATTTCACAATCACCACCCGTGGCAACGACAGCGACGTGACATTCGGCTTCAACAACACCTTGATGGTGATATTCACAATGTGTACCGCAAAGCACAAGACACTGCTTATGCACTCAGCAACCATTGAGAACAATGGCAAGGGATATATGTTTCTTGGAGCGAGCGGACAAGGAAAAAGCACCCATAGCAACAAATGGGTCGAATACATCAGTGGCAGTACACTCATCAACGACGATAACCCTGTAATACGCATCGACGACGAAGGCACCCCCATTGTCTATGGCTCGCCCTGGAGTGGCAAACGCCCCATATATATGAATGTGCACTACCCCATTGGTGGCATGGCTGCAATAGAGCAGGATAAAAAGAACTGGATACGCAAGGAGAACATCCCCACTGCATTCGGAATAATGCTATGCTCCTGTTCAACCCTCAAATTCGACAAAGAGATACACATTGCTATATGCAGCACCATCACCAAGGTGCTCGAACGCATAGCAGTACACACCCTATTCTGCCGCCCCGACGAGGAGGCCGCAAAACTATCAAGCAGCACCTTCGGACTATGAGCACAGGCATAACACAAAAAAAGGTAAACAACCACCTGTTTATGCAGGAGATAACACGAATGTTCCGCGAGCAGGGCAAAAAAAGCGTAACATTCATTGTCCGCGGTTTCAGTATGCGTCCGTTCCTTGAAGACGGACGCGACAAGGTAATCCTTGTTCCGCCCCGCGAGCCCAAGATAGACGACATTGTACTCGCAGAGGTACGTGAACAGACATACGCGCTTCACCGAGTGATAAAAATAGAAAACGGCACATACACCATGCGTGGAGATGGCAACCCATTGAGGATGACCGAGGAATTCACATACGACAAAATCATTGGCCTTGCCGACGGTTTCATCCGCAAAGGAAAGAGGGTGAGCACCAACAGCCTCAAATGGAGAACCTACTCGGCAATGTGGAACATAACAAAACCATTCAGACGCATATTACTTGCCATATACCGCAGAATATAACAACAAAAAAACAGGAATATTATGAAAATCAAGGAAGGATTTGAAATACAGAACGTATGTGGAGAGCACATCATCGTCCCCACAGGAGCAGAGAACGTAGATTACAGCAAAATCATAAGCCTCAACGAAACTGCTGCCTATCTTTGGGAGAACATAGTTCCCAAGGAGTCATTCACCATAGACGATATGACACAATTGTTGCTTGCAGAATATGAAGTAGAGGAGGATATTGCACGCGAGGATTGCACATCAATAGTAGAATGTTGGAAAGAGATGGAGCTCATTGAGGAGTAAGCCATTCCAATATCGACACAAATTAAGACGACACATTCATCAGTGAATGTGTCGTCTTAATTTATTTATCATCAATCATTCTTGCGTAAAAAGAAGAACAACTATTCTCCACATTACTTTACAAGAACCTTTTTGCCATCAACTATATACACACCCTTTACAGGATTCTCTACCTTGCGGCCGGTGAGGTCATATATCTCACCATCAGAGAGGCCATCGACATTCACATCCTCAATGGCAGTATTGTTCTGCTCCACACGACGGATACCCCAAGTTGCAGCATTTACAAGTTCCCTGCCACCTTCAATATTATAATCAGCAAGGTCCATTGTCAAATAAATGCCATCCAATGTAGTAAAGTAGAGAGTTCCATTGTCAAGATAGTTCGCCTTAAACACCAAAGCCTCACTCTGACTACTTCCACTGCACGATGTTCCGTTGTCCGCAATATCATTTATGTAAAGACCGGCCTTGTTCTTTATATAATAGTGGTGTGCAACACCTGTACTCTCGAACATCCAACGCTTGTCGTTCGATGTATTGGCAGTCTGCTGCGATGTATTCGCTTTCAGTCCATATCTGTCGTAACAGAGATTATACGACCTATTCTCGCCATTAGTCACCGTGTACACATCAAGCTCAACAAGATAAGCACGTGCCGACGGATTATTCTTCAATGCAACAACCTCCTTCTCAAGCAAAGCAATCCACTCCTTATAGCTATGTTTGCTTACATCCTTATTATCGGCAGCAGCCTTAGCCTCATTGTAAAGAGCATTGATATTTGTCAACGCGCTCTTGTAGAAGTGCCCTATCTCCTTACCTGTTGTAGTTGTTTTGCTTGTCAACTCCTTTACCGACGACAATTTAGCATTCAACGCCTCAAGTTGCATATCCTCGTCATCACTTTCCGACACATTAGGAACAACTGCATCCGTACCATCGGCCTGGGCAGCAACAACCAGCAATTCCACATTCGCGTGTGCAACAGGCACAGTCAATTTATAGGCATTATTGAAGTCAAGCAACTCACCCGTTGAAGCGTTATACAATTTAAAGCCAAGAGCACCATTTGCACCGGCAGCCGATTTTATAGTAATACTGTTCTGGACTCTTGCATAGTAGTAGCCTTGCGCCTTCACGCTCTCATCGATATAGTCGCTCCACTGTCCTGTGCTACCCATCTTACCAATAGCAAATTCATCGTTGAAGTCGAGTCTATTGCCGGCAAAACCGTCTGTTCTTGGCGATGGTTTGATTCGGTCTTCTATAAATATCAGGTGACCACCTTTCTTTGCATACTTCTGCATACGCGCACGACTCGCCTCGGCCTCCTCTTTTGTGAGGTTCACAATAAAGTTCTCGTAATCGCCCACTCCTGCGTCGGTCATAGGTTCAAACAAGCCCCACGCGTCAAAGAACTCGCTCAGGTCCATCTGCGCAACCTCGCAGCACACCTCGGCAAACTTCAATTGGTCGTCCTTTGCCTGTGTCAGCGATGTCCAGTTACGGTCTTTAGGTCCCTTGTCAAGCGGATTCTTGCGCAGAGCCTCGAACACTCTCGGGTAGAATGTAGTATCCTTGCCTGCCGCGTGGAAGTATAGATATAACTGGAAGAACATTCTCGACTTTGCGATAATGTCACTGCCGCGCAACGGGAATGGAGTCTTGTTGCTGAAATCCTCGCGGCACACACTCACGCCATTTCCGCGTGTAGTGGTCTTTCCTGTGCGGAAAATCTGTGCATTAGCAAACAAGTTATTGGTAGCCTCGGTACAAGACACAATATTTATTGCATTCTGGTTCACGTGACCAATCTCGTGTGCCGGCCCCCACATCTGTCCCGGGTTGGCATACACCTTCTCCCAAGGCAGGATGTCGGGCAGTGTGTAATACTCATAGTAAGTATATGTCTCGGTAGCGTACATAAACATACCCTCATAACCGTCCTTTGCCATAATCAGGTCGTTCCAACGGTCGTAGTACTTGTCTGCACCCATCAGTTCGTGCTGCCACTTTACGCACTGGTCCCACCACTTGATGGCATCGGTGATTGTGTTAGGGCATGCATTCAGCACATTTTTCAACTCCATATGGAACATCACCTTCTCGCCAAGCACCTGCACCGAGTAGTGCTTCATCATATTTTGAGTCATATCCCTCCAATCCTCGTCGGTGTGACGTGAAAGGTCAAAGTAACCGTTCACATATCCACCCTCGATGTGGATTGGCACATTGGGATAATCGGCAAGTTTCTTGCTTGTGGCACTGCTGTCGGTATCCACATAATACTGTATGAACAACATACGGTCATCGCCCTCGGTATCGGGAATCTTCACCACGTTCAAGCCGCTTTGGAGTACATTTGTCATCAATGGACGGGTCATGTTTCCTGCAACGGGCGAGAGCTCCATCCAAATGGAATCGGGCAACTCGCTACCCACGAAAATGAGCACATACTCATTGTCGGCACTGATACCTGTGGGGTTCTGCAGTTCACTGTACTGTCTTACATTCATCAGGTACTTCCAGTTGTAAGAGTTACTGTAAGGCTTGGCCTCGAACACACGGAACTCCTTCTCGCGCTTTTCCCAGGCATTGTTCTTTACCTTGAGTGCAATGTTTATAAGCTCCTCGGGCATCGCACTCATTGTGGTGCGCAACTGTTCGTCGGTCATTGCAGAGTACGGTACTTTAAGCTCGGTACAGATGTCGTCCTCAAAGTAATGTTTGAACTCGGCATAATAACGCTGTGCATTGTTTGTCGTCAACTGCGCATTAGCTGTCATTGACACCACAGCCATAAAAAGTAACAGTAGTAGATTTCTGAATTTCATATTTATTGTCATTTATTCCTTGGAGTCAAACACCATAAAACAAGGTCAAAAGTAGTGTTTTTTACTCAAATAAACAATAGTATATATATTATAAGGTATAAATACATCAACAAGAAAGAGAGCAAACGATGTTTGCTCTCTTTCCTATCAATAATTATGGTGTAAATTATTTAACCAAAACTTTTTTGCCACCCTGGATAAAGATACCTCTTTCAGGGTTCACAACTCTGCGACCGCTGAGGTCGTATATTGCACCGTTGGCATTAGCCTCGGGAATCACACTTTCAATAGTAGTGATGATATCTGCAACCTCCTTGTTATTCTCAATCAAGGCAATCTGAACTCTCCAATAGGTCTTTGTAGAACCAATCTGCACAGCAGTGCCACCGTCATAAACAACCTTGTCGGCAGCAGTGAGCAACAGACCACCCTTTTCAGAATCGTATGCAATGTTCACAGGCAAATAATCCTCCTCGGCCGATGTAAAGATATAGTTCTTTGTACCCTGACGATAAGCAAAGCCCTGCTGTCCTGCATTGTAGAGTTTATATTCGCCGGCCTTACCTGTTGAAGCAAAGCTCCACAAAGCATCGTCACTCACTGTCGAAGACATCTCTACACGAGTTTTACGAGCTGCCACAGTTCCCGAATAGATACTTGCAAGCTTCTCGCTCTTGTTGCTTATGAGATAATACCATACAATTTTATCGCCCTTGGTAGTAATTGGAGCTGCAACAATGTACTTGCCCTCCATTTCGGCCAACTGCTTGCGCAATGTCTCTGTATACTTCTGCAACTGTGTAACTGTAGCACCCTCCATATTTTTCGACACCTCGTAATATGTATCGAGCAAGTTGAGTGCATAGGTATTGAGGTTATTGTCGGTAACAATGATATCCTTATTAAAGATATTCATTGTCTGCAAGCTGTCAAGGTTAAGAACCTCGGTAATCTTCAGGTTAGCCTCAACCATCAAATCCTCAATAGCATCCTTGTAGAAAGCAAGTGAATTATCCTCAACAATATCCACACGCCACTTTGAACCAGTCTCGTTGAGTGGCAAAAGAGTAACGTTACCGGCATCACTCAAGCCGAGTGTCTGACCTTCATTTTCGACAAGGATGAAGTTCACGCCACCGTCATCGGTGTAACCAACCGTAAACGCTTTGGCATCACTCTGCTTCTTTGTTTCAAGGAATGCACCGGCTGTTGTAAGGTTTGTCAAATAGTAACCTGTTGATTCAGACTTGAGGTAGTACTCGCCAACTTTTCCTGCATACTCAAGAATCCAATTGATATCACCGCTACTCTTATTTGTTGTACTTGCTGTCGGATATTCACCAACTGCATAGTAGCCTCTATATGGATTCAGCAATCTTCTCATTGTAAATACAGCACCTTCCTTGATGAGAATACGTGAATCTATATTGTTGACAACCCTGTTACGCTCGTCGTCGAGCATCATACTCCACTCTGCAAACGAATACTTGCTTGTATCGTTTGCCTTGTATGCTGCGTTAGCTTCGTTGTACAAGGATTGCAATTCGGCAACAGCCTCAGGATAATAGTAGCCTACAACAGTTGTTTGTTTTGCCACTTTGTCAATAATAGCTTTTGCCGACACCAAAGAACCTTCAAGAGCCTCTTTTTGCATTGACTCAGGACCTTCTGAAGCGTGAGGCACAACATAGTCTGTACCATCGGCCTGTGCAGCAACTACTTTGAAGGTAGCACCAGCAGCAGTCACTGGAATATTCATCTCTAACTTGTTTGTATATGAAAGCAGCTCACCTGTCTCGGCATTATAGAGTTTGAAACCAAGAGCACCGCTTGCACCTGCAGCCTCCTTAATCAACACCTTTTTATTTGAAACAGCATAGTAGTAACCTTGAGCCTTCACGCTCTCATCAATATAATCCATCCACTGACCAAACTTACCGACAGTTCCGATGGTCTCGCCATCCCAGTCGGCATAGTTCGCACGGTAGCCTGTACCATCGCTGAATGGGCTCTTCTTTCTTGGTGACTGGCGTACGCGGTCCTCAAGGAACATCAAGTGACCGCCCTTCTTCTCATACTTCTGCATACGTGCCTTGCTTGCCTTGGCATCCTCCTCGAGCAGATATACCCAGTGGTGTCCATAGTCACCAACGAATGCATTCTTCATTGGGATAAAGAAGCCCCAAGCCTCGAAGAATTCGCTGAGGTCCATCTGTGCAATCTCGCAGCAAGCCTCGGCAAACTTCAACTGGTCTTGTGCAGCGTTTACCGAATTTCTGTAGAAACCGTTCTCGTCAAGAACATCCGATGAACCTACTCTCCAACCCGGCAGCTGGTCATAACGCAACTTCTCGAACAAGCGAGGATAGAATGTAGTATCCTTACCTGCAGCGTGGAAGTAGAGGAACAACTGGAAGTACATACGTGTCATACTGAACAACTTTGAGCCATACATACCCTCACCACGAACAACATAAGGAATCTTGTTCTCAAAGTCGAGAATCTGGTTCTCCATATTGTTACCACGGCTCACGTGAGTACCCTGGTCAAAGATTGCAAAGTTTGTAAGCGCGTTGTTGCTTACCTCCGATGTACCCACAATCTGGAATGCATACTGGTTGGTGTGACCAATCTCGTGGTTAGGACCCCAAGAGCTACCGGCATCGGCAACGAGCAGGTCATAATTCACAATAGTACTCAAAGTATTATTATTGTAGTGTGTGCGGTATGAACTTGCATCCATAAAGCCGTTGTCGTCACTCATTGCAAGTTGCTTGTTGTTTCTCCAAGCGTCATACTTGTCGAGAGCCATATAGTGGTTCTGGCGGCTGTTCCAGAAATCCCAAAGACGCATTACGCCCTCAATATTGTCGGGACACTCTTTGAGGAATTCGTATGTACGGAAGTTGAGCACAGAGAGGTCACCGGCAGCCTGCACCGCAGCCGGATTTTTGAACATATTGTCGCGCATATACACCCAATCCTCATTGGTGTGACCGCGCTCCTTGCTCCAGAAACCGTTCACGTAACCACCCTCAATGTGCACCTTCACTGTTGGATAGTCGGCAAGTTTCTTGCCATCAATTGCTGTTTCGCACACATAGCGTATGTAGAGCGAACCATCCTTGTTTGAACAAGGTACAATGTTCAAACCAACCTTCAAACGAGTATCGTTACCAAAATACTTGGTGCTTGCCATCTCGGCGAGGTCGATTGTTGTACCCTCAGGGATATTCTCAACAAACACATAGATAAAGCTCTTTGAGTCGCTTGTGCTGATACCTGTAGGGTTGTTTATACGGTTATAAGGGCGTGTAAACAATCTCTCGGCCCAAACCTCGGGGTTGCTGTATGGCTTGTAGTCATAGATACGGAACTCCTTCTCACGTGTAACGCTGCTCCAACTATTGTTCTTTATTTTGAGAACAGCCTGTTGCAAGTCGGCAGGAACACCCTCCAATGCCGCAACAATCTCAGCATCGTTCTTTGCAGCATATTCAGCCTTCAATGTAGTGCAGGCTTTGTCCTCAAAGAGCGCCTCGACCTTTGCTGCAATGGCATCGGCATTGTTCAGCACTTTTGCATAATCCTGATAAGCAATAGCTGCTGCAGCTGCCTCCTCCTCACTTATGTTTACAAGCTCAAAAGTCCACTCTGTACCGGAAATCTCGCCACCGTCCGGACCATAGCTCCAGGGCACAATGTTTGAACTGCCGTCGCAGTGCATACCCCAGTTCTTTGTAGGAGTGAGGTCGATGTTGAAACAACCTTTCAACAAAGGATTCTCGGTAACAGTGAATTGTGTCAAGGTGTTACCGGTCTTCCACTGCACATTACGACCCGCCTCATACTGCACATAACGCTGTGTGTACACATTCTGGATTGTGTACTTGCCATCACCGGCAGCATTGAACTTCCACATCTCGTGATAGTCGGTAGCGGAACCTTTTGAAGCACAAGAAAGAGTGTGAAGAATGGGGCTTTCCGACATCACGGTACCATACTTGGCACTTACAATGCGATAAACCTTACCATCCTCTACCTGTGCTGTTGCAAAGACCGCAAGCATTACTAAAAATGCCGTAAGTAAAGATTTCAGTTTCATATTATAAAAATTTAAGTTGTTTATGTGTTCGTCAATCTACATTATTATATATCTTGACAAATGTAAGACTTTTTTTTCAAAAAAAATCGTCTATTTTTTTTTTTTTCATTTTATGGTAAAATATTTTATTTTTCACACTTTTTTCTTGCGATTTCAAATATTTATTCCAACCTTTGCGTGATAAAATACCATTCCTATGTAGAGCTACCAACAGCCTATTTTGCAACACATTGACTATCAAAGTGGTAGGCTCACTCTACATTGGAAACAGACGTAAACATTGAAAGACATTTTTTATTTTTTTAATTTTTACATTATGAAGAAAAATTTATTTCTAACTCTTGCTTTGGCAGTGGCTTCATTCGCCGGTGTCAATGCTCAGGGATGGTCACTCTCTTTGGGTGCCGGTGACGGCCTTCCGGGCGAGGACGTGCAGAAAGGTACACAGACCGTCCAGGTTTACAAATCGGATGTCATAACTCCAAGCGAGCCATTGACAACCTTGCGTTTCACTGTTGCACTCAACTACAACGGTGAGAAGCCAAACGGCAACAACTTTGTAACCGCTCTCAGCGAGTTGGTTGTTTATGCTGCCGATGGTACAACTGTTATCCCTTACACAGCTACTTCAAACGCTGACCACAACACACTTTCAGGTGGCACAGACGGTGCAGGTATTGCAGCGTTGAACGATGGTAACTGGGGCAACTACTGGCACTCTTGCTGGAGCTCAACAGGTGCTCAGGCAGATTACCACCACCTCGAGCTCACATTCGCAGCTCCTGTAAGCGAGTTCATCCTTGAGTGGGGTGCACGTCCGGGCAACCCAAAGAACGCTCCTTTGCTCGTTGGTCTTACAAAGGGCGGCGTTGACTATGTTCCTTACAGCGACTGGGCATTCACTGTTGGTGAGGAAATCACATCAATGGACCAGCTCGAGGGCGTTAAGTACTTTGTAATGAAGAGCAACGTTCCTGTTGAGTATCACACATACATAAACAACCATAATAGCACAGAAGGTGCATTTGGTACACAGACAACCAAGGAGCCTAACGTAGGCCCCGGTCCTCTTTTCGTAGCTCCCGGCGTTCAGGCCGAGGATGCAGCTCCTTCTTATGCAATCCAGCTTATCCCTGCTGATGGCGGTTACTATCTCTACTATGTTGCAGAGGGCAAGTTCCTCAGCAAGAACCCAAGCGACAATGCTTACAACGGCGCGAACGGTGGCCAGGGCAAGACAGCCAAGATGAGCGACGCAGCTATTGTTACAATCACCGAGGATGGCAATGGCCGTTTCGAGATGAGCTACATGATGGAGTACGAGGATGAGGAGGTTGAGATTCACGTTGGTGCAACACCTTCAACAGGTGGTTTCAAGAACGTTGACAAGGACCGCTACGACTTCTACAAAGAGGGTCACCCCTACTGTTTGAACTACGCTTATATCCTTGCGTTCGACTGGTCACTCTATGAGGTAACAATGGACTACCCAGCCAAGTATGCGACAATTCCTGTACGCAACGCCATCAAGGAGGCAAAGAGCATCTACACATATATGGACAGCGTTGCTGTTGAGGGTTATGAAGATTACTACGATGAATTCTTGGCAACTCTCGAAACAGCTCAGGATTTAGTCACTACAGGTACAGAAGATATCGAAGAGGTATTCTCAACTGTTGACGAATTGAACTATGCAATGGCTATGTATGTTTACTCAAAGGTTGAGTGGGCAAACAGCTACTATGCAAGTGATTTCTGCAATGAGGATGGTGACTATTATGGTGACCTCTTGACTCCACGTTCCAACCCACAGGAGGGATTCTATATCGAGGAGGTATGGAACACCTGTATCCAGACAAATATCATTGAAAAGGCCGAGGAGATTATGTATCACGATGATATGGAGAACCCATACTCATTGTTGAATACAATGAAAACCTTCATCAACAGCATCGCAGACAACGTTGAAACATTCCTTGCTTCAAAGGTTGAGTACATTACATTGCCAATGGTTTACACATCCGAAGACCCACATAACACTCCACTTGGTACAAAGGTTAAAGATGGTAACAAAGATGGCCGTTACGATTGGGAGCAGTCTATTGCTCTTAACGAGGCTGTTGACGGTATCCGTTTGACATTCCTTGAGACCAACGTAGGTGGTGCAGCAGGTGACGGTAAGTTCAAGAACTATCCAATGGTAGCACTTTCAGGCCTTGAAATCCTTGACGTCAACGGCGAAAAGCTTATCCTCACTTCTGACCTTGTATCTTCAAACTCAGAGGAAACACACGAGCGTGAGGGTGGCAACGGTACAATCGACAAGTTGTTCGATGACGATGTACTCACATACTACCACTCTGCTTGGGGCGATGGAGCACGCTATGACCAGCCTTACACTTACATTTACTTAGACATCAAGTTCCCAGAGGGTACTTCACTCCAGAACTTCACAATCAAGACTATAGGCCGTACAAACCAGGCTACTGCTTCTTTGGCTCCCGGTACTGTATGCGTAACAAAGTATGGCGTAGAGTATGACCCAGCTATCTTCCGTGAGAATCCATACAATGTTAAGGGTGGCACACAGATCACTGACGCTTCACAGTTGAAGGATGGCGGTCTCTACATCATCAGCGGTAACCTCCGCGTTAAGACATCGGATGCAAACCCACGCTACTACTCAGGTGTTGCACCTTACCACACAAACATCAAGGCTGCATTGAACGATCCTTGCGTTTATATGTTCAAGAAGACAGCTAACGGTTGGAACATCATCAGCTTGTCAAAGGCACAGTATTGGGCTTTGAACAAGACTGTTTCTGAAGTGAAGAATGAGGAGACTGGCGAAGTAACTGTAAGCAAGAGCTGGAGCACTGGTTTGACAGTATATCCTGCAAACGCTGCCGAGGTTAACTTCGTTAAGTCAGGTAACCTTGAGAACACATTCGTAATCTACAGCGACATCGAGGAGAATATCATTAATGCTTCTTGGAGCTGGACAAACAGCAAGGATACAACAGATGTTATAAATGTTGAGGAGGGCGAAGTAAATGCCAACAAGTTCGTCTTTATGGACTGGGACGGTAACCTTGCAGGTCGTCCTTGCGTAAGCGAAATCCCAGGTGAATTCGAATATGGTCTTGACATTCTCAACGCACACAGCAAGGTCGAGGAGTTCAAGGATGGTGACGGCTACAGCGCAGGTGACTACCTACACTTCAACAAGGCTAATGGTGAGGGTGAGTGGAACATCTACGAGGTAACTATGGACGACCCATACTTCTTGTGGGCAAATGGTATTCCTGCAACTCTTTCATCTTTGGGTCTTATCGTAGGTAAGGACCCAGGTTGCATCGCTGGCGACGTTACAGCTCTTGAGGCTGCAGTTGAGGCAGTTGAGGCAGTTGTTGAGAACGAGGATAAGGCTAACGCAGAGGAAGCAGTCCTCGAATTCGATGCAAACATCGGTGTTGCACAGTCTGTTGAGCGTGTAAAGGTTGAGGATGGTTACTACTATGCTATCGAGAGTGCTTATCCAGAGTACAAGAAGCAGCAGAACAAGATTAAGGGTATCTTCGCAGGTGCTAATGGTCTTGAGTGGAAAGATGCTCCTGCAGCATACAACTTTGAGGAGACACCTGACTTCATCTTCAAGTTCGAGAAGTACACTGGTAGCGATTTCGAAATCCCAGAGGGAGAGGAAGAGAATACATTCCTGATCTATAGCGAATACAACGAGTCATACCTTGGCAGTGGCGGTGGTACAACACAGGTTGCATTCACAGACGACTTTGGCGCACTTGCTTACATCGTTAAGCCTTTGGAGGCAAACATCTACACTATCTACGCTATAGGTTCAGACCCACTCCACACTGCAGGTCACGGTAACGGTTCCGGTGGTGCAGGTAGCATCGTTAACTGGAGCGGTGGTGTAGGCACTTGCTCATCATGGACACTCCGTTTCGTTGATGATGCTGAAAAGACATCTATTAGCGACCTTGTAGTTGAGGGTGACGAGGTTGTATCAGTTGCATACTTCACACCTGCTGGTGCTGCAATTCCTGCTCCTGTAAGCGGTATCAACATTGTTGTAACAGTTTACAGCAACGGTGTAATTGAAACAAAGAAGGTTCTTGTTAAGTAATAGACAGAATATTCAATAAAAGAAAATGGCGGCCACAAGGCCGCCATTTTTTATGCGCTATATCACACTGACTGCCTGACGAGCAAGTGGCAACAACGGCTCAGTCGCAAAAAGGTGTGGATAATCCGGTTTACTTTAAGACTAGCCTGGGGGATAGTCTATTGATTTATAGAATTGATTGTAGTTTTAACTTTTTTTGAAATTGCTTCCGCTCACTTTGTGGGTAAATTTACCCACACTTACTCGCAATTTTTAACCTTGTTCAGTTGTCTTACATTCTTTCTGTAGTCTTACTACATGTACTTTCTGTGCGACAGAAAGTACCAAAGAACAGGGCAGTCGTGTACGGCATTCGGTGCTTCCTTTGTTCACAAATTGCATCAGCTCAGCTGCTGCAATATTCTTCAGTCGGTTCACACCTCGCCACTCGCTGCTTGTCGCAATGCTTGGGGCGGCAAGAACTCGCTACGCTCAAACATCATGCCACCTGTTTCCAAGCATTGCTCGGCTGCTCACTGTGCCTCCCAACGCAGCCCTTTAGATAAGTTACTCATGCTCGCTGCAAAAGCTCAAACAAGTTTGGATTTCGCTTGCTTACACGTAACTTTCGCTTTCAGCGACGAATTACCTTTTGCAATGATTCTCCGTTGCTACATCTCGTGTACTCAACCGTGTACAATAGTAATGTCAAGGAAAACCGGCACTGTGTGAGCAACAGTCATTGTTAGCGGCAAATGAGGAAAAAGGATGGGTGATGTCTGAGCGGTGCATTATGGCGTTGATGTTCTTGCGTGAAAAGCGAGTTCTCCCATTCCCGAATTTGCCGTGTCAAGACAATGACGACGAGAATAAAGCGACCGAGTTATGTTGCATGACAACTCACGAGCAAAGCTTTATTCGAATTGCAAACTCTGTGCCGGGCGCTTTTGCTACTTTTCACGCGATGAAAAGTAGGGAAAAAACGACTTAAAGAAAATGCAAGTGAACAATTAAGGTTGAGGACTGCCGTAGAATGTTATGGCGAGCAAAAAACGAAGCCAATAATGGTTTGCTACTGATCCAATCCTTCCAATTAAAGATACTATATACCCACACTAAATTTCTACTGAGCCAAAAAAAGACTCCATTCTTACGACATTCCGGACACGGACACCATATCCATTCTTTGCAAGCCAAAAAGTCATTATACCATCCATAGCTGTCTTATCTTGCTACAGATACACTGTTGCTAATTATTGTCCGGAAATATTCGTAATCGTGCGGAATCTATCAAAAATCACACATTCCGCACGATTCAAGCCATTTTGGGTGATGATTTATAATTATTCATATCTTGGATTATAGTCCAAACAGCTGATTGAATTCGAATTTCATTCGAAATTCACATAAGACTTCGCCCACTCAACAAACAATAAAAAAGCGAACCTCGAAAGGTTCGCTTTTTTGTGTATATTACTGATTAAATAAATTATTCAGCAATTGTTGTTGTGCTCAAGTCAACCTTGAAAGCACCTGCTGTGTTTGAAGTATACAAACCATTGTTGCTGTAATCCTTCATAGAAATCAACATAGATTTAGCAGGGAATGTAATGCATAGGTTCTCATCCAATGTACCGCAGTAGCCGGCAGCCTTAACAGCCTCGAATGGGTTACCCTTTGACATGTAGTAGTATGCCAAACAGCCGAATGTAAACTCACCATAGCCCCAATCCATACCAGACTGGTGGTAACCGTCCATGTAAACACCCTCAGGATCCTCGCAATTGAATGTCATATAGTGCTTCTTTGTGGTGTCATAATCACCAGGAGCATTATAAGGATATGCAGCACCGTATGGGTCAACAAGACGGATGATGTTTGGATTCTCAACAGCCTGCTCAGCAGCAACCTCGTATGTCAAGTTCTGAACACCGAAGAAAGTACCAACAAGACCCTCTGTGTAGAGAGCATTGCCAATTGACTGCCAATTGTACTCAATCAAAACCGAAACAGTTGTACCTGTGTAACCGGTGAGTGATGCATTATGCTCGAAATAACGAACTGAATCTACAAGGAAATCAATCTTTGCTGTGTACTTTGTACCAAGAGCAATGTTATCATAATCAACATTGATGACAAACTCGGCAAAATCCTTACCATTATTAAAGATTACAGCCGCTGTATCGTATGTCATAATAGCAGCATCACTAACATTAACACTTACAGGTATTGTATCATTTCCATTGGCTGAGTTACGGAATACTCTCAATGCAACCTGACGTACAGTATCAACCGGTGTCAGAACATAGTTAACCTCCTTCAGCTCGAATGAGTATGTATCCTTGCTGTAAGCATCGTATGGCTCCCAACAGCCTTCGTCGCTACAAGATGTAAAGAATCCTGCAGTCAAGGCCATCGCCATTACTATAAATGATTTAAATATTTTCATAATCTCTTTTTTTTATTTTTGTTTTCCAAAATTTCCCCTGCCCCTGCACGGGGCAGGAAAAATATAGATTTACTCAGCAACTGGTTCCGGATAAGAAGCTGTTGGATTATTGTCAGCCTCGGTCAACAGAGCATTAGCCTCAATCTCGCTTTGTGGGATTGGGAAAATCAAGCCATCGCTACCAGCGGGGAGATAGAACACTGCGTGAGCCTGGAAGCCAGCACCACGACGGTCCAAATCCTTCTTCAAGCGCAACAAGTCGGCGTAAGAGAAGCCCTCACCCCAGAGCTCGACACGACGCTGGAACCACACTTTATCCTGTACCTGAACGGCTGTCAAAGCAGCACCTTCCTTAGCAGCACAAGTGTACTCTGGGTCGCGATAAGTCTTAACAAAATCCTCCAATGTTGCAGCACCTGCTGATGGGTTGCCTGCCATAGCCTGAGCCTCGGCAAGGATAAGATACATCTCTTCAACACGCATCAAAGGAATGTCGTTTGCATTTGTTGATGTACCGGTCTTGTCCTGATAGCAACCGAACTTCATATGAGTGTAAGCCGGAATATCATAACTTACTGCGTATGCAGCCTGCTCTGCGTTGAGGTTAGGAGACTGCTTGTTCTCGTCAAGCCACCAACCCTTGCGAACGTCTGTTGCAGGAATCTGAGCGTAGAGAGCCTTGTTAATCTTTCTCCAAGCACCAACTGAAGCATAACCGTAGTTGAGTGAACCCATGTGTGATGGGAAGTTACAGATACCTGATGTTACAGGACGGTCAGTCTCAGCAACAACGATACCCCACATCCAAGATGCATCATCGATATCGCTGAAGCCTGGATGGTCAACATCTGAAGCTGAATATGGAGTAGCCGAAGTGTTATCAATAGCAGCCTGAGCATCGTTAGCAGCTGCACTCCAGTTGTTCATTACAAGGTTAACACGTGCACGCAAACCGTATGCAACAGCAAGGTCAACATAACGCTTGTCCTCGCGAACTGTTGAAGAAGCCGACAAGAGGTCAATAGCAATGTTAAGGTCGTTCATAATGAACTCATAAACCTCAGCCACTGTCGAACGTTTGATACCTGTGTTAGGTACATTCTCAAAGTTCTCCTCAGTTATAAGAAGTACACAAGGCTTGTTCTCGTTACCAACGTATGTGTGCTGGTAATACTGTGCAAGTGTAAAGTAGTCAAATGCACGGACTGCCAAAGCCTGAGCAAGATAGTACTTCAAGCCCTCATCTTCAGGCTCATAAGTACCGATAGTCTTTATAACGCTATTAGCTGATGAAATCTGCATATAAGCTGTTGACCAGATAGAAAAAGTTGCAAAGTTCTTGTAGTTCACGTCTGTGTGAAGAAGAGATGAAGCAAACCAGTTGTAACCTATATCATCTGACACCATATCCATACCACGTGTATCTGTAATCATCATTGTAGCAGGATAGAAAAAGTCGTTGTGGTTACCCTCTCCTGTCAACTTACCGAAGTTGTAGAAACCGGCAGGAATAGCCGCAATACTCGCTTTGATTCGGTCAGGGTTCGATGCTACAGCCTCAGCCTTCTGTTCGGTGGTGACTGTTGAACCCATCGGTGCTGTATCAAGGTCGTTACAGCTCACCATAGCGAGAGCCGCAAACGCCGATGCTACCAATTTATATTTAAAGTTCTTCATAATATTCACATTTTAATTATTAGAATGTTACCTTAATACCACCAGAGATTGTACGCAATGCGCTATATGTAGAAGCGTGTGTTGATGTAGTTCCCTTACGTGGGTCCATACCCTCACGAGCACAGAACAAAGCTACATTGTCAGCAGCACCATAGATGCGAACTGAGTTCAAACCAAGTACGCGTACCCACTTCTTGGGGAATGTATAACCGAAGGTGATGTTGTTCAAAGAGAGGTAGTCAGAAGATACCAACCAACGGTCTGACTGAGAGTTAGCATACTTGTCGCTGTGGTTCAAACGTGGAACGTCTGTGAAACGATTCTCAGGTGTCCAAGCCTTCGCAATGTCATTGTGCCAGTTCTGACCGACATCAGCAGAAGTACCACCGTGCATCAATGCAGCATATGAGTTATCGTAGATCTTACCACCGAACTGGTATGCAAACTGAATAGAGAAGTCGAAGCCATAGAGTTCAAAGCTTGTACCGAAACCACCATATACATCTGGAGCCAAGTCGCCGGTAGCCTCACAACCGTTCTTCTGTGCGTGAGAATAGTCAGAAGTGATGAATCTTTCAGGATTCTTATTGTAAGCCTCTACTGCAGCATTGTAAGCAGCCTCATTACCCTCAGCTGTCAATTTCTCATAATCTGCAGCAGACATAGTCTTCTTCAAGTACTCATCAGCTGGAGTCTTTGTGTGATAAAGAGCAAGACCGGTGTGTGAGTCAACACCTGCATATCTTGGCAAATAATACTGCCAACGTGACTCACCCTCGCGATAGATAGTTGTACCGCTGATGTACTCGCCATTATATTCAGGAGCCAACTCGTTGATAACGTTCTGCTGGTATGTTGCATTTGCAAAGATATCCCACTTGAAGTTACGCATTTCAATAGGAGTTGCGTTAAGTTCGATTTCAACACCGCTGTTTGTCATAGAACCAACGTTCACAGGAATTGAGCTGTAACCGTTTGATGGAGCAACTGCACGGTAGTCGAGCATATCGCTTGTCTGACGGCCGAAGTACTCGATTGTACCGCTCAACTTACCCTTGAACAAAGAGAAGTCGATACCGGCATTGTAAGAGTTACTCTTCTCCCAAGTAAGTTCAGGGTTACCTTTGTATACCAAAAGACCATCTGAGAATACACCATCAGCACCAGTTACACTGTACTGGTCGAGGTATGCATAGTAGTTACGGATCTCATCGTTACCCTGCTGACCGAAAGAAGCCTTAATCTTCAGGATGTCAATCCAAGAAGATGCCTTCTTCATAAAGTTCTCCTTGCTGATAACCCAAGCAGCAGATGCTGACCAGAAGTTACCCCAACGCTTGTCAGGATGGAAACGTGAAGAAGCATCACGACGATAAGAAGCACTAACGAAGTATTTCTCGCTGTAATCCCAGTTCAAACGACCGAAGAAACCACGTGTAGCGTACTCAGTATAAGAACCATAACCACGTCTTTGGTCAATAGTATTGTTTATAGTGAAGTCACCTGGCTTGTAGAGGTTCTGTCCGTTTGCCTGTACGCTCTCTTGGTTGAAGTTGTACGCCTCGTAACCGAGTGTAAGGTCGATTGTGTTATTTGCAAAAGTCTTGGTATAGTTTGCAAGATACTGTTGGTTGAAAGAGAAGAAACGTGTCTGGCTCTGTGATGCAGTACCACCGTAGCTTGCGCTCTGACCATAACGTGCATTACCGATTACGTGACCACGCTCGTTCTGAACATAAGCACTAAGCGCTGCTGTCAACTTAAGACCCTGAATAGGAGTAATCTCAGCAAACCACTTGCCGTTGAAGATATCAGCCAAGTACTCTTCATCGTTGTAGAGAAGGTCACTCATTGGGTTAGACATTGACATAAAGTTACGTGCGAAGTTTGTAGACAAGCCATCACCGTAGTCATAAACAGGAAGACCAGAGCTTGCATCGGTAGCAATGCTGCCGTCTGCGTTACGTACATACAAAGGATATACAGGAGCGATGTTGTTTGTAAGACCGAACACGTTACCTGATGAGTTTGTTGTTGTCTGCTCACCAGGGTAGCGGCTATCGCTGTTTGTATAAGAAAGGCTTGTACCAACCTTCAACCACTTCTTAGCCTGGTAGTCAACGTTCAAACGTGTAGAAAGACGGTTGAAACCTGAGTTCTTGATGATACCACCATCCTCGAGGTAACCGGCAGAGAAGTAGTAGTTCAATTTGTCGGTACCACCGGCAACAGAGAAGTTGTACTCCTGACGGAGCTGGCTCTCAATCATACCCTTTGTCCAATCATCCGGAGTATAGTAGTACTTACCGTCGCTGTAACCGAGACGTGCACGTGGGTCAACCTTACCATCAAGACCAATAAGGCCATTGAGTGGAGTTCCGGGAGTAACAGCACCACAACCACCACAGATTTCGTTACCGCTCAAATCATACATCTGATAACCAAGAGCTGGGAACAACATTGAGTTTGCATAGTTGTGTGCAGCATCGGGCAAATAACCGAGTGAATAGTAACCCTCGTTGTAGAAGCTCTTGTAAAGAGTTTCCATATAGAGATTAGGTGACTCCATTACATCGTACTTACCAATCTGGCGCTGGTTAACACCCCACTTGGCATCGAAAGAGATGCGAGCTGAGTTGTTGCTACCCTTCTTTGTAGTTACCATGATGACACCGTTAGCACCACGTGCACCATAAAGTGCAGATGCAGCAGCATCCTTCAACACTGACATATTCTCGATATCGGCAGGGTTGATAGATGAGATATCACCGTCGAAAGGCATACCGTCAACAACATACAATGGGTCGTTACCGGCATTCAAAGAACCTACACCACGCACGCGCACTGTAGCAGAAACACCAGGCTGACCGTTTGCACTTGTAATCTGTACACCGGCGATAGCACCTGAAAGTGCATTTGTCACGTTAGAAACCTGACGCTTCTCGATGTTCTCGGCCTTCACTACTGAAGCAGAACCGGTAAACGCCGATTTCTTAGCTGTACCATAGGCAACAACCACAACGTCATCAAGAGTTACGCCATCCTCAACGAGGACAATCTTCATTGGCTTACCTCTTGTAATCTGCACCTCCTGTGTTGTCATACCAACGTATGATACACGGATTGTAGTAGCAGTTGCAGGCACATTTTCAATTGTAAAATTACCATCCATATCTGTGCCGGCACCCATAGAGGTTCCAACAACGAACACAGAGGCTCCGAAAACAGGCTCACCATCAGACTCCGAGTAAACCTTACCCGTGATAGCTGCGGTTTGCGCTGTTGCCATACCTATACCCATACAGATAAAGGTCAATAGAAATAGCACTCTTTTCATAATAATGAATTTAAGTTAATAATAATAATGAATTTGTGTCTTTTTGTAAACTTCACTCCTAAACTAACAGGAATGAATGGCGCGAAAGTACAACTTTTTACATAAAGTTTAAAATAAGTTAAGCACTTTTTTTCAACAAAAGTGTTATTTTTTTATCAAAATGGCTCTTTTACACACTTTTTGCTCACAAAGGGCTATAGTGTGCAATGAGCATTTATCACCATTCAAAGGGATAAAAAAATGACTTTTTTCACCGCTAAATAACGCTATTACATTGATTATCAACAACGAGTACCCTATTTCGCAAACAAAAGTATATTTTTTACAAAAAGTTAGTCAAAATGCGCAAAAAATAGACTTAAAGATAGTTTAAAATGATTTTAGTTTTTAACATTTTTAAACAGAGAACATCAAAAAAGGGAAATGCAACGAAAAATTAATCAAAAAGGAACTGTTTACTATATAATAATGTACGCGCGTGAAGAGATAGAGAAAACATCAAAACAGGAAACGGTTGTATAAACCCCCTCTGTTTATGCTCACTTCATAAGAAAACGCATAACAGCCCCCATTAGTTTAGCGCGATGCGCACTATTTTGCACCGCCTCAAAAGGGAAGCTTGTAGAAATGACACGGTAACCGGCACCGGAATATGCGACAGCAGCACTCTCCTTGCACCCGTCAAAGACAAAAGAGATAAAAGCACCATTAAGTGGCACAAGAATATCGGGGCAAGAAACGGCGTAGCACCCTTCGTTCACCCGGCGCCCCACCGACAGGCGTAATCCCGAGCCCGAAACGACATCCTCGGCCAGGTCCGAAACAGAGCCACCATAATCAAAATGCAATAAATCACGGATAAAGCGTTTGTCGGCATCGCACCCTTGCATATCGCTTGCTATGAACGCGCCGCTCACAAAAAGCCGGCCACCACCAAGACAATAGGAGGTCAATTTTTGTTGAAGAGCAAGAGGGAATGTCTTGTATGGTGCATTGTAATGTAACAAAGAGCCATCGCCACCCTGTTTCTCCACTCCCAAAATAAGGTCAACGACAGAATACTCAGCAAGATTAACCAAGCCTTCCATTACAGCCTCGCTGCCACAAGAAAGGAAACTGATGCCATTTGCAGCCAAGGCCTCGCCGTGGACACGTGGATAATTGAACGAATTACCGGCAATGAGCATTCCTTCGCACTCACTGCCACTCAAGCCCAAACCATTCTCATAATTAATATTTTCACGCAAAAAATCGAGCTGCTGGCCACAATACTCGGGAGTGCGCATATATGGCACACCCGGGTCGCGCTCAAAGTCAAAGCCTATACGCTTGTCCGTAAAAAGAGTATCAGGAGCACCTAAACGATGGAAACCATTAACCACAAGAACTCTACCCTTTTCATTCCTAGCCATATAGAGCGAAAGCTCTTCCGAAGGCAGACTGCAACCTCCACCGTTCAGCGCCGAAACCTTGAAACTATACATCACACCCTTTTCAACAGGGATAGCGCAATGTGGAGCATCGACAACCGTGCCATTGTCATACCCTGCTCCATCCACGCTCTTGTATACGATATATTTTTCGGGGCGTGCCGTTGGTTCAAGCACATCATCTACCGGACGCCAAGAGAGCAACACCTCTTTGTTATTTTTCGACATCGACATTGCGAAATGGCTGACAGGGAGCGGTTGGACAATATAATCATCACCGCGGACATAACACAGATGCTTGAGCAATGCCTTGTAGACCGAGCGCGCCAAAGTGAATTTGAAATCGGGGTCGTGCCCATAGACCATATCCATAAAATTCTGGTGCGACAAGGACTCGAAAATCACCGACGGAACATACGGCACACGAGTTTCGCCATAGTTACGGTCTAGAATTCCACGCACCGGCCACAGTTTGCCATATCGAGCAGTCAAATCATCTTGCACGCTGTTAAGAAGAAACGAAACAGCATCGCGCGACATCTGGCGCGAATGACCCGTTTCAAGCGTATCTCCATTAAACTCCGTAGTAACAACGCCCAATGAACCCACAACGCTATCTCCGGCCGACACACCAGCATCGGAATGAAATCCAAACGAAAGTTCAATAGGCACATTCAAACCAGTAGTATCAGGATTATACACCGAGCCACCAGACAGATAGTTCACCGCACCCGGACGACAAACGACATCATCGCGGTAGTCCGCTTCACCTTTATAAACAGAGTAGACCTCGTATGGAAAACCGCCTGTCTGAAGATTGTATCGTGCGCCCTCAAGATAACGGGGCATACCGCTCAACAGCTCTCCCGGGCCACGGGCTACATTGCCCATTCCACCACCAAAGCGCACAGCGTCGGCACTGACAACTCCCTTATTAACGCTGTAGTTGGAAAGAAAGACTCCTTGTTCCTTGTGACAGCCCTTGTCAAAATGGAATGTACCCAAATAGACCCAAGTTCCACCACCCATTGTCTGGTTTACCTCGAAGCTGGTTTCGCCACCACTGTGAGCCACCGTATACAAAGCGTCGGGCACGGAATTCTCATGAGTTTCGTATGCCACATACACGGCATACTCTCCCGTTTCAGGAATATCGGGGCACCACACAGCCTTGGAAAGGCGTTTAGTGGTTTGCACCGTCTGCACACAACGCGAAGAACCCATAGAGAACGGGTCGTCGAGGTCGTAGTAGACATCCTTCAATGGAGCATAGCCGCCAGCCCGTGAATTCCATCTGTTGTCGCGCGACTCACTCTCGGTATAACGTGAATTGCCACCACGACATTTATCGTTGTCGACAATGACACAAAGCGACTGCCAATCGCGTTCACGCGGAGTATATACAAGCGCTCCGGCATTTTCAAGCATCGGCATCAGGAACGGAACGACAATCGACTGCGTGAACAAATCCTCGGTAGTACAATAGAGCGAAGGACGCTGCCACTTCCATAAATCGTTTTCGGCAAAATAGTATCGTCCGTGACTCTGCCACAGAGCGATGTGACGGCCATTAAGTCCACCGGATGCCACAAACGGACGACTGACATTCCTAACCCAGGGTTTTCCGTCATAACGGACATCACCCCACAGACGTGCCTTGTCGACATTCGCGCCACTGCGATATATATTAGGGATACGTTCCTCAATAGCACGCCCTTTGTAAACAATCTCCACCTTGTATTTACGCAGTTTCTTGGGCAGTATTCCCTTGACATCCTTGTAAATCTTGTCCACGACCTCGGGAGTGAAGGCCTGCCCGGCAAATGCCTCGTTGGCATATATCACAACCTTTTTCGCCTTGTTGTTGACAACAATGTTGTTCTTGCGTCGGTCGAGCGCCGAGAACTTCAGGCGGGTCCTGTCCGATGTATAGTTCTTAAAATATTCCGACAAGGCACGAGAAACAGTTTTGTCGACACCCTGTGCCGACAAAACCGATATTCCAAAAAGGCAAAATAGTATTGCCCAATAGTGCCTTGACATATACAAAGCCTATTTTTACTTAGCAGCAAGCTGACTAATCTCCTCGAGCAAAGCCTTTGCATCAGCATTGAACGAGTCGCAAAGCGTGTTGAAATATTTCTTTGCCGGCATACCCGGTTCAACGTGGCTAACGCGTGCTATATATTCGTTATTCAGATTGAAGATTTTATTGAATAGCGCAACCCAAGCCTCAGTATCACCCTGAGCATCGTATGAGAGCAAAAAAGCCTCAGTCGCCAACTCGTCAACAACAAATGTAATCACCTTTTTAAGATTTTTTCTACTTGCCATAATAATTTGGTTTAGTTGATTTTTATTTTTATTCCGAAATATCTGCCATAACGAACAAGACCGGACAACCTCAAGCCATTGCCACTCCTTACAACAAATATTTTATGTAAAGATACTATTTTCCTGCGAGATAAACAATAGCTACGGACAAAAACAATATATTTTGATTAAAAAGAGAAAAACACTTTTAAATTTCATAAAAAAAAGCGAAATTTGCCAAGAATTAGAATTCCCAACAAAACTTTAATAAATATGAAAATTAGCGCATTGCAAAAAGCAAGGGCTGCTTATCAGCCAAAACTTCCCCAGGCATTGACCGGGACTGTAAAATTGTGTGAGGGTGCTGCAACAGAATCTGTAGCAGACCAGGAGGCTATCAAGGCTATGTTCCCCAACACATACGGTTTACCCATTGTTACATTTGAAAAGGGCGGCGAAGCTCAGGAGTACCCTGCAATCAATGTAGGTGTAATTCTTTCAGGCGGACAGGCTCCCGGCGGTCACAACGTTATCGCAGGTTTGTTCGACGGTGTAAAGAAGCTCAACCCCAACAGCCGTCTTTACGGTTTCCTTATGGGCCCCGGCGGTTTGGTTGACCACAAATATATGGAGATTACTGCTGAGATTATGGACGAATACCGTAATACCGGCGGTTTCGACATCATCGGTTCAGGCCGTACAAAGCTCGAGAAGACAGAGCAGTTCGACAAGGGTCTTGAGATTATCAAGGAGCTCAACATCAAAGCTCTTGTAATCATCGGTGGTGACGACTCAAACACAAATGCTTGCGTACTTGCAGAGTACTATGCGGCAAAGAACACAGGCGTTCAGGTTATCGGCTGTCCAAAGACTATCGACGGCGACTTGAAGAACGCTTACATTGAAACATCTTTCGGTTTCGACACAGCTTGTAAGGTATATTCAGAGGTTATCGGTAACATACAGCGCGACTGTAACTCAGCTCAGAAGTACTGGCACTTCATCAAGTTGATGGGCCGTTCAGCTTCACACATCGCTCTTGAGTGTGCTTTGCAGACACAGCCTAACTACTGTATCATCTCTGAGGAGGTTGAGCAGAAGGCTCTTTCACTTGACGACATTGTAACATCTATCGCTCAGGCTGTTGCTGACCGCGCTGCTGCAGGCAACAACTTCGGTACAGTCCTCATCCCAGAGGGTCTTATCGAGTTCGTTCCGGCAATGAAGGCTCTTATCGCAGAGCTTAACGACCTTTTGGCACACAAGGGCGAAGAGTACAACGCAGTAGCTCCCGAGGAGCAGCGTCAGTACATCATCAACCAGCTCTCAAGCGACAATGCAGCTGTATACGCAAGCCTCCCTGCAGGTGTTGCACGTCAGTTGACAATGGACCGCGACCCACACGGCAACGTACAGGTTTCACTCATTGAAACAGAGAAGTTGCTTTCAGAGATGGTTGCAAACAAGCTCGCAGCTTGGAAGGCAGAGGGCAAGTTCAACGGCAAGTTCAACGCACAGCACCACTTCTTCGGTTACGAGGGTCGCTGCGCAGCTCCATCAAACTACGATGCAGACTACTGCTACGCTCTTGGCTACAACGCTTCACAGCTTATCGCTGCCGGCAAGACCGGTTATATGTCATCAGTACGCAACACAACAGCTCCTGCTGCTGAGTGGGTTGCCGGTGGTATCCCCATCACAATGATGATGAACATGGAGCGTCGTCACGGCGAGATGAAGCCTGTTATCCAGAAGGCTCTCGTTGACCTCAACGGTGCACCATTCAAGACTTTTGCAGCAAACAGAGAGCAGTGGGCAAAAGAGACCTGCTATGTATATCCTGGCCCAATCCAGTACTTCGGTCCAACAGAGGTATGCGACCAGACTACAAAGACTCTCGCTCTTGAGCAGCAGAAATAAGAAAGAACTTGATGGCAGACGCCAAAAAGATATCTAAAACCAAAAAGGTCGGCGGACAGAAGAAAATTTCAGCCCGCCGACCATCTTCTACACGCAAAAAACCGCGTGTTATGGCGACGTGGAAATACATAACCATTTCGACACTAATCACAATTGGAGCACTTGCACTCGCCTATCGGCCCATACTGCGCCCGGCATTCAACCGTTTTACAACCTGCAATGGACACAAAATCTACGGTGCCTGCATCCCCAAAGGCTACTCGGTTTACGGAATAGACGTTTCACACCATCAAGGAGAAATTGATTGGAAAAGACTAAAAAGAGGAACGCCCAATGAGCCACCGATAAGTTTCGTCTATATAAAAGCCACAGAAGGCAGCGACCACAACGACACCCGTTTCGAAAAGAACTGGGACAACGCAAAGAACAATAACTTCTTGTGTGGGGCATACCACTACTTCAGCACCACATCATCGGGCAAGGCACAAGCCGAGCTGTTCATAAGCAAGGTAAACCTTGAACCAGGCGACCTGCCTCCAATGGTGGATATTGAAGACGAGCCAGACAACGCCACAGAATACAAAGAGGAATTGAAAAACTTCATCAGCCTACTCGAGAACCACTATAAGGTAAAGCCCTTAATATACACTTACCGTAAGTTCCACGACAAATACATCAACGATGTGTTTTTCAACGACTACCCTCTTTGGATTGCGCAATATAATGTCACAAAACCAGGAATAACAAATGAGTGGACAATGTGGCAATGCACAAAAAACGGAAAGCTACCGGGTATTGGACACAAAGTAGACATCAACATTTTCAACGGCTCAATCGAGGAGCTGAACAGCCTTGTAATAAAATAATTTACTCTTCCAGATATGCCGCGCTGGCACTTGAATATCTGCGCCAGGCATCAACCATTGCAATAAAATCGGAAGGCAATTCAGAATCGAAGTACATCTCTTGTCCGGTTGTAGGATGAACAAAGCCCAATGTTTTGGCGTGAAGCGCCTGACGCGGACACAACTTGAAGCAGTTGCGCACAAACTGGCTGTACTTGCTAAAATTGGTACCTTTGAGAATCTCGTCGCCCCCGTAGACATCGTCATTGAAAAGTATGTGACCGATATGTTTCATATGCACCCTGATCTGATGTGTGCGTCCCGTTTCAAGATTACACTCCACAAGTGACACATAGCTCAGACGCTCGAGCACACGATAGTGCGTTACAGCATATTTCCCGACACTGTCATCCGATGACACGCACATCTGCAGCCTATTACGAGGGTTTCGGGTTATATTACCCACCACAGTACCGGTTTCCTCTTTTGGATTACCCCAAACCACTGCATTGTAAGTGCGTTTTGTGGTCTTATTAAAGAACTGCATTCCCAGCTTGGCCTTTGCAAAGGCTGTCTTTGCTATCACAAGCAACCCCGACGTATTCTTGTCAATACGATGGACAAGCCCCACCTGAGGGTCGTTAGGATCGAAATCGGGATTATCCTTCAAATGCCAAGCAACTGCATTGATGAGCGTTCCGTGTGTATTACCGCAACCCGGATGTACCACAAGCCCCGCAGGCTTGTTGACAACCATCAGGTCATTATCCTCATAAACGACATCGAGTGGAATATCTTCGGGAACGATACTATTGTCATAAGCCGGAGTATTGAGCGTGATAACGACCTTATCGCCCGGCTTAACCTTATAGTTGCTCTTGACAACCTTTCCATTGACAGCTATCGAGCCGGCATCGGCAGCCTGCTGTATCTTGTTGCGCGAGGTGTTGGCAACGTGGTCAACAAGGAATTTATCGATACGCACCGGCGACTGCCCTTTGTCGGCTGTTATATGCAGCTCCCGAAAAAGGGTTTCTTCGGACTCAAGTTCGTCTATATCAAGCAAATCGGGGATAATCTCATCCATAGAATCAAATATCAAAAATTGAGTCGAATACAGGCTCATCCTCTTCGGCTTTAGCGCTGCCACTACCTATCACAACAGTTATTGGCGCTCCTTGAGGAATTGCTTCACCGTTTACAAGTTGCTTGCCATCGTAGCGAAGTTCGTAAACCCAATCCTTTTCACCGGGGATGGTATCTATGGCCTCAATAACAAAGCCGGCCGCCTTAATGTGAGACTCAGCCTCGCGATATGTACGGTTGTCTATCACCGATGGAACAGAACGCTTGGGCTTGACTGTCGTATTCACTACAAGTCCAATCTTTCGTCCCTCTTTCACACGTGTGCCGGGGACAGGATACTGCACAACGATTTCGCTCTCCTTGGCATTGGGCTTGTATCGACGTTCAACGACCGTATAGCTGAGATTCCTATCTCCCAGCAGAACAATGGCATCATCCAGCATAACGCCACACACATCGGGAACCTCATAGGTTTCGCCGTGGTTGGTATAGCTATCAATCCACTCCAATGCCAAAAAGGGCAAAGCGACCAACACCAAGAGCATTGCCAAAAGATTGAGCAATACAACCCTTAGCCTTTTTGCAAACGGAACACTCTTTTTATTTTTCGGCTTCTTTGCCACCTTTTTCCCAGACTGCAGTCCTGTATCTTCCATATTCATATAAAATTCAAAGAAGAGCAGCCACAAGGCCACACTCCATCATTATAGTGCAAAAATAATACAGATTGACAGAAAACACAAAAACAAGCTAATATTTTTACAGCGCACATCGCCTTCGAGGGAATAAAATGGCTTTTAACAGGCTATAACAATTTAAACCCTTTGAGAAGGCCATTTTTTCTTGCATTCTTTTTACTTTTGTATTATCTTCGCAAGGTTAAAAGCACACCATTTTTGTTATGAAGAAGATATTGTTCGTTCTCTTTATTGCGTTGTTCCCTGCAATGGGGATGCAAGCGCAGCTCATCAAGAAAAGTAAAAAGGAAAGCACCGTCGACAGCGAAATCTACGCAGCCGGAAAAGTTCCCGTCGTGAACGGCAAAGTGACCTTCGAAACAGAAATCAGCGCCAAAGGACTCACCGCCGCACAAGTAGAGGAGAAGGTTAACAAATGGATTACAGAACGCTATGTCAAGCCAACCGTAATATCGGTCAAACGTTTCGACAGTGAAAAGCCCAATACAACAATCATCAAAGGCGAGGAGTATATTGTCTTTAAGAACACCTTCTTTGTATTGAGCAGAGCCAGGATGTACTATTTCCTGACACTCACAGCCAAGGACGGAGGATGTGATTTCCATCTTTCACGCATAACCTATTGGTATGACGACGAGGATGAAAAAGGTGGAATAAAGATGATTGCCGAAGAGTGGATTACCGACGACAACGCTTTCAACAAGAAAGGCAAGATGAAGAGGTTCGAGGGTAAATTCCGCCGCAAGACCATTGACCTTAAAGAGCAACTTATCAAAGAACTGACACAAGCGCTTAACGAATGAGAACCGTAGACAAGATAAGATATTTTCTCAACGTACTGTTCCTGATTGGAGCAGTAGTGACATTTGTACTCTTTTTTATCGACAGCGACGGCAATAGTTTCAAATATGCCGGAATGGCAGCAATGACATTCAAGATAATGGAGTTCATTCTCCGTTTCGTAAACTGAGAGGCTGTTTAAATTTACATTAGAAACCCAAAGAACCCGAATTTGAGCATACCCCTTTATACGATGATAAAAAAAGTATTATACCTGATATTCCTTATACTGCCTGCCATTGCAAGTGGACAGAGCTTCAAGCAGAATCAAGAGGGCAAAGGCGGCTTAGGGCACGGTGAGGTGTTCAGCCCCTTCAAGGACAACCCGAAGGATTCTACAAAAAAAGAAGTGATAGCCCCAAAGGAGATACACCAATGGAAGGTTGACAGAATGTTTGGCAACAGGATAGACATCAATGCCGACACACTGCAATTCATGTTCCAGAATTGGCATCTGACAGAAGGTATAAACGGTGAATACAATTTCCTTGGCAATATGGGAACGCCAAGAGAAACAAGAATATTCTTCAACAGGCCCACAAGCACGACATACGACTTTCTACAGCCGTACGACTACTTCTACACCACTCCCGACAGATTTATTTTCACCGATACAAAATCACCGTATACAAACCTCAGCTACCACTCTTCGGGCAACAAGGTAGACGGCGACGACCGTTTCAGGGCATACTTCACAACAAATGCAGGCAAACACTTTGGAATAGGTTTCCTGTTCGACTACCTATACGCAAGAGGACGATATGACAAGCAATCGACATCGCTGATGAACTTCTCGATTTTCTCATTCTTCAAGAGCGACAGGTACAATTACCACTTGCTGGCAAGCCGCTATCATATGAAGCAAAGAGAGAACGGCGGTATAACCGACGACCGTTACATAACACGTCCCGAAGACACCGACGGTGCCGCAAGCAATATGGGAACAGCCGATATTCCGGTGAGGTTGGATGCCACCTGGAGCAGAAACGAAGTGCATAACGTATTCTTCACACACAACTACAATTGGGGATATTATCGCGACAGGGTTATTGCAGACACGACAAAAGCGGCCGAGGACTCTGTTGTAACGGAATTTATGAGTGTCGCGCGCCTAACACACACAGCCGACATTTCGTATCTGCGCCACCAGTACATCAACCACAGGTTGCCGGCAAACTACTACGCAGACACCTATCTGCCCCACGACTCACTCGACAACACAACCGACCTGTCAATAAACAACAGGGTAGCCCTTTCACTTTGTGAGGGATTCAAGAAATGGGCTTTTGCAAACATAACAGCCTTTGCAGAATATAAATATGACCGATATAATCTGCCCGACACAATAAGCGGCACCCAACAGGAAGGCACTGCAACGTTCGGTGAGCACACGTTATTTGTAGGTGGAGCAATATCCAGCTCCCACGGCAAATATCTGCGTTACAACGTGGAAGGAAAAACAGCGATTATTGGCGAAGAACTCGGTGCTTTCTCCATAGACGGTACCTTGGATTGCAATTTCAAATTGTGGAAAAGAGATATCAACATCTCGGCAAAGGCATATATCAAGAACAACAAACCATCGTTCTACTATCGCCACTACCATTCGGAGCACTTTTGGTGGGACAACAATCTTAGCAACGAGTTCAGGGCACGTGCAGAGGGAAGTATTGAGATTCCCTACTGGAGAACAAAATTGAATGTAAAGTTCGAGAATATAAAGAACTACACCTACATTGCCAACCATTCCGTTCCGACACTTAACGGAAACGGTTATCTCAACCGCTTCAAAGTAGAACAGGAACATAATGACATCCAGGTATTTGCGGCATCACTGAAACAGGATTTCAAGTACTGGATATTCAACCTGAACACCGAATTGACATACCAATACAGCAGCAATCAGGCAGTACTGCCACTGCCGGCCTTCAATGCTTATGTAAACTTTTTCCTGAAGTTCAGAATAGCCAAAGTGCTACACACTGAGATTGGAGCCGACGCGTGGTATTTCACAAGTTATTATGCACCTGAGTATATGCCGGCTTTGGGACAATTTGTACAGCAAAACCAAGCCAACAAGGTGGAGATTGGTAACTATCCGGTTGTCAGCGTATATGCAAACTTCCTATTGAAGCAGACACGCTTCTACGTCAAATACTACCACTTGAACGAACTGTTGGGCAGTGGCAACTACTTCCTCACTCCGCACCACCCACTGACACCCGCCGTTCTATGGTTTGGCTTGTCGTGGAATTTCTATAACTAAAAATCACTATTATGAACATCACCGTCAAATGGGGTTTTATAGGCTGTGGCGAGGCTACCGAAAAAAAGAGTGGTCCGGCTTTTCCGCTGATAAAAGGTTCGGAAGTTGTTGCTGTTATGGGACGCGACAAGGAAAAGACAAAGGAGTATGCCAAAAGACACAACATACCACACTGGTACACCGACGCCCAGGCACTTATTGATGACCCCGGAGTGAATGCCATATATATTGCAACGCCTCCATCATCACACGCCACATTTGCCATTATGGCAATGAAAGCCGGCAAACCGGTATATGTAGAGAAACCACTGGCGGCCAATTACGAGGACTGCACACGCATAAACAGAGTATCAAGAGAAACAGGAGTGCCCTGTTTTGTTGCCTATTACCGCCGTTATCTGCCCTACTTCCAAAAAGTGAGGGAATTATTGCCACAGATTGGCAATGTACTCAATGTTCAGATACGTTTTGCCGTTCCGCCACGCGACCTTGACTATAACCGCGACAACCTTCCCTGGCGAGTAAACCCCGAAATAGCAGGTGGCGGATATTTCTATGACCTTGCACCTCACCAGATAGATTTATTGCAGGAAATGTTCGGCTGTATTCTGTATGCCGAAGGATACAGCACCAACCGCGGTGGCCTGTACAAGGCCGAAGACACGGTGAGCGCTTGTTTCAAGTTTGAAAGCGGAATACCGGGGTCGGGTTCCTGGTGCTTTGTTTCGGACGAATCGTCAAAAGAGGACCATATTGAAATTTTCGGCAGCAAAGGGTGTATCAAATTTTCAGTATTCACATTTGAGCCAATTGAGCTACGCACAATTGAAGGCACCCAACAATTCAATATACCCAATCCTCCATACGTGCAATTGCCACTAATCAGAAACATAGTAGAACATATACAGTGTAAAGGGCACTGCGAATGTGACAGCGTGAGTGCAACACCAACAAACTGGGTGCTTGACAAGATTCTTGGAAAAATAATTTAAGAATGAAAAAGGCTTGCGGCAACAGATTCTTGCGGTTTGGAGTGATAATGACAATTGTTGCTCTGATGTTTCCGTTACAGACAACAGGACAGAACAGGAGCTTGGAGAAGTTCAAGAAAGCAGCACAAAAGACCTTCAATCTCCTGGACAATCTTTTATGTGCCGTAGACTCTGCATATGTCGAGGACAACCTGTATAACCTAACCTTTATGCCGGAATACTCATACAACTACGAGTATTATAAATTCCGTTCCACCGCCAACGGCGGACAAGGCATAAACATAGTCCCTCAAGGCCGCAATCTACTCACACTCTATTTCGGTTGGAGATGGATTATCCTGGGATATACCATTGACCTGCAGAACAATCGCCAGATAACAGAGTTCAAGACAAGCCTGTACTCTGCAAGGTTCGGACTCGACCTATATTACAGGAACAGCAGTGATGGCTACAAGATTAAAAGCCTTGACGGATTTTCCGACGGAGAGAAGCATATACAGGATTTCAACAATAATTTTAATGCCCTGACAGTAAACCAGATAGGAATTGGAGTCAGCTATGCATTCAACAAACGTTTCTCATACTCGGCTGCATATGGACAGTCGACCATACAACGTGCAAGCGCAGGCTCCGTTATTTTAGGAGTGGGATACAACCAGCAGGAGTTTGAATTGAACCACAAACATCTGAACCCACTTGTGATTGCAGAACTGCAGAATGAGCTAAAGTTCAACAAGGCAAGATTCAAAGATTTCAGCATAAGCCTTGGATATGGTTATAATTGGGTTTTTGCAAAGAATTTCCTTGCCAGCCTGACATTGACACCGGCCGTGAGTTACAAGAAATCGTCATTGGAACTGAATGACAGTAAAAGTATCCAGGCAAGCATAAACCTGGATTTCACAACACGAGCCGCCATTGTTTATAACAACAACAAATACTATTTTGGTGCTTCACTCGAATCTTTTACATACCTGAACAACGTAAACCACCTATCCATTTCAAACGGATTTGGCGTATTGGGTATATATGTCGGCTATAATTTCTGGCGAAAGAAATAAACAAATCCCCAAAATTGATTTTGGGGATTTGTTTTTCTATATAAAGACTATCAGAAGCGCATACCGACTGTTGCAATAAGCGAATGTTTTGTACTATTCACCGATGCACCGGGATTAAGGTATTCAAAGTCGCAGAAAGGATAGAACTCCGACTGTTGCATTTCCAGTTTATATGCGATATCACAGTAGAATATCTGACTACGGTAACCACATCCCAACGTCACGATGTTTTTACCAAAATGGTTCATATAATCGGTTGATGTTTCTGCAACAGTACCATTATATAACGCCGAGTTATACAAATATTTGTATGCATCTTTATTGAAAGGAGCCGAGATATAATTGTATCCGGCACGCAAAGCATAACCCTTGACATTAAGTTCGGCACCTACACGCACTATGTGCTGGGCTTTCAAATTATACTTTATCTCTTCATTCTGGCCTTTGTATACCTGGCCACGGTCGGTAAATTCTGTTTGAGAATAATCGGCAAATTCATATTCAGCATTGAATGCCAGGAACGAACCGACTGTATATGCCATTGAAGCATTTACGCGCCAAGGTGTATTGAAATTGCTACTAACAGACAGCACATCTCTATAAATATCGTGGTCGGTTGTTGCCACGTGCATTCCATAAGGGCCTGTCATTGCAGCAGAGCTATATTCGTTCAAGCTATACCAGGTTGGTGTGTGAACAGAAACACCGACTTTGAACGGCAAATATTTGAACGGACGGAAAATTGCACCTAATTTAATATCAAATCCACTACCCTTCAAGTATTTATTATTCTCAAGGACATAGATATCGCCATACTCATCAATCTCCCTATATTCAGTATAACGGTTATAGTCAACCACAGATGCTCCGATTGTCATACCCAGATATATACGGTCGCTGATATTAGCAGAAACGTTGAAATCTACAGAGTGTACGCCACCTTGGGTTTCTTCATAAAAGGCGTGCTCATCGGGAGTCCATACAAGAAGAGAGTCTGGGGTTGAAATAAAGTTACCGTATTCGTCGTACATTTCAGCACCGGCAGCAAGCATAGGAAGCCAACTACGCACAAACTGTTCATACATCTGTCCATTGACTTTGGTGTAGTCAAATTCATAATCTTTATAGAGTGCGTCAATAACATCCTGCTGTGACCAGCCATCGGATGCTCCGGCCATTTCAAAGACACCCGAAAGGTTGTTCTTCAGGCGATATCCTAGACCGAAGTTCAGATATTTCAGTTTTTCACCATCGCGGTTCAATGATATTACGATAGATGAATTACCTACATAAGCGTTGGTTTTACCACTTTTCAACACAGTTCCAAAATAGTTTGCCTCGTTGTTCTTTATATCCAAGCCGGCAGTAAACGAAAAGTCATTGCTACGGAACATTGCAATACCGGCAGGATTGGTGCCCATTGTTGTAAGGTCGGCACCCAAAGCACTCATTGAGCCACCCATACCCACATAACGAGCTGTACCTGTAAGTTCATTTTCAAGGAACGATGCCACGTTGTACATATTTTGGGCATTAAGTCCAATAGGCAACAAAGAAAGAATATATAACAAGCGTTTCATAGTCGTAATTTTTATTTGTATGTGTGTCAATCTTTGGTCATTCTCCGGATTTTATCTGCGTGAGCCTGCGCTACGTACTGCGCCACGGCTACCGCCACCACCGCCACTACTTACCGAGCTGCTGCCAGAGCTATAGCTTCTTGAGCTGCTGCTTGAACTCGACCTGACACTTGAGCCGCTATAGTTGCCTGAACGGGAATTGCTGGTGCTGCTTGGACGGTTGTAACCACCAGATGACCTGCCAGAGCCACCATTTGAAACAGACGCACGTTTTGCATTGCTACTATTTACAGAAGTACGCGACGAATGTTGACGACTTGCTGTCCCCGTAGAATTCCCTGACGTATTCTTTTGATTTACACTTGTACGCACACGTTGTTCGCGGCGAGGATTGCTATTATTACCGGCTGTACGCACGCGTTGTTCACGACGTGTATTATTGTTGTCACCGGTTATACGCACGCGTTGTTCACGGCGTGGATTACTGTTACCGGATATTGTACGTGTCGGCTGTTCGCGGCGTGGGTTGTTTTTACCGGCAACAGTACGTGGCTGTTGCTCGCGGCGTGGGTTGTTTTTACCGGCCACAGTGCGTGCCTGTTGCTCGCGACGAGGATTACTGTTACCGGCTACAGCACGTGTATGATGCTCGCGACGAGGATTGGTGTTGCTGGTAGCAATTCGTGAATGTTCATTCCTTTTATGTGTTGTAACGCCACGATTTGTTTCAAATATGGTGCTGCTTGGAACATCATATTTGTGATATGGAGGACGAAATGATGGTGGTGGAACATGGTGGCTCCAGTGTGGATAATGCATATAATAATCATTATAGCACCACCAATTGTGATGAGGATTATACCAATTATAATATGTGTTCCAATTCCATCTATTTATCCAGGAATATTGTCCCGGCCAATAGTAATATGGGTTATTATATGTTGGATATATGTAAACTGCATAGCCGTCATCATACACTAACCAATCGTTTATACCACAATCATACTTCAAGTCCCAATAAAGGCTACTTGAAAGTAATCTGCGAGGCGACTGGAAACGTACAATACGGGATGAATAGGTATAATCATCCACCACGTCATAGAGGTCGTTGGTAAAATAATAACTCTCTCCGTCGGCAATGCTATCGACATTATAGGCATTCTCAACAACAAGATTCTCATCGTCGGCAAAATAGACCTCCTCGGCACTCTTTACAACAAGCACCTTTTTTTCTTTCTTTGGCACATAATACATATCATCGACCTGTGCCCAAGAGAAAAATGGAGAAATCACCAGTAATAACAAAACAAACTTTTTCATAGCCGTATTTATTTAATTCAACTTCTCTGGTACAAAAGTAATGACACAAAAAATGTTTAAATAGGGAAAAATCCTACAAAAGAGGAGGATTTTCCCTATTTAAACATTCTACAAAAACAGGACAAGCGCAAGACGTAGCACTTACCCGTCATTTATTTGCCTGTGACTGATTTTCTTTTATAATCTTCATTGAAAAGCAGGTCGGCCTGATTGTCGTGAAGAGCACGGGGCACAGCCACACGACCGGACTTGACGAACTGCAACATACATTGCAATGACACGAATTCGTTGTATAGGTTCACTACGGTATCGGTTGAGCCTGTCATCTCGACAACGGTGTAGTTAGCATTGACCTCTATGATACGTGCATTGCTGTGACGGATTATACGTGAAATCTCACTATTCTCGAGAATTTTAGCAGTAGACAACTTGTACAAAGCTACCTCCTGGAAGAAAATCTCCTTGTCGGTGTAGTAGTCGGCCTTCAAGACATCGACCTTCTTCTCAATACGTTTTGTCACCTTGTTCACGGAATCCTCCTCGCCCCACAACGATATTGTATAACGGTGTACACCCTCGATAGATGATGACGATGCTGTAATGGTATCAATGTTCATCATTCTGCGGGTGAACTCGGCTGTCACCTGGTTAAGCATACCGGCAATATTCTCGGTATATATGATTATTGTAAATAGTTTCTTCTCCATAACATTGTTATTCAAATCTCATATCACTGATTGTTGCACCCGGTTCTGTCATGGGCATCACGTTATCCTCTTCTTTCACTGCGACGTGCAAGAGGAATGGTCCATCGGTTGACAACATCTCCTCAATAGCAGAATCGAGTTCGCTACGCTCTATCACCAAACGTGAAGGGATACCATAGCCTTGAGCAATTAGCGAGTATTCGGGGTTGAGCATCGGTGTCCACGAATAGCGATGGTTGAAGAACAGTTCCTGCCACTGGCGCACGTTGCCTAAATAGTTATTGTTGAGCAGAATCATCTTCACAGCCACGCCCTGTTCCATTATTGTTCCCAGCTCCTGGATATTCATCTGGAAACCGCCGTCGCCTGTAAAAAGACATACTGTACGCTCGGGCACTGCCATCTTTGCACCAATTGCCGCCGGCAAACCATAACCCATTGTACCAAGACCGCCCGATGTCAATATGCTATGTGGCTGGGTGAACTTGAAGTAACGACTCGACATCATCTGGTTCTGACCGACATCGGTAACCAGAATTGCTCTATTAGCAGTCGCCTCACTTACCTTGCGGGCAACCTCGCCCATCAACAATGGTCCCTCGGTCGGGTTCAGGGCCTTATCAATAACCTTGTCGTACTCTATCGCATTGTACTCGGCAAAACTTTTCACCCAATCGACATATTCTTTTGGTTGCACAAGGGTTGTAAGCCCAGCAAGTATCTCTTTGCAGTCGCCGACAATAGGAATATCAACTTTTACATTCTTATTTATTTCGGCGTGGTCGATATCTATATGTATTACCTTTGCTTGCTTGGCGTATGTGCTGAGTTTACCCGTCACACGGTCACTGAAACGCATACCGACAGCAATGAGCAAATCACATTTGTTGGTGTTCACATTAGGGCCATAGTTACCGTGCATACCCAACATTCCAACACACAACGGGTGGTCGGTGGGGAAAGCAGAGAGCCCCATCAATGTACGTGCAACAGGAATACCGCTCTTTTCTACAAAAGCCTTCAGTTCCTCGTGTGCTTCACCAAGCTCTATACCCTGACCTACGAGCATAAATGGACGCTCAGCCTCATTAATCAGGCGTGCAGCCTCGGCCATTGCACTGCTTGAAGGCGTGGGATAAGGAATATAGCTGCGTACAGAGTCCACGGTTGCCGGCTTATAATCCACCATTGACACCTGGGCATCCTTTGTAAAGTCGAGCACCACAGGACCAGGACGGCCTGTACCTGCAATATAAAAAGCACGGGCTACAGCCCAGGCTACGTCTTCGGGGCGACGTACCTGATAACTCCACTTTGTAATAGGCTGTGTTATACCAACAAAGTCAATCTCCTGAAAAGCATCCGTACCAAGCACCGACGAACTCACCTGACCGGCAATTACAACCACGGGGGTGCTGTCGAGCATTGCATCACTGATACCTGTCAATGTATTTGTTGCACCAGGGCCACTTGTCACAATGCAGACACCGACCCTGCCCGAACTGCGGGCATAACCTTGAGCCGCGTGCACAGCACCCTGCTCGTGACGGACAAGCACGTTGCGGAAATCGGTACGATGGTCATACAGAGCATCGAACACCGGCATAATTGAACCTCCGGGGTAACCGAAGATTGTGTCGACACCCTCATTTATAAGTGAGCGCAAAAGAGCCTCACTACCTGTTATCATATCTTTGTTCATAAATTATTATTCAATTATTCTTATTCCGCCTTTATCGGCCGAGCTCACCATTGAAGCGTAAGCCTTAAGACTCTTTGAAATCACACGGTCGCGTGTCAACGGGAACATCGTGCGGGCAGCAAGTTCCTCATCGGTGAGCCTTACATTAATAGTACGCGCAGGAATGTCGATGTCAATGATATCGCCATCGCGCAACTTGCCTATATTGCCACCGGCAGCAGCCTCGGGCGAAATGTGACCGATACTCAAGCCAGAAGTTCCACCACTAAAACGGCCATCTGTAATGAGCGCACACTCCTTTCCCAAATGACGCGATTTGATATATGAAGTCGGATAGAGCATCTCCTGCATACCCGGACCACCCTTGGGGCCTTCGTATACAATAACAACCACATCGCCGGCCTCAACTGCACCACCAAGGATTCCCTCGACTGCAGCCTCCTGTGAATCGAACACCTTAGCCTTACCGCTGAACTTCCATATACTCTCATCTACACCGGCAGTCTTTACTACACAGCCATTGGCTGCAATATTTCCAAAAAGAATAGCAAGGCCGCCATCGCGGGTATATGCATTCTCGAGTGAGCGGATGCAGCCATTTTCCCTGTCTGTATCAAGTGTATCATAAGTACAGTTCTGCGCACCCATAGTATTACAGAAAACATTTGCAGGAGCAGTACTGTATATGCGTTGCGCCTCGCTGTCAATGCCATTGCCCGTTATGCAATACTTATCAATATCCTCACCGAGCGTTGCGCCATTTACACGCATGGCAGTAGTGTCGAGCAGACCTCCCTTTGCCAATTCGCCAAGAATACCTATTATTCCACCGGCACGTCCGCAATCCTGCATTGAGAATTTAGTGCTGTTAGGTGCCAGTTTACACAGACAAGGAACACGGCGGCTCAAAGCATCAATGTCGTTCATTGTAAAATCGACACCAGCCTCGCCGGCTACGGCCAAAAGGTGAAGGATTGTATTTGTTGAGCCACCCATTGCAATATCCAGCGTCATTGCATTGATGAAGGCTGCACGTGATGCAATGCTACGTGGAAGGACACTCTCGTCACCCTCGCCATAATATTTCATTGCGTTGGTCACAATCTGCTTTGCCGCATCCTTCAGCAACTGTACACGGTTAGCGTGTGTTGCAAGAATTGTTCCGTTGCCGGGCAATGAAAGACCAATAGCCTCTGTGAGCGAGTTCATTGAGTTTGCAGTGAACATTCCCGAACAGCTGCCACAACCCGGACAAGAGCGTTTTTCAATCTCGGCAAGTTCATCGTCGGCAACAGTGTTGTCCGCAGCCTTGACCATTGCTATTACAAGGTCGAGATTCTCATTTTTCCAAGTACCCTTTTCCATTGGACCGCCGGATACAAAGATTGTAGGAATATTGAGACGCATGGCCGCCATAAGCATTCCCGGAGTAATCTTGTCACAGTTTGAAATGCACACCAACGCATCGACCTTGTGGGCATTACACATATACTCCACACTGTCGGCGATAATATCGCGCGATGGCAACGAATAGAGCATACCATCGTGTCCCATAGCAATACCATCGTCAATGGCTATTGTATTGAACTCAGCTGCATAGCAACCAAGTTTTTCAATCTCGGCCTTGACAATCTGTCCGGCCTCGTGCAGATGGGTGTGGCCGGGAACAAGTTGTGTAAAGGAGTTCGCTATGGCAATGATTGGTTTACCGAACATTTCGCGTTTCATACCATTGGCAATCCATAGTGCACGGGCACCGGCCATGCGACGGCCTTCGGTACATTGAGCGCTTCTTAATTTTATTTTCATATTACAGAATTTTATAACAAAAACACCCTTCTCGGGATAGGAGAAAGGAGCGTTTCGGAAGTCACAGAGTGTCTTGTCCCCAACGACAACCGAACACATTCAAAACCGTCTGCAAAATTAGTCTATTTTTTCAGTTTATACAAAAACAAGAATGAAAATATTTCACATTTCAGTATATTGACAAGACTATCTCAGACCTCTGTTTTTTATTACTACATAAATGATTACGGGCGCACCGACAAGGGGAGTTATTGCGCCCAAAGGCAAAAGGCCGTTCTCGCCCGGCAATTGACACGCCAGATTACACAAAAGAGCCACCGCACCACCAAGCATTATGGTTGACGGAATCAAGTGACGATGATTGTTACTGCGAAGCAACATACGTGCCACATGCGGCACAGCAAGACCAATAAATGCCACAGGACCGCAGAATGCAGTTACAACAGCTGTCAAAAGGCCGGTAACACACAAAGCCACAACACGCACCGCCTTCACATTCACTCCAAGATTCACAGCGTAGGCATCACCAAGCAACAGGGCATTGAGTGGCTTGGCCATAACGAGCGACGCCATCAACAGCAACAGCGCCACAGTCGCAAAAAAGGGTATTTGTTGCATTGTAACGCCACCAAAAGAGCCCATACCCCAAACCATATATGAATGTACACCCTCGGCTGTCGAGAAGTAGTTTAGCAATGTTATTGCCGATGACGTCATATAACCTACTGCAACACCGGCAATCAACAAAAACACATTGTTACGCAGGAACGTTGCAAGCAACAATATTATCATTATCACAAATATTGCCCCAACAAAAGCGCCACCAAGCATTGCAAAACAGCCACCCAGACCAAAGGCCGACACTCCACCTGCAAACAGCATCACAAGTGCCACACCAAGCCCGGCTCCACTGTTCACACCAAGAACCTCGGGACCTGCAAGCGGATTACGGAAAAGTGTCTGCAACAGCAAACCGGCAACAGATATCGAAGCTCCAGCCAACAAAGCCGTCAGAGCCTGTGGCAAACGTGTCTCAAGCACCACAACACGCCACACATCGCGTCCACACTCTCCACCGGTCAATATAGACAACACCTCGCCATAAGGAATGTCAAGACTACCAAAAAGCAGATTGGCGGCAAACAGCAACAACAGTGCCAGTGCAGCCGACACATAGGCCAGTATTCTTTTGTCAACGCAGTTTCTCATAATATTGCAACGTGTAATCGGTCAAGAGTTCCGGATATATAATAGCAACAAGTTCCTTCAACAACCTCTCGGGATGAAAGGCTGTTTCTTCAAAAATATGCCTACGCAATGTATTGCAAGCATATATATTACGTTGACTGAATGGCTTGAAATGTGAATACCCGGCAAAATCGGCGAGCAAGGATTCATACGTCCTGTCCTCGACCGAGTTGTACTTAAACAGCCACACGTCAGCATCGGCAGCCTTGTCAAGAACAACCTCGTATGAGAGTGGCACAGAGCCGCTGCCCTTATAGGCCGAGAATAGATAGTCGGCACCGGCATCGGCATACATTCGTCCCATAGTACTTTCACCACAAGGGACATACCACGCCGAACTGCTCTTGAGTTCACACATCAATTTCGGGCGACGTTCAACGGTCTTTACAGTATCGCTCAAGGATTCATACCCGTTGCAGACAGCAAAAAAGAGCGAGTCGCATTTGGAATCGAGCCCAAACAACCGACCATAGAAGCGCATCCACTCGGCACAGCCAAGCGGAGAGGACTCCATGTAATCGGCACAAAGCACAAGAGGGAAACCTAAATTCTCGAGTTTGCCAAAACCGCCGTTTTCATAAGGAAGGACAAACACCGCAGAGGGAGAAACCTGCATTACAGCCTCGGCATCTATATTCAGCGAACTACCGCAGTTGACGACTGTCCCGGTTGCAATTCCGCTCTCTATTGCATCGCAATAGATATATTGAGCATCGCAGACGCCTTTTACTGTTTTTGCCACCCCAAGCTCGCTCAACAACCCGGCGTGCACTCCCGAAAAAAGTATCACACTGTCAAGTGGGGTACGCAAGAGTATACCATCGGGCATATTTTCGGGCAATTCGACTGCCGATGGCACAAGTAGATAGCGTTGCATTATCCTATCCCCCCAAGGGTCGGCAATATCAACAACCGTATATCCATCGCACTCCACGATAGAGAGCAACGAAGAGTGCTGCATCGGCACAACATTCCCATCCACCGAAGGGTATCTCTCTCCTGCGCCTTCACACGACAGGACAAAGACGATAAAAGATAGACAAAAGAATGCTTTTTTGATAAAAGGAATCATCTCAGATTTCATTATCATTCATCACAGACAACTGCTGACGAATACTCTCAGAATGGATTAATTCGAAAATTTCCCTGACAGCATCAACCTCAATCCTGCCATCGGCACTGAACTTCATATAACGCTCCATTATCTCATTATAACGCAACGGCTGAAAGACCATCATTCCCTTCTCACGTTTGAGCTCGCCAATTTCCCTTGCAATCTCCATACGCTTCGACAAGAGCCTCATCAATTCACGGTCAATCTCATCGATATGCTCACGATATGTCTGAAAGTCGGTGTTATCGGCAACTGCCACACGATGCACCAATTTACCAAGAATAGCCATTAGCTCATCGGGGGTCACCTGCTGACGGGAGTCACTCAAGGCACAACAGGGGTTGCAATGCGTTTCAATCATCAAGCCGTCGAAATTCAAGTCCATAGCCTGCTGTGAAAGAGACAGTATCAGTTCGCGTTTGCCGGCGATATGGCTTGGATCGCACAGGAGCGGTAAAGAGGAGATGCGTCTGCGCAACTCAATTGGCAACTGCCATTGCGGTGCATTGCGAAAACACTTTTCACCATACGACGAAAAACCACGATGTATAGCTCCAATACGTGTTATGCCGGCATTGTTCAGACGTTCCATAGCACCAATCCATAGTTCAATATCTGGATTTACCGGATTTTTCACAAGCACAGGCACATCGCAGCCACGCAAGGCATCGGCAATCTCCTGCACTGCAAAAGGATTGGCTGTTGTGCGCGCGCCCACCCAAAGCATATCCACACCGGCACGCAGTGCCAGCTCCACGTGTTCGGCAGTAGCCACCTCTGTAGTTATGCACATTCCCAACTCACGCTTTACTCTGGAAAGCCAAGAGAGTCCCTCCTTGCCAACGCCCTCGAAACATCCGGGACGTGTACGCGGTTTCCAGATACCGGCCCTGAAGATTTTCACTCCACGTTTAGAGAGCTCGTTTGCAACCTGAATCACCTGTTCCTCACTTTCGGCACTGCAAGGCCCTGCAATTACAACAGGTTGCCCATTGCAGTTAAGTATATCAATCCTATCAAGTTTCATAAACAAGCAATTTTTGGGAACAGTCTACGTGCATTGGCTGTTGTCACGGCTGCAATATGTTCAATAGAGCAATGATAGACGGTTGAGAGAAAATCGGCAATATAAGGAATATAGGAACTTTCGTTGCGTTTGCCACGTTTTGGGACAGGCGCAAGATAAGGTGAATCTGTTTCAAGCACAATCCTCTCGAGCGGAACATTTTCAAGCACTCCAGGCAGTGTAGACTTCTTATATGTAGCCACGCCGCCGATACCTAAATAAAAACCATCAAAAGAGAGTAATTTACGCGCTTCGTCATCGGTCCCCGAAAAACAATGGAACACCCCACTGAGTCCTCGGCCACGATATTTATCCATCACGGCATATAAATCATCGAAGGCACTGCGTGAATGTATCGCCAATGGCAATCCTGTTTCCAATGCCCACTCTATCTGCCTTTGAAGGATATCTATCTGCTCCTTTTTCTTTGTATCGTCCCAATAGTAATCAAGCCCCACCTCGCCAATAGCCACAAAGCGGTCATCGTTTTTCAAAAGAGCATAAAGCCTATTGAGCACATTGTCATAATCTTCACCAAGTTCTGTCGGATGCAACCCAATCATTGGGCGACATATATCTGGAAAAGCATCGCACATTGCCATAAGCGACGGTAAAGTATCCTCGTTTATTGCCGGCAGACATAATGTCCTTACACCGGCCTCAAGAGCACGTTGCACTGCATCGACTCTATCAACATCGAACTCGGATGTAAAAACATGTGTATGTGTATCAACGAACTCAATCATTTGAAGAGCCTTTTTTTGCCCTGTCGGGGCGATAATAGTAGATTACACCGTATTCTGCACACTTTTTTATGCGTGCCTCACCGCTCAAAGAGGCAAAAGACTTTTCAACCTCGCCCCAGACCTCAAATATAAGTTCATCAATATCGTAACGCATATTTGAGATATTGGCAAGTGCCTCGGCCGTACGGCTCTGCAAAAAATGTTGTCTGTCATACATCTCTTTGAATAGAGCAAAAACAACCGACACGCGTCCCATTGTCGGGTTATATATTGCCACACCTCCCTCGGCCTGACGTCGTTGTTCACCGGAAATAATCTTCTGTCCCCATTCAAGGACCGAAGCCTCAGAAAAGAGATTGGGCACGGTGTCCTCATTCTCGGGCAAGCCATAATATGGGCGCTTGTTACGGGCTATCTCACCACGCATTATACACATACTCAACACTTGAATGAAGTGCGAAACATACATCCTTGCCTTTTTAAGGGCAGCCTCATACTGTTCATTGCCTCTTTTTGACGACTGCTCGGCAACACATCGCTTGTACATATCCACTTCGCGCGAAAAGCGTTCAAGCAACTCCTTTGCACGGTGATATGTATTATGAGTCAACACCTGAGTGAATATTCCGCCCTTGACACTGCTCTCAACCGCAGCTTTCAGAGCACGTATACGAGCCTGGTCTGTTTTTGGCAATCGACGATAAGGCATCCTTTGTCTGTATTATATATTAAAGATTACGGTTCAGAATCATATTGGCAAAAGCCTTTAGTGCGACCTTCTTTTCTTCCGCAACAGATATTGCATCCATATAAGCATCACATTTTGCAAAAAGTTCACGAATACGTTTTTCGCAAACAGCCTTTACGCCAAGTTCGTTATACAGAGCAGTAAACCAAGCCACCTTCTCCTGCGCATCAAAATCCTCTTTATCCATCCACTTCTTCATCTGTGCAAGTTGTGCCGGCGAAGCAAGGTTCATAGCTGTTATCAACAGGAATGTCTTCTTGTTACAGCAGATATCACCTCCGATTTTCTTTCCGAACACTTTCTCGTCGGCATATACATCAAGAAGGTCATCCTGCAACTGGAAAGCAAGTCCTATTGTTTCACCATATTTATACAGATTTGCAAGGTCACTGTCACTTGCACCGGCAAGAATACCACCAAGTTTGAGCGACGCAGCAAGAAGCACCGAGGTCTTTAGACGAATCATCTCCATATACTCCTCTTCGGTCACATCGTCGCGTTTCTCAAAATCGAGGTCATACTGTTGACCATCGCCAATCTCTTTTGCGGTTTCTGTGAAAAGCGCAAGCATTGCAGGGAGTTTTTCGGCAGGAACATGTGAAAGGAATTCATAGGCGAGCACAAGCATCGTGTCACCCGAGAGTATTGCTGCTGTATCGCCCCACTTGGCACACACCGTCGGTTTTCCACGGCGTATCACAGCTCTGTCCATCACATCGTCGTGAATGAGCGTGTAGTTGTGATAGGTTTCCACGGCCACAGCAGGATACAAAGCCTCACGCACACACTCCTTATACATATTATAAGCAAGAAGAAACAGCACGGGACGCACACGTTTACCACTCTGCTCCAGAGTGTAACGCACCGGAGCATACAACTCACGTGGTTCACGTTCAAACTCAAGTTTGTCTATAAACTCATTTATTATATCCCTTAAATTCTCCCAATTATACATATCGTTATTCTTTAATTAAAAAAAGAGGCTGCATCGCAGCCTCTTTTTTATGTTGTTATCAATTGTTACTGCAAACGGAAGTTAACCGGCAATACAAATTTCACACGCACAGCCTTACCCAACTGACGACCGGGCTTCCATTTTGGCATCGCCTCAATAACGCGGATAGCCTCCTTGTCAAGATAGATGTCACCCGATGAACGGATAACCTCTGTATCCTGGATTGAACCGTCGGTGTTCACTGTAAACTTCACAAAAGTCTTACCCTGTGAGTTGTTGTCACGTGAAACGCGTGGGTATTTGATATTATCCTTGAAGTACTTCATAAGTTCCTTCATACCACCGGGGAATTCAGGTTGCTCCTCTACTACGTCAAAGATTTGTTCCTCTTCAACCTCCTCTTCAACATAAAGGACGTCTGTTTCCTCTACATCGGCATACTCGCTCATATCCTGAACTGATACAAGCTCCTGCTCTTCGATTTCAACATCTTCCTCTACGACCTTAATCACATCGACAATTTTCTTTGCCTGTGGTGGAGGAGGAATAACCTTCTTCTCAATAACCAAAGGTGGAATTTCCTCAACTACTACAATGATGTCGTCCTTTGACTTGCTCTTTGGGGCTGGCTGTTCCTCTTCATCTTGGAAGGCTGTAAGCTCAAGTCCGGCAAACAGCGAAACGAGAGCAAACACAAAACCCAACAATAGCCAGGTTGTACGATTCTGCTCCAAATTGGCTTTAGCGCTCTTTTTTACCTCGAGCAGCTCAACGCCTTTAAAATCCTGTTTTTTTCCTTTGTCCATTATCGTATTTGTATATATTTTGCAAGGTTACACTTTCTAATCGACAAAAATAAACAATATTTTTCAATACGCACGACTTATTTCATCTTTTTTTTATTTTTAATATATTTTTCCGGAAATAGTGCACAAAACAGCACATATCCCAGAACAATATTTAATTATAAAAAGGGTATTTTATAAGGTTGCAGCAAGAAAAGATAAAAAAAAGCATTATCTTCGCAAACAGAATATCTTTGTCACAGACAAAGCGCAACTACAAAAACCAACAACGTGAAGCAAATAAGAACAATTCTATATCTGTTTTTGCTCATCCCGGCAACCATTTTGGCTCAGGGTGGAGAGAGCGCCTTTAATTTTCTAAGGCTACCCTACTCGTCACGTGCAGCAGCCTTGGGTGGCAGCAACATATCGGTCATCGAAGACGACTTGTCAATGGCCATGCATAACCCGGCATTGCTCATCAACGTATCGGACAAGACCATCGACCTCTCATTCATGACATACATGAGCGGTAGCAAAGTTGCCGGTGCAGCCTTCAATAAGACTTTCGGCGAACGCTCATCCGGTGCAGTCGCAGCACGATACATTGATTATGGCACATTCGACGGATACACACAGGACAACATCTTCACCGGAACATTCCGCGCGATGGATATTGAACTGAGCTTCATGTATTGCTACCTGTTGAGCGAGCATTGGAGCGGTGGTGTTTCGGGAAAATTCATCTACTCACAATACGAAAGCCTCAATTCACTTGCTTTGGGTGTAGACCTTGGCTTGAACTACTACAACCAAGATATTGATTTTTCGGCATCGCTCACATTCAAGAACCTTGGTGGTCAAGTGATGACCTTTGAAGAAAAACACGAAATAATGCCCATAGACATCCAATTAGGACTCACCAAACGTCTTTCGTACGCACCAATACTGCTTTCGGTAACATTTGTCGACCTGCACAGATGGAGGAGCACAGATTTTTACAATGCAGACGGGAGCAAGGACAATTTCGGAGAATTGCTGTTGAAGCACATCATTCTGGGGGCAGACGTCTTGATAGGCAACAATTTTTACGCATCGATAGGTTACAATTACAGAATGAGCAGAGAGCTCTCAACAGGCAAAGGACTGACCGGTTTCAGCCTTGGTGCAGGCCTCCATATTAATAAGGTAAAATTCGGAGCCTCATTCAGCCAGTTGCACACATCCTCATCGTCGCTGCTGTTCAACATCGCCTATTCAATTTGATTGGAAAGAAAAACAAAAAACCACGACATACAATGAAAAAGATTATCATAGCCATCGATGGATTCTCATCGTGCGGAAAAAGCACAATGGCCAAATCCCTTGCACGCAACATAGGCTACCTCTACTTTGACAGCGGCGCAATGTACCGCGCCGTAGCGCTTTACTGTATGCAAAACGGACTCATCAACAACAAGATCATAAACACTGAGACCTTGCGCAGCAAGATGAAAGACATACATATAACCTTTGAGGCCGACCCCGAAACAAAGAACTCACTGACATTCCTCAATGGTGTAAATGTTGAGCACGAGATACGCACCCTTGAAGTATCACAAGTTGTCAGCCAGGTTGCGGCTCTTGATTTTGTGCGAAGCGAAATGATTGCGCAACAACGTGAAATGGGCGAAAAGAAAGGAATTGTAATGGACGGACGCGATATAGGAACAACCGTTTTCCCAGATGCCGAAATGAAAATCTTCGTTACCGCATCGGCACAAGTGCGTGCACAGCGCCGTTACGATGAACTCACCGCACGCGGCGACAGCGCCGACTTCCAAGAAATCCTGGAGAACGTGCTCCAGCGCGACCACATAGACCAGACACGTGAAGTAAGCCCACTCAAACAGGCCGAGGATGCCCTGTTGCTCGACAACAGCAACCTCACCCGCGAGGAACAGATGGAATGGTTGATTGAAAAATTCAATAACATCACAAAATAATGCTCAATATTGAGATTGACGAACATTCAGGATTCTGCTTTGGTGTGACCACCGCCATAAAGAAAGCCGAAGAGGAGTTGCAAAAGGGCGAAACGCTCTATTGCCTTGGTGACATTGTGCACAACCGCATAGAGTGTGACAGACTTGAAAAATTAGGGCTAATCACCATAAACCACGAGGAATTTGCCAAACTGCACAATGCGAAGGTACTCCTTAGGGCACACGGAGAGCCACCTGCAACCTATCTGATTGCCCAAAAGAACAATCTCGAAATAATCGACGCCACCTGCCCTGTTGTGCTCAAACTCCAACAACGCATAAAGAAGAAATGGCAGGAAGCCGACAACGACAACAGCCAAATCGTGATATACGGCCAAGCCGGACACGCCGAGGTTCTTGGCCTTGTAGGACAGACACACGGCACTGCAACTGTCATTGAAAAGAGCTCCCAGATAGACAAGATTGCAAAAGACAAGAACACATACATATACTCACAAACGACAAAATCACTCGAGGGTTACAAACAGGTAGTCAGCGAAATAAAGGAGTATGTCAACAAAGACAGGGAGTGCGAATCATTCAACACCGTATGTGGCCAGGTAGCAAACCGCCTCGACGGCATTGGCAACTTTGCAAAATCGCACGAACTGATTTTTTTCGTATGCGGCAAGAAAAGCTCCAACGGACGCATACTGTTCGACGAATGTAAAAAGATGAACCCACACTCCTATCAGATAGAAGGCCCCGAAGACCTTGACCTCACCCTCACACAAGGAGTACACTCAATAGGTATTTGTGGCGCGACTTCCACTCCCAAGTGGCTTATGGAAAACTGCAAACAGGCTATAATCAACTATAATAACAGATAATATGAAAAACAAAATCCAATGCGTCGGTATCTTGACATCGGGAGGTGACGCACCCGGTATGAATGCAGCCATTCGCGCCGTGACACGTGCCTGCATATTCCACGGAATCAAAGTAAAAGCAATCTACCGTGGTTACAAAGGACTTATGACCGGAGAAATCAAGGAGTTCAAGACCGAGAATGTCAGCAACATCATCCAACGTGGAGGTACAATCCTTAAGACAAGCCGCTGCGATGAATTCAAGACCGAGGAAGGACGCGCAAAAGCATACGAAACCTTGCAGAAAGAGGGCATCAACGCTCTTGTTGTCATTGGTGGCGACGGTTCAATCACCGGTGCATACAACCTTGCACGTGAATTCGATATTCCTTGTATCGCATTGCCAGGTACCATCGACAATGACCTCTACGGCACAGATACAACAATCGGTTACGACACCGCATTGAACACCATTATGGAGTGTGTCGATAAAATACGTGACACAGCATCGTCACACGAACGTCTGTTCATTGTTGAAGTAATGGGACGCGATGCCGGTTTCCTTGCCCTCAACGGAACTATCGCAACAGGTGCCGAGGCGTGCGTATTGCCCGAGATTGACCCTGAGTTTGAGAAAATCAACCAGTTCATTGCAAATGGCTTGCGCCGTACAAAGAGCAGCAGTATCGTACTTTTTGCCGAGGGACGTGAAAAAGACTACAACATTATGGAGGTAGCCGACGGAATGCGCAAACGTTTCCCCGAGCTTGACGTACGCGTATCAATCCTTGGCTACTTGCAGCGTGGCGGTAGCCCCACTGCAAACGACCGCATCCTTGCAAGCCGCTTGGGCGTTGCAGCCATTGATGCATTGCTCGAAGGCCAACGCAACGTAATGGTCGGTTTGCGAAATAACGAAATCGTATACATTCCTTTCACAAAGGCAATCAAGGACGACAAACCTATTGACAAGGACACTGTACGCGCACAAGAGATTCTCGCATCATAACATATCACAACAGATGCATATACAAATAATGGAGAGCTTTAAAAGCTCTCCATTATTTGTATATGACCACATCCATTGCCACATCGTGCTGTTCTACGGGAATATGATCGACTATTTGTTCACTGAAGCATACACCAATCTTCAATGCCGAAAAACCATCTTGCGAAAGATATTTATCATAAAATCCTTTTCCACGTCCCATTCTTGCGCCACAGGCAGTGAAAGCCACTCCCGGGACAATAATGGCATCAATATCACAAGGCGACACCGACACTCCCGTCCGGGGTTCATTGATTCCGAAAGCACCTACTGACATCGCCTCCTTATCATAAGTGTAGAAATTCATAATATCGCCCTCGACACGAGGCAACACAACCGAAAGGCTTTTCGACATTTGCTCCACCAGTGGCCATATCAGCGGTTCATCGCCAAGTGGCGAAAAAAGAGCAATCACCCTGGCGGCACTCTCTGCAAGGTATTTTTCAACCTCTTCACAAATGGCCATTGAACGTTTCTCCTTTTCGCAACTATCCATTTGTGCAATACCGGCACGCACCAAACGCCTCAATTCCTTTTTGTCAGACATTTTCATTTTCTGCTTTATCATAGAAATCAAGAACCTTATTTGCCGCGGCGAAAGAGGTTGTCTTGCCCTGAAGAAGCAACTGCTCATAGCGGGAAAGCAGTTCTTCCATACCTTCAGTATTATAGAAACGGCTCTTCAGCTGTTCATTAATCGCCTCATACATCCAATAGCGTTGCTGAAAACGACGGCGTTCTTCAAAACAGCCATTCGCTCTCACCTTATTGATATAATTGACAACCATTCCCCACACCTTGTCTATATCAAGGTCGTAGAAGCCAGAGTAAGTAAGTACCTCGGGACGGAAACCGCAAACCGGCATAGGGAACAGCTGCAAGGCATTTCTGTAATGCACGGCAGCACGTCGCGCTTCGTCGGCATTGTCACCATCGGCCTTGTTGATCACAATGCCGTCTGCCATCTCCATTATACCGCGCTTGATACCTTGCAGTTCATCACCGGCACCGGCAATTTGTATAAGGAGAAAGAAATCGACCATCGAATACACGGCAGTTTCGCTTTGACCTACACCCACCGTTTCAACAAATATATTGTCATACCCGGCCGCCTCGCACAGGATTATCGTTTCGCGCGTTTTTCGTGCCACGCCTCCAAGCGAACCGGCCGAAGCGCTGGGACGTATAAAAGCCCGAGGATGCACCGACAAACGTTCCATTCGTGTTTTATCACCCAGGATACTGCCCTTACTGCGCTCACTACTTGGGTCAACCGCAAGCACTGCAAGTTTTCCGTCTGTATTTGAGAGAAGGTGCATACCGAAAGCATCTATCGATGTGCTCTTTCCTGCACCCGGAACGCCTGTTATACCAACACGCAAGGAGTTTCCTGAATATGGCAAGCACTTCTCGACCACCTCCTGAGCCATAGCCTGATGCTCGGGCAGTAGACTTTCGAGCAACGTCACAGCACGGCTGAGCACCGTCACATCACCACGCAACACACCCTCGACATAATCATTCACCGACAACCGTGCTGCTTTTTTGCGCCTCATTGCCGCAAGATAGGGATTTACAGACCCGAGGGATTCCACTCCATCGTTCACCTTCAGCCCTTTATATTCATTACTATTTTCGGGATGCTCCATAATAAAAAACTCTCTACTTGCGAAGATAGCAAAAAGCGTTGTAAAACAACACGCATAATCCAATAAAAAAAGTTCCCCGAAGGGAACTTTTTATCATTATCGGACCGCCCTTGTTAGAGCACGCCGTTAACCACGAGTGCCTTAACCAATGAGTAGAATTTCTCTACGGTAGGTATTTCAACACGCTCTGTCGGAGAGTGAGGTGACATCAATGTGGGGCCAAACGACACCATATCCATTTTTGGATAGTTTGTTGATATGATACCACACTCAAGGCCGGCGTGGATAACGCGTACATCGGGCAACTTGCCAAACATATCATTATATGCAGTCTTGAGAGCAGCCAACAGAGGTGAGTTCACATTAGGCTGCCAACCGCTGTAACCGCCACTCAGCTCAACCTTCATACCTGCCATTGCAAAACAGCTTGAAAGCTGCAATGCAAGATACTCCTTCATTGTATCACAAGAACTACGGGCAAGGATATTTATTTCGGCCTTGCCTTCGCCAATCTTGACAATAGAGAGGTTGCTTGAAGTCTCGACGGTATCGGGGATTGTAGGGATAAAACGCAACACACCATCGTGGCAAGCAAGAATCACATCTACAAGATTATCCTGAATCTCCTCGGGGACAACAGTCTCAGGCATATCCACTTCACTTACAGTAAGGGTAATACCCTCTTCAATTGTAGCATACTCGCTGTTGTAGAGAGCCTCGTACTTTGCAGCAATCTCCTTGAGTTCATCAATAGCCTCCTCGGGCAATGTGAGAACAACCTCACAGCTTGCAGGGATAGCATTGCGCATATTACCGCCATTCCAGCTTGCAAGCACAACGCCACACTCGTCCATAGCCTCACGCACGAAACGCGCCATCAGCTTGTTTGCATTACCACGACCGGCGTTGATTTCAAGGCCTGAGTGACCGCCACGCAAACCTTTGAGTTGCACGCGTACAGCAACATCAGCATCGTCGCTCTCCTCTTCCATAAACTCCATAGAAGCAGAGATGTCAAGACCACCGGCGCAACCAATGTAGAGAACACCCTCTTCCTCTGAATCAAGGTTCAGCAACAGCTCGCCCTCCAGCTCACCGCCTTTCAAGCCAAAGGCACCGAACATTCCGGTTTCCTCGTCAGCGGTAATGAGTGCCTCCAGAGGACCGTGCTGAAGCGATGCATCCTCCATAATGGCCATAATCGCAGCAACACCAAGACCATTGTCAGCACCAAGTGTAGTGTTGTCGGCATAGAGCCAATCACCCTTCACAACAGTTGTAATAGGGTCATTAATGAAGTCGTGAGTACTATCGGGAGTCTTCTGTGGCACCATATCCATATGTGCCTGCAGGATTATACCTTTACGGTTCTCAAGACCGGGAGTAGCAGGCTTGCGCATAATGATATTGCCGGCCTCATCCTGCCAAGTTTCCACATTAATACTCTTACCGAAATCGAGCAGATATTTCTGAATTTTCTCAAGGTGTCCCGATGGACGTGGCACCTGTGTCAACGCCTCGAAGTGCTTCCACACCTCACGTGGTTGAAGATCTTTGATTGTTATTGCCATAATTAAAAAATTTATAAGTATTTAAACATCAATTCCTTTTATTTGTTCTATTCACATTCAACCCTTTTAACTGCAATGCCGCTATAGCATAAAGGCCAAGAACAGCAACCAGCAATGTCTGGGTGCTATGTACTATCAACGCGAAAACCTGTGCATCGGTTGTAGATATTCCATAAAGCACCATTATGCTTATTATGGCATAGTGCCAAGGACCTGCGCCATTGGGTGTAGGCACCACAACTGCAATGCTGCCACCCACAAAGAGCAACAATGCTGCCGCCACAGACAAATCACTGCTGAACCCAAAACAGAAAAAGCATAGATAGAACTGCATAAAATAACAGAACCATATACCCACTGTTTCCAGCACAAACAGGCGGGAGTTCTTCATCTTTCTCAAAGAGAGGACACCCTCCATAAAACGTGCAGCAAAAGACTTTATCCTTTTCCAAACAGACAACTTACGTAATAACAAAAACAGCAACACGGCTATTGCTATAACAGACAATATCGCAACCACCAAGCCACGCGGAGAGGAGAGTATCGCACTTCCAGGAATCTGGATACCCGTTTCACTCAAGAACTCACAGAACACCGGCCACTGAATGGCAACAGCCACAAAAGTTATCAGCAGCACCATTAGCGTGTCAATCATCCTTTCCATTACCAACGTACCCAATGCGTGTGCAAAAGGAACGTGTTCATATTTTTCAAGAACCACACAACGCGACACCTCGCCCACACGTGGCAAAACAAGATTTGCAGCATAGGCCAAATATACCGAATCCACGCAAGTGGCAGCCGAAGGGTTATAGCCCAAAGGAGCGAGAGTGAGTTTCCATCGCCATCCGCGGAGAACGTGGCTCATTATACCAAAAAACACAGAAACAGCGAACCAAAGCAAATTCATATTCTTCAGTTCGCTCCAAAGTCTGGTAAAATCGAAATCATCGTACACCATATACAGGATGAAAGCGCCCAAAAGGAGCGGCAATACCGTTTTTAGTGTATTATTTAAAATCTTTTTCACAACTTTTGGAGTGTTTTTAATAGTTTTGGTTAACTTTGCAACATTGCGGCAGCGTTAATTAAGCGCAAGTATTTTCGCAAAGATAAAATAATTATTGAAGAAAAACTGCTTTTTTAAGCATTATTAAATAAAAAAGCGACCGGAGATGAAGGAAGTAACGGCAAAAAAAAGATTAGGACAACATTTTCTCATCGATTTGTCCATTGCAAAGAGAATTGCAGACACCGTTGATGTATGTCCCGGCATCCCCATACTGGAGGTTGGCCCGGGTATGGGTGTTTTAACCCGCTTTTTGCTTGAGAAGCCTCATCCCCTAAAGGTTGTGGAGATTGACGAGGAGTCGGTAACCTACCTATGCAACAACCTTCCCCAACTACAAGAAGAGAACATCATCCCCGATGACTTCCTGAAAATGCACCTCGACCGCCTGTACAATGGCGAACAATTTATGCTCATAGGCAATTACCCCTACAACATCTCGAGTCAAATATTCTTCAGGATGCTCGACTACAAGGAGTTCATCCCCTATTGTAGCGGAATGATTCAGAAGGAGGTCGGCGAACGCCTTGCTGCCAAGCCCGGCACTAAAGCATACGGCATACTGAGCATTTTCATCCAGTTGTGGTACGATGTAGAATACCTTTTCACCGTCGACGAGAATGTATTCTCACCCCCTCCAAAGGTAAAGAGTGCCGTTGTTTTGATGAAGCGCAACAGCCGCGAGGCTTTGGAATGTAACGAAGAGCTGTTCCGCAGAATTGTAAAGGGCACATTCAACCAAAGACGAAAGAAATTAAGGAACTCGATACAACAAATCGTAGGCAAGGAATCGCCCCTGTTGAGCGACCCGGTTCTCGACAAACGCCCCGAGCAATTATCGATAAATGACTTTATCGAATTGACAAACAAAGTTGAACGTGATTTGGCATAAAAGCAGAGATTTATGACACAGGAATTCATCAACCATATAAAGGAGCTGATAGAGAAAAAAGACTCCGTATTGTTGCAGGAAGCCGTATCCAGACTACACCCTGCCGACATTGCCGAGATTTGTCTTGAGCTCACCACTGAACAGGCACGTTTCCTCTACCGTCAGCTCGACAACGAAACAGCAGCCGACGCCCTCATTGAGATGGACGAAGACTTGCGTAACGACCTTCTCGAAGAACTGCCATCAGAGGCTATCGCGAAGCGTTTCGTCAACTATATGGACACCGACGACGCTGTTGAGATTATCCGCGATATGGATGAAGAAAAGCAAGAGGAGGTGCTTTCAAACATCCAGGATATTGAGCTTGCCGGCGACATCGTAGACCTCTTGCAGTACGACGAAGATACCGCCGGTGGTCTTATGAGTACCGAGATGGTTGTCGTTAACGGCAACTGGAGTATGCCCGAGTGTCTGAAGGAAATGCGCCAACAGGCCGAAGAACTCGACGACATATATTACATCTATGTTGTGGACGACGACGAGCGTCTTTGCGGACTCTTCCCACTGAAAAAGATGATTACAAGCCCATCGGTGTCAAAGGTAAAGCACGTGATGGACACCAAAATAATCAGCGTCGATGTGGACACCCCCATTGACGAGGTTACTATGCTCATTGAAAAGTACAACCTTGTAGCAATACCCGTTGTCGACAAAATCAACCGTCTTGTGGGACAGATTACCGTCGACGACATTATGGACGAGGTTCGTGAGCAGACCGAGCACGACCAACAGCTCACCGCCGGTCTTACCCAAGACATCGAAACAAGCGACAGCGTGTTTGTCCAGTCAAAAGCACGTCTGCCGTGGCTCATTGTCGGAATGTTGGGAGGTATTGGCTCGTCACTTCTACTCAACTGTTTCACCAACACCCTTGGCAATCACCCCGAAATGGCGCTTTTCATTCCCCTGCTTGCAGGTATGGGAGGTAATGTGGGCACCCAGTCGTCGGCAATTGCCGTGCAGGGACTTGCCAACAACTCCCTCAATCCCAAGCACATCTTCAGGCACATAATAAAGGAGATGGTCGTTGCCATAATAAACGCCACAATTCTGTCGCTTATGGTATACATCTACAACTTCTTTATGTACGGAGCAGTTGACATTGTCACCCTCTCCGTTCCGCTCAGCCTTTTTGTTGTAGTGCTATTTGCCTCGGGATTCGGCACACTCATCCCAATGGTGCTCGAAAGGATAAACATCAACCCGGCTGTTGCTACAGGCCCATTCATACAGATTATAAACGACCTCAGCGGTATGACCTTCTATATGATAATATCAATGCTGCTGAGTCAATTAATGTCATAACACAATGAAAAAACAGAAACTCATACCAACAATTGCCGCAATAGCGGCATTGTTGTTTGTTACCCCAAGTGTATCAACAGCGCAAATACAGGATTTCCAAGCCTGGCTGAAAGCCCCAAAAGGAGAGCTTGCAGAACAGAAATTTGCGAACAAGAAACTAAGTAAGAGCGACTGCAACGAAGCCGCTTACATAATTGATTCGCTTTGGCTCAGAAAGAGCGCAAAAGAGCTTGGACATCAATGGCAACGAATGACCATCTCTCACGATTCAATTAAATTGGCTTGTGCGTGCCGCGTATTCGGCAATGCGCCAATGGATGGTCGCAGCCTATACATTTCAATGCACGGAGGCGGAAATTGCCCCAAGGAGGTGAACGACGAGCAATGGATGAACCAGATTTATCTATATGAACCCACTGAAGGCGTTTATATAGCCCCACGCGCACCGTGGAACACATCGGATTTGTGGCATCGCAAAGGACTCGATGAACTGCTTGAAGATGTAATCAGAGCCTGCGTCGTTTTTGAAGGTGTAAATCCGAATAAAGTATATCTGCTCGGTTATTCGGCCGGTGGCGATGGTGTATGGCGTCTTGCACCCCGTATGGCCGACAAGTGGGCCGCCGCATCAATGATGGCCGGTCACCCGGGCGAAGCATCACAGATTAACCTGATAAACACACCATTTATGATATGGATGGGTGAGAACGACCACTACTACAACCGTAACACACTGGCAAAAGAGAAGTCATTGGTAATGGATTCGCTCAGCGCGGCGCACCCCGGCAAATACACACACAGCAACAACATTATAAAAGACAAAGGCCACTGGATGGAGCGTGTCGACACCGTTGCTTTGAGTTGGATGGCACAATACCGCCGTGCTCCCTACCCCAAACAAATCGTATGGCGACAGGAGTTTGTCACACGCGAGCACTTCTACTGGCTGACAGCCCCCGCCGACGAAGTTGAACAGGGTAAGACAGTCATTGCAAACATCGAAGGAAACGAGATAAACATCGAGCAGTGCGATTACACAAGACTCACCATCTACCTCAACGACAACCTTGTCAACCTTGACAAGAAAGTCACCATACGCCACAAAGGCAAAAAGATTGCACGCGTGAAGCCACGCCGCACAATCGCCAATATGCATCGCAGCCTCAACCTACGCAACGACCGCAGCTATGCTTTCCCCTGCATAATAGATGTTGAACTGGAATAAAGGCAGTCAAACACCCTTTTTTATCAGCGAAGCACATTTTCACAGAAAATTAGACCGTTTCTTAAACAGTTTCTTAAAATAAACATTATATTTGCAGAAACTGAAGAAAAATATGGATGGCTTTCCATCAGAAAAATGGGAAGCCACAATGTTTTTGCATTGTATTTTTATAAACCAAAAAATCAAAGACAATGAGCGAAAGTATCAAATCGAATGTACAGCCACAAGAGCTGAACATTACGAGTACTCCTAATGAGGCTGTCAATGCCGCTACGACTGAGTTTACAGAGCAGAACAGCATCAACGAGGATACTCCACAAGTGCCAGCAGAAGATGCAACCAACGAAACCGAAGTAGCAAAACCGGCAAGCCGTCAGGAAATCATCGAACGCCTCAAGGCAATAGCCGAGAGCGACGATGCGCTCAACGGCAAAGCCGAAACAGAGGCATTGAAGGTACTCTTCTACCGCATGCGCACAGCAGAGATAGAGGCAGCACTCAAGGAGCACATTGCAGGTGGTGGCGAAGAGGCACTCTTTGTTCCACAGCCCGATGAACTCGAAGAACCCTTCAAACAACACCTCAACCAAATAAAAGCAAAACGCAATGCCTGGTTAGCTGCACAGGAAAAGGAGATGCAGGAGAATTTTGAGAAGAAACAACAGTTGCTCGAACAACTACAGGCACTTGTAGAAAAAGCAGCACAAGGCACTCCCGAAGTAAACGAATTCCGCGCAGTACAAGCAGCCTGGAAAGAGATAAAGAACATACCTCAAAGCCAGGTAGCACCGTTGTGGAAGCAATACCAGCTGCTCGGCGAGCAATTCTACGATGTGTTGAAAATCAACAATGAATTCCGCGAATACGATTTCAAGAAAAACCTTGAAACAAAGACAATGCTATGCACACAGGCCGAAGCACTTGCCGAGGAGGCCGATGTCATCAGCGCATTCCGCCAGTTGCAGCAACTACACAATGAATTCCGCGAAACAGGCCCCGTTGCCCCCGACTTGCGCGAGGAGGTTTGGAACCGCTTCAAGGCAGCATCGACAATAATCAACCGTCGCCATCAGGAGCACTTTGAAGCAAAGAAAGAAAAAGAGCAGGAAAACCTCGATAAAAAGGCTGCAATTTGTGAGCAGATAGAGCAGATGGACTTCACTGCGCTCACCACATACCAAGCGTGGAACAACGCTACACAGCAAATTCTTGACCTCCAGGCAAAATGGAAAGAGATTGGTTTCGCGCCACAGAAGATGAATCTCAAGATATTCGAGCGTTTCCGCGCAGCGTGCGACCACTTCTTCGTGCAGAAGAGCGAATTCTTCAAAGAGGCAAAGAGCACACTCGCCAAGAACCTCGAACGCAAAAAAGAACTCTGCGAACAGGCCGAACAACTCAAGGATAGTGAGGATTGGAAAGCAACAGCCGACAAGCTCGCCAAATTACAGAAAGAGTGGAAAGAGGTTGGTGCTGTAGCTCAGAAACACTCCGAGGCGTTGTGGAAACGCTTCGTCAGTGCCTGCGACTACTTCTTTGAGCGTCGTAATGCTGCAACATCATCACAACGCAATGTTGAGCAAGAAAATATGAAGCTCAAACGCGAAGTAATCGAGAAAATCAAAGCAATAGACACCACCCTGCCTGCAGCCGAACAAACCAAACAACTCGCAGCCCTCACACAAGAGTGGAACAGCATAGGCTTTGTACCATTCAAGGAAAAGGACAAACTCTACAAAGAATACCGCGAGGCAACCAATGCGCTATATGACAAACTACACACCAACGCCAACGAACGCAAGCTTGCCAACTTCCGCAACAACATTGGCAAAGGTGGCAACAGCCTACAGCGCGAACGCGACCACCTCATTCGCCAGTACGAGGCAATGAAGAGCGAAATCGCAACCTACGAGAACAACATCGGTTTCCTTAGCGTGTCGAACAAAAAGGGAGCAAGCCTTGTCGACGTAATGCGCCAAAAGGTTGAAAAGCTAAAACAAGACGCCAAAGTTATCCTCGAGAAAATCCACCTCGTTGAAGACGAAATAGAAAAAGAGGCAAAGTAAGAGAAATACACCTCGTATAATCCTCCGCTCCACGCAGTTGTAACTGCGTGGAGCGGAGGATTGTATATGTCGCACCCCACACGGGTGCGTGGATTGAAACATGTATCCATCGGGAGAGGGTGTGCGTTGGTCGCAAACCCTTAACAACACGTCTCGTTGCTATGTTCCTTTCGAAATGCCAAGTTCGCGATTTGATTGGCTTATATCGTACTCAGATTATTTAATGCTTTTTCAATAAAAAAACCGCATTTTCTCAACAACCGACTATTTTATACAAAGAGATAACTATGCAATCAATTTGAGAAACCGAATATTCGCCTTATTTTTGTGGGGTCGATTTTATTGACTGTAAAAAGATTCCGTTTATGAATACAATATGGATTGTGATGCCCATTCTCATTGTGTTAATGTTCCTGCTGGGCATTGACCTGAGCAAAGAGGCGTTTGCCAATGTTCTCAAACAGCCAAAGGCTGTGCTGCTTGGTATGACCGGGCAAATCATTCTGTTACCGCTAATTGCGTTTGGCGTTGCGTGGATATTGAAGTTGCCACCAATATATTTTATGGGATTGGTACTTGTGGCGTGTTGCCCGGGTGGAAGTTCGTCAAATGTTTTCTCTATGCTTGCAAAGGGTGATGTTGCTCTTTCGGTAACCCTGACTGCGCTTAGCAGCATTATAACACTTTTCACCCTGCCTTTCATAATGGGTTTTGTAGCTGAATTTGTATCGAGCGCCAACGGAGTGGAAATACATTTACCCATTGGCAAACTGTTCGTGCAGAATATTGTACTACTGTTTGTTCCGCTGCTGGCAGGCAGACTTTTCTGTAAGATAAAGCCCTTGGCTGCAGTAAAGACAGCACGGATACTTGGCAAGCTGGCTTTCCCCGCACTGTTGACGCTTGCAACTGTATTCTTCCTGCAATACAGACGCGAGATTGCCGACAATTTTGCCGTGCTTGGTATGTCGGGAGCGTTACTAATTCTGCTTGCCATACTTTGCAGCGGTGGTTTGTCACGCATAGGTGGTTCAAGTACAGCCGTCAGACGCACAATTGTCATTGAAGTGGGTATGCAGAACGCGGCACAGGCTATTGCCATTGCATCGTCGCCATTCATTTTCAACAGCGGCGAGATGGCATTGCCGGCTATCATCTATGCCTTGTTGATGAATGTGATTCTGCTCATATATGTCTACTGCATTAGGTACAAGGAGAGAACAACTGCATAAACAGTTAACAGAATGAAGAAGTGGATTGAAGCTATGCGGTTGAGAACACTGCCGGTGAGCCTCGCCGGGGTTATTTGTGGCACGGCCTGTGCGTTGTTGCAAGGTTCGTCCAACACCACTGTGGTGCTATTGTGCACTCTTTTTGCTGCATTGGCACAGGTTGCCTCTAATTTCGGAAACGAATATTACGACTACAAGAACGGCATTGACAGGAAGGGACGCGAGGGATTCCGTCGCGGAGTAACCGAGGGTGAAATTTCGCCCCGGGCTATGAAACGTGCCACTTATGCTACACTGACGCTTGCAGCAATCGTAGGTTGTGCGATGCTGTTCATTGGTCCTTGGTGGCTTGTATTCGTAGGTGTTGCTGTTGCTCTGTTTGCATTGGGATACAGTGCCGGTCCCTACCCTCTCTCTCATCACGGCTTGGGTGACGTTGCTGTCATAATATTCTTTGGCATAGTCCCCGTAACCTTCACCTGTTATCTACAGACAGGCTCTTTTGACCTCCACACGCTATTAACATCGTTTGCTGTGGGGTTGCTTGCAGCCAACGTGCTCATTGTAAACAACTACAGGGATATGGAGGACGACAAGGCAGTCAACAAGAGAACAACTGTGGTCATCTTTGGGCGCAATATTATGGCGTGGTGCTATATGCTTGCCGGCGTTGTGGCAATAGCTGTAATGTATCCTGTCTGGATGAAAGTACACCTGTGGAGCTTGCCTATCATTTCTATTTATCTTGCCCTGCACATAAAGAATTGGACAATTCTGAAAAAAGCGCAAGGCGCACTCCTCAATCCCCTGCTTGGCAAGACTGCGGTTACATTGTTTGTTTTTTCGCTGATGTTACTAATTGCGGCAATAGCGAAGCAGTAGCCTGTTATTCCAGTTCCACAATTGTGATACCTGCGCCACCGAACTGTACGTGTTCATCGTGGAAATGCTTAACGAATGGCATTGTACTAAGATACTGGCGCACAAGGGTGCGTAGAATACCGTTTCCTGTTCCGTGCAAAATACGCAAACGATGTACATTGCACACGACCGCATCATCAAGGAAATAGCCAATTGTCTGCACCGCTTCCTCACCTCGCATTCCGCGAATATCAATATCTTCCTTGAAATTCAAGCGTTTATGATGCAACTGCTCTTGTGTTTCGCTAGTGAGGAATGAGACTTTGCGAACCTCCTCTTTGGGTGCTTCGCTTAGTTGTAATCTATCGATAGAAACGGTTGATTTTATAGCACCAAAACGAACGACAGCAGAATTTTTAGCAAGTGACATTACCTCGCCCACAGCCTGTTGTCCTGTTATACGCACATACATACCTATTTCGATTTTTGCTTGCTTGCGTTCTTTTTGCTGAGGTTTATTCTCGGTTGTCGTGGTTAGATTGCCATTTTTATCCTTTTTCCCGTTCTTTTTGCGTTCCTGACGTGCTAGAATTTTTGCCATCTCGCGGTCGGTCTGCATCTGCAGTTTCTGCTTTGCCAGCTCCTCCAACTGCTTGCTAAAATCGCTGAGTTCTTGGCGTGCCTGACGCGTGCGTTCCTTTTCAGCCTTTGCTTCAACTATGGTGCGTATAGTATTTTCAATCTTTGCATTAGCTTCGCGCAGTAGTCGCTCAGCCTCTTCACGCGCATCCTTCAATATCTGTTTACGACTCTTTTTTAGCTCATCGCCCTGCTCTTGTACTTTACCAAGTATATCATCGAGTTCCTTCTCCTTCTGGTGTACAGTTTTGCGTTTACTCTCCCAATAACGCTTGTCGCGAACAATATCCTGTAAATATTTGTCGCTCTGAATATAGTCACTGCCCACAATTTGCGATGCGTCACTGATAACATCCTCGGGGAGTCCAATCTTGCGGGCTATCTCAACAGCAAACGATGAACCCGGGTTGCCTATCTGCAATTGGAAAAGCGGACGCATCTCGCCACGGTCGTACAGCATTGCTCCGTTGACAATTCCGGGGGTTGCATCGGCAAAATGTTTAAGATTCTGATAGTGGGTAGTGATGATACCGAATGCCCCACGCTCATTGAAACGCTTTAGAAGAGCTTCGGCTATGGCGGCACCGATAAGCGGCTCTGTACCGCCACCGAACTCGTCAATGAGTATGAGCGAGTGTCCGTCGCAATTCTTGAGGGTGAGTTTCATATTCAGCAGATGGCTCGAATAGGTACTCAAATCGTCCTCAATGCTCTGTTGGTCACCAATATCGATGAAAAGATTTCTGAATATGCCGGCCTTGCTACGTTCGTGGACAGGAATGAGCAAACCGCATTGCAGCATATACTGCAATAGGCCGGCGGTCTTCAGACACACCGATTTACCACCGGCATTAGGGCCTGAAATGAGTAATATTCTGCGTTCCCCATCGAGTTCGATATCAAGCGGTGACATTTTACGTCCGTGCTTGCGCAACGACATTTCAAGCAATGGATGAATTGCCGTGCCCCAGTCCATCATAGGACGGTTATCGAGCGAAGGCTTGACACCGTTGAAACGTGCTGCAATCTCGGCCTTTGCCCTTATAAAATCCATCTCGCCCAAGAACTCGTATGCCTGCAATAATTGTGGCACTTGCGGACGCAATTCAAGCGAAAAGGCTGTCAGAATAGCTATTATCTCTCGCTTTTCTTCGGCTTCGAGTTCGCGTATGCGGTTGTTGGCCTCTACCACCTCGGCCGGTTCAATGAACACGGTCTTTCCACTTGCAGATTCATCGTGAACAATACCGCCCATTTTACGTTTCAGTGCCGGTGCAACGGGTATCACCAGACGACCGTCGCGCATTGTGGGCGAAGCATCCTTCTCAACCAAGCCATCGGCCTGTGCTTTACGCAATATACTGTTCAGCGTGCGAGAAATACCACTCGATGTACGCGCAAGGTCGCCACGTATGCGTGCCAAAACAGGCGAGGCACTGTCCTTTACAGAACCGAACTTGTCGATAATAGTATCTATATCGCGTATTATACGTGGGAAAGCCTCAACGTCACCGGCAAGAGAGCGCAAGGAGGGATAGAGAGGAGAATCCTCGCCATCGGCAGCACTGCCACTCTGTTTGCGCAACAATGATAATATTCGGCCAATGGTATCAAGCGAACGGCGCAACGAGAAAAGTTCTTCTGCCGTCATATACATTCCCTCAATTCGGATTCGCAGCAACGGTTCACGCACATCAAAGAAAAAGTCAGCAGGAAAGCCATCTTCAACCCTCAGAATTTGCAAGAACTCCACAACCTCATCGAGCCTTCTCTCAATGGTTGCAAAATCGGTCATAAACAACATATCATCGACACGCTCTTTTCCAAGACCGCAAAGACACTCATCCTTGAGCATACGACGGATGGCATCAAACTCAATTCTCGTTTCAAAATTCTGTGGATATATCATCGAAGAGATTGTTTTTTTCGTTTCGAGATGCGAAGATACATCAAAAAAGCTCAAAAATATCCCTACAAAAAACATTTATTGCAAATAAGTACCTTTTTCCAAAAGTTTTTGCGCAATGCAATGTATTAATATAATTAATTTTATAAATTTGCAATTTGATGGATATTATGTATCCCCCGCTGAAAATGTAAAATACATAAACAAAAAACACTATAATTATGAAATTTAACACCAAAAGCATTAAGGCTGTCCTGCTATCGGTAGCCCTTATGGCAACCGGTATGCACACACAGGTTCTTGCATCGAACGATGGCGAACAACCTACAAGCGTGGTGACTGTTGAACAAATCAACCCCACAACAGTAGAGCTTTGCTTGAGCAATGCAGAGAGAGTAACCATTGATTTCTACGGCGACAACATTTTCCGTATGTTCCGCGACATTGATGACGGTTGCGTGCGCGACCCGCAACCAATGAAAGGTTACCCCGATGCACAGATTCTTGTCGACAACCCTCGCAAGGAGGTTTCATCACTCACCGTGAACGAAGGCGAAAAAGTATACACCATCGGCACCGGCAAGATAGAGATTGCCGTATGCAAGGCTACAGGCCTGATAAAGGTTACAGACCTCACAACAGGCAAAGTCGCCTTTGAAGAGGCCGAGCCTGTTGCAATCAAGAAGTCAAAGACCACTCTCACGCTCAAGAACAACGAAGGCGAATACTTCTACGGCGGTGGCGTTCAGAACGGACGCTTCTCACACGCCGGCAAGCAAATTGCCATTGAAAACCAAAGTAGTTGGATAGACGGTGGCGTAGCATCACCCACTCCGTTTTTTTGGTCAACCAACGGCTACGGTTTTATGTGGTACACATTCAACAAAGGTACATACGATTTTGGTGCAGAGAACTCCGAGAAAGTAATCCTCTCACACGATTGCGACTACCTTGATGTCTTCTTTATGGTAAACGACAACGGTATAGCTCTTTTGAACGACTTCTACCAGTTGACAGGTAACCCTGTATTGATGCCAAAATTCGGATTCTATATTGGCCACCTCAACGCATACAACCGCGACTACTGGCTCGAGAGCACTGACGGTAGCGGAATGCTCTACGAGGACGGCAAACGTTACAAAGAGAGCCAGAGCTACAATGGCGGTGTCAAAGAGTCGCTCAACGGCGAGAAGAACTACCAGTTCTCGGCACGCGCGGCCATAGACCGCTACTTATCAAAGGATATGCCTCTCGGTTGGTTCCTCCCCAATGACGGTTACGCAACAGGCTATGGACAAGCAGAAACTCTTGCAGGAAACGTACAGAACCTAAAGGAGTTTGGTGACTATGCACGCGCAAACGGTGTAGAAATAGGTTTATGGACTGAGTCTAACCTCCATCCACGCGAAGGCGTGAGCGCATTACTACAGCGCGACCTTGTACGCGAGGTACGTGATGCCGGTGTACGTATACTCAAGACTGACGTTGCCTGGGTAGGTGCCGGCTACTCGTTCGGTTTGAACGGCGTTGCCGATGCTGCCGGTATTATGACATACTACGGCAAGAATGCACGCCCTTTCATCATCTCTGTCGACGGCTGGGCAGGAACACAGCGCTATGCTACAATATGGAGCGGTGACCAGACCGGTGGCGAGTGGGAATACATACGTTTCCACATCCCTACATTCATCGGTTCAGGTCTTTCGGGACAGCCCAACATCACATCGGACGTTGATGGTATCTTCGGTGGAAAGAATGTTCCGGTCTTTGTTCGTGAATATCAGTGGAAGACATACACCCCGATGATGCTAAATATGGACGGATGGGGTTCAAACGAGAAATACCCACACGCTCTTGGCGAGCCGGCGACATCAATCAACCGCACATATCTGAAGATGAAATCTGAGCTTATGCCATACACATACAGCATCGCACGCGAGGCTGTAGACGGCAAACCAATGATTCGCGCAATGTTCCTCGAGGACGAGGCCAACGCCTTCACCATGAGCGAAGCTACACGCTATCAGTATATGTACGGTCCATACATCCTTGTGGCTCCAATCTATCAGAACACAGCGATGGACGAGGCCGGAAACGACATCCGCAATAACATATACCTGCCCGAAGGTACCTGGTACGACTGGTTCACAGGCGAGGCTTATGAAGGAGGTCGCATCATTAACAATTTTGATGCTCCACTTTGGAAATTACCTGTATTTGTGAAGGGCGGTGCCATCATTCCCACAACAACACCAAACAACAATCTCAAGGAGGTAGACAATTCTCTACGTATGTACGAAATCTACCCATTGGGCAATACTTCATTCACTGAATATGACGACGACGGTGTTACAGAGCTCTATCGTGCCGGCAAATACACAACTACTCTCATTGAGCAGAACCGCGACGCTAAGGGTAACGTAACTGTAACCGTCAACCCCACAAAGGGCGATTTCAACGGTTTTGTCAAGGAGAAGACAACAATCTTCAAGGTCAATGCAAGCGACTCACCAAGCAAAGTGGTTGTAAAGGTTGGCAACAAAAAGGTTAAACTTAAAAAGGTCAAGACAATCGAGGATTTCAATCAGGGCGAGAACGTTTGGTTCTACGACAAAACACCTAACCTCAACCGTTTTGCGACAAAAGGCAGCGAGTTCGAGAATGTTGATATGACAAAGAACCCTGTGATAATGGTCAAGGTAGCAAAAACCGATGTAACGGCAGCAGCTATGACCCTCACACTAAAAGGTCACGAGATGGAAATCCCGAATACACACCTTGCCACAAAGGGTACATTCAAGGATACACCAAAACCGACAGTCAAGGACGAAGATTTCCAGGCCTATACAATCAACCTCTCTTGGGAAAAGATGGATGACGCCGACTACTACGAGATTATGTTCGAAGACCGTCTTTACACAACCATAAAACAGTGCAACTATCTATTCGAGGACTTGACACCGGAAACAGATTATCAATTCCAGATTCGTGCGGTAAACAAGAGCGGAACAAGCGGTTGGACATATATAAGAGCTAACACTAAGAGCAATCCGCTTGAGTGGGCACTCACAGGCGTTACAGCAACAACAAGCTGTCCTAACCAGGGAGGTCAGGGCACCGACAAGCTCTTTGACTTTGACGAAGGCAGCACATGGCACACATCTTGGGGTGCATCAGCCGTTCCATTCGAAATGGTTATAGACCTCAATGGTATGTCAACTCTCGACAAGTTGCAGTACGTTGGACGCAAGGATGCCGGAAACGGTACAATCAAGAAAGCTACATTCAGCTACAGCACCAACAAGGAGGAATGGAGCACACCGGTAGAGGTAAATTGGGCACTGACACCCGACGTGAAAGAGTTCAAGTTCGAAGGAACGCCAAAGGCCCGTTACATCAAGATGAATGTAACAGAGGGCGTCGGCAATTTCGGTTCAGGTCTTGAAATGTATATTTTCAAGGTTCCAGGTACAGAAACATATCTGTCGGGTGATATCAACAAGGACAAGAAGGTTGACGAGAACGACCTCACATCATACCTCAACTACACCGGTCTGCGCAGAAGCGACAGCGACTTCGACTACATCAGCATTGGTGACATCAACGAAAACGGTCTCATTGATGCATACGATATATCTGTGGCTGCGACACGCATTGGTGATGGTGTTTATGAGAAAGCCGAGAACAAAATTGCCGGCAGCATTGTCATTGCAGCCAACAAGGGTTTCTACCAGGCAGGCGAGGATGTTGTGATAACAATAAGCAGCAACGGTCTTGAGAATACAAACGCATTCAGCCTTGCTTTGCCATATGACGCAGCGGAGTATGAATTTGTTGGAATTGAGGCGGTAAATACCGGCAATATGGCCAACTACAGCAAGAACCGTATGCACAACAACGGCAATGCAGCCGTTTATCCGACATTCATCAACGAGGGTAACCAGGCTACAATAAACGGCAATGTCGAGCTTGTAAAGGTTACCTTGAAAGCGAAGAAGAATGTACGCTTCAACATCAAGGCAACTGACGGCATCATTGTTGACAAGCACTTGAATTCAATAAAATTCTAATAAACAGACACATAGCATCTTCGGGCGACTGCCCGAAGATGCTATGTAAAACATAAACTTTAACAAAAAACATATTAGCTTATGAAAAAATTTACTCTTGCTTTTTCACTTATTATGACAATGTTCACTGCAGCTATGGCACAGGAGAACGTTGATTTCTCTAATGGAAAATTCGATGGCCAATGGGGCGACAAAGAAACTCTCTCAATGTGGACAAGCACCGACGGTCTGCAGATTGTCTCAACCGATGCCAATGGCAATGAGGTCGGTTCAATGAAATATTACAACAACAGATTCACATTGTACATCAACGAGAATGTTGCAACACCAATCAAGTACACAATCACAGTTCCCGAAGGCTACTGCCTCACCGAGATGAAGGTTAAGAACTCTACCAAGAGCCACAATGCACATATTGATTATGACTGGAGCAGCTACTCATTGTACAACACCACAGCCGAGAAGGCAATCGAGTTTGTAGAGGGTGTGAACGAGTTCTATCTCTATGGCCTGGTCGGCCGTACAATTTACCTCACATCGTTGACAATTACAAAGACGGGCGAGGAAACAGCCATCGACGAGGTAAAAGGTGAAAACGGAAAGGTGAAAACAATTTACGACCTTACCGGCCGTTGCGTCAATGAGATTGCAAAGCCCGGCATCTACATCGTTGACGGCAAAAAAGTTCTTGTCAAGTAATATTTGAATAAAGCCAATAGAAGAAAATGGTCTACAAATACGACGGCATAGATATAAACATCACCAAGCAAGGCAAGGGAGAACCCGTATTCCTGTTGCACGGCTGGGGATGTACCGGCGAGATATTCAAGAACATCAACGAGGTACTATCACCAGCCTACACAACATACAGCTTTGATTTCCCGGGCTTTGGAGCTTCGGAAGAACCCACTACCGTATGGGGTGTAGAGGAGTACACACGTATGGTAGAACAGTTCGCAAAAGAGAACAAAATTGAGTGTCCGGCACTTATGGGACACTCATTCGGTGGTCGAGTGAGCATTGTCTATGCATCGCGAAACGAAGTCAGCCGTGTGGTACTTGTAGATGCAGCCGGTGTCAAGCCTAAAAGGCCCTTAAAGTACTACTGGAAGGTCTACACATTCAAAACAATGAAATGGCTTTGCAACACCTTTTTGCCAAAAGCCAAAGCACAGGCCATAATTGACAGACGACGCAAAGGAGCCGGCTCAAGTGACTACAATAACGCCTCGCCTATGATGCGTGCCATCCTCTCAAAGGTTGTCAACGAGGATTTAAAACACCTGATGCCTGCCATCAAGGCCCCCACTCTGCTCTTTTGGGGAAATCTTGACACAGCAACCCCACTGAGCGATGCCAAAACAATGGAAAAACTTATTCCTGACGCCGGACTCGTTGTTGCACACGGCACAGGACATTTCTCTTTCCTTGAAAACCCGGGACTGTTCACTGCAGTAATAAAGAACTTCTTCAAAATAGACTGAAATGGACCATTTCACAATCAAATATGCCATTGTGGCAACATTGTTTTTCCTGATGATTGCCAAGTACGACATCCATATGTTCCAGCTTGCATCGTACCGCAACAGCCGCTATTTCCGTTGGCTCATACCAGGCAATATCATCTCCATAAAACGCTTATTTGCAATGGCTATGCTTGTCGGCGCGTTCATTCCCGGCTATTATGGTTTTGGTTTTGCCGTTGGCGTTACAGCCGTAGCGTGGTTCCACTGTTTCGGTGAGAAGTTCAAGACACCGCTTGTATACACAATGCGCGTGAAGCGTCTGTTTGCAACAAATATTATACTCTTCATCGCCATTACCACGCTTTCGATACTCCTTGCAGGCAAATGGGCTATGACAATCATCGGTGTCGCAATTGTTTTGTCAAACTTAATAATGTTGCTTGCCAACCTTGTGAATACCCCCATTGAGAAAGCCATCAACCGCCACTATTACAACGATGCCAAACGCATAATAGAGAGTAACAAAAACCTTATTGTGATTGGCGTAACCGGCAGTTTTGGCAAGACAAGCACCAAGAATTACCTTGCCGGCGTACTTGCCGAAAAATACAACGTGCTTGTTACTCCGGGCAACTTCAATACACTGCTTGGCGTTATACGCACCATACGCGAACACCTGCGCCCCTATCATCAAGTGTTCATCGTAGAGATGGGTGCAAAGCAAACGAATGACATCAAGGAGATATGCGACCTTGTGCACCCCACTATCGGCATTGTAACCGCTGTTGGCGAGATGCACCTTGAAACATTCAAGACAGTCGAGAACATACAGAACACAAAGTTCGAACTAATCAATTCACTGCCGACAAACGGGTTGGGAGTCATCAACAACGATTCGCAATACATAAACAGCTACAACGGCATTACAAGCAAGTGCAAGCTCATCCGATATGCCGTAGAGAGTGAGGGCGACTACAAAGCAAACAATGTCAAATACGGAGCTAACGGAGTATCATTCACCCTTAATGGAGCAGAACAGTTCAACAGCCGTCTGTTGGGCGTAGGAAACCTGCTCAATATATTGGCAGCCACAGCTGTTGCCGATTATCTTGGAGTTCCTGTAAACAAACAGAAGAACGCCATCGCACGTTTGCAACCCGTCGAGCATCGCCTGTCGATGAAGATTTCAAACGGCATCACCGTACTCGACGATGCATACAACTCAAACCCACAAGGAGCAAAGATGGCACTTGGCGTACTTAAAGGCTTTGCCGTAGCCCAGGGCAACAAACGCATCGTCATCACCCCTGGATTTGTGGAGATGGGCACACGTCAGGCCGACGCAAACAAGGAGCTTGGACGCACCATTGCCAACAGTTGCGACTATGCCATTGTGGTGAACGCAACCAACCGCGATGCAATAAAGAGCGGGATTGAAGAGGGTGGGCTCGCCCAGGACAAATACTTCCTTGCCGACTCCCTGAACCACGCACACGCACACCTCGCACAGATACTACGCCCCGGCGACGTTGTACTGTATGAGAACGATTTACCTGACAATTTCAAGTAAACCAAACTACCCCACAGACAAAATAAAAAACAAATATAAAAGCAATGAAAACAAACGTAGGAGTTGTTTTTGGCGGGCGCTCCGTCGAGAACGAAATTTCAGTTATCACAGCCAACCAAGCTATGGCTGCAATGGACACAGACAAGTATGAGATAACACCAATATACATAACCAAGGAGGGCAAATGGTACACGGGAGAGGCTCTGCTCAACGTAGCAAACTACCGCGATACCAAGAAGCTCCTTTCTATGTGTGAAGAGGTTTATATGAAGCCTATCTATGGCGACACAAACCTATATCGTACTAAAAAAGGTCTGTTCCAAAAGGAAATTGTCACACGCCTCGATGTTATCCTTCCTGCGCTACACGGTACTAACTGCGAAGATGGCACATTCCAGGGTGTTATGGAATTCTCGGGAATACCTTACACCGGCTGCAACACCCTTGCATCGGCAAACGGTATGGACAAAATCACAATGAAGATGATTCTCAAGGAGTGCGGAATTCCTGTAATCGACTACTATTGGTTCAGCGACAAGGAGTGGAGCGACAAACAGGAGAGCACAATTGACGGAATTGAAAAGAAACTTGGCTATCCAGTCATCGTAAAGCCCGCAAACAGCGGTTCAAGCGTGGGTATTCGTGCTGCACACAACCGCGAGGAGTTGCTTGACGCCGTTGACTATGCAATATCATTCACCAGCCGTGTAATCATTGAAAAATATGTACAGAAGCTCAAGGAGGTAAACTGCGCCGTGCTCGGCAACTACTACGAGTGCCAACCATCGGTTTGCGAGGTTCCTGTACGCAGTGGCGAGATTCTCTCTTACCAGGACAAGTATATGAACGGTGGAGGCAAACAGTCACAGGGTATGCAGTCTACAGTTCGCGAAATCCCGGCCAACCTACCCAAGGAGAGCACCGACTTCATTCAAAAGGCAGCTTGTGACACTTTCCGTGCGCTCTCTTGCGACGGTGTGGCGCGCATAGACTTCATCATTGACGAGGCTACCGGCGACATTTTTGTAAACGAAATAAACACCATCCCCGGCTCACTATCGTTCTATCTATGGGAGTACAGCGGTATCAACTTCACAGCCCTCATTGACAAGCTCATTGAAATAGCGTTCCGCCGTAAGCAGGATGCCGGTTTCAAGGCCGTGAACTATGGCGAGAACATTTTTGCAGCAAAAAGCACCGGCGGTGCAAAGACAGGCGGAAAGATGGGCGGAAAGTTCGGTGTAAAAATGTAATATGACAAATACATCGGGGCAGACACATTGGTCTGCCCTTTTTTGTCCGCAAATTTAAATTTTAGACAGAAAAACATAAACGGTTCAGTAGTAAAAAGGTGTGGGTAAATCTATAATTTTAGGCAGTAGATTTTACCCTTAATCAGTTGTCTTATATTCTTATTGTTTTCGTTCTATCTTGTACTTTTTAGAAAAAAGTACGAAAAACTTCGGCACACGGGAAAAATCTTCGCAAGCGCCCTTTGTTCACGCCGC
>JAGCMB010000022.1 GCA_017646665.1 Bacteroidaceae bacterium
AAGCGTTGCTTATGGCAGTGAAATTGCTCTTGTTGACGCACCAAGTGCCGAGGGCTACACCTTCAGCGGTTGGAGTGAATATCCTGCAACAATGCCGGCAAATGATGTTACAATCGAGGGCTCATTCACTGTCAACTATTATACAGTGACATACCTTGTTGACGGCGAAGTATGGGCGACGGAAAGCGTTGCTTATGGCAGTGAAATTGCTCTTGTTGACGCACCAAGTGCCGAGGGCTACACCTTCAGTGGTTGGAGTGAATATCCTGCAACAATGCCGGCAAATGATGTTACAATCGAGGGCTCATTCACTGTTAACTATTATACAGTAACATACCTTATTGACGGCGAAGTATGGGCGACAGAAAGCGTTGCTTATGGCAGTGAAATAGAGTTACCTTATGACGAAGCTATTGTATGGACTGAGGAAACTGTTCCTTCAACGATGCCGGCTGAGGATATTGTAATTACCGGTGTTAGAATACCTACGGGCATTGATAACGTAACACAAGAGGTTGAATCAGTTGTTTACGACCTGAAGGGTAACCGTGTTGTTGATATAGAAAACCTTGAGCAAGGTGTTTACATCATCAACGGCAAAAAGGTTTGGGTAAAGTAACCCGAATCATTGAATAAAATAACGGGATTTTGATTCAATCAAAATCCCGTTATTTTATTGTATATATTATACAGTATCGTAAGACTCTGTTTATTCTTCTGTTGCCTTTAGGTAGTTGATTACCGGGTTGGCATACATCTCCAGTATCTTTGTGCGGCAGAATGCGTCGTCGCGGTTTGGCAGGTCAACCTTCTCAATCTGTCCCTGCAAATATGCGTCGAGCTTCGCCTTCTCCTCGGTTGTGTATTTGTCGGCAAAGCGTGTGTCGCCTGTGAGCAGCTCATAGAAATAGTAGTTGATTGGCCAGAACTTGTAGTTCTTGTGTATGTGGCGGTCGATGATACGCGCTACGGCTGCGGTCTTCTCGTTCTTGCCCAGTGAGCGGTCAATGGCGTCAATCTCGTCGTTGATGCAGTCGGCAATGTGGTAGTGGATACCGCCTTTGTAGCCGAACATTCCGGCTTTCATATTGATGAGGTCGTCCTGTGGCGATTTCTTGTGTTCGGGGTTGTCGCGCTTCTGCTGGAACTCCTTTGCTTTGAGATAGTCGCAGGGGTCGAACTCGTATGAAATGGTTGTTGGTGCTATGTTCAATACCTTCAACGCGTCGATGATGTCGCCACTACTGTACATTGATAGCATCTTGATGAGACCCTCCTGTGTGCGGTCGTTGCTGTCCTTGGCACGTCCCTCGCGCTGTGCAAGCCAAATGGGCTGCTCGCGCTCGGTGATGGCGTGGTGCATATATGATGACAGACGCTTTGACGATGCGAGCATTTCGCGGATGCTTGCCGAACGCTGAACGATGAAACTGCGGTTCACGCGCACCAATTTCTTAATCCAGGGGCGAATGAGCAGGTTGTCGCCAATGGCTATCTCGACGGTATTGTCTACATTCTGTATGAAAACGACACACAAGAACGCCGAGTCCATAATGATGTCGCGGTGGTTTGAGATACAGAGTGATTTGGCAAGGTTCTCTTTGTTCTCGATACTCATTGTAAGGCCGTTCGAGAGTTTTTCCAGCAAATATTTCAGGAACGGGAAAACCATTTTTACCTGAAAATCGAGATTGCTTTTGCAGGAACGCATCTTCTCGGCCAAGAGCTCAAATGGAATATCTTTGTATACATAGCTTATTACAGCCTGAAATTCCGGGTCTGCAATGAGCTCTTCGAAAATTTGTGGGAGTTCCTCGGGGGTGTAGGGACGGATTTCGTCAAATTCAGATGGTATCATCTTATTATATCTTTATTGTTTACAATGTTTTTTGTTGTGTGATGGTGATTGTTGCTCACTTTCAATATGCAATGATACGGCAAATATAATCAATACGCAAATAAACATCTAATTTGTTTGTCTTTTTATGTTGTTATTTTGTAAATGCTTTTAGATAATGTTTAGTTTTTTTTATGTAAGTTTGCATTCGTATTTTGCCTGTGGCATAGCAGGTACTGATTAATTAGCTATGAAAATCATTAAAAAACTTTTTTCTTGGATTCCGGGTGGAGTGGTTACTCTTGCGGTATTTTTTGCGTTGTTCGGCTATTTGGCTTCGGTAATGGGTACGGCAAATATGCTGAATACTATTATGAACACTGCGCACGACCTGTTGCTGAACACCGTATTCTATTTGATGGCGATATGCGTTTTAACAGGTGCTATCGGCAAAATTTTTGTCGAATTTGGTGTGGTGAAACTGCTTGAGAAAATACTGCGTCCACTAATGAAACCGCTTTTCAATCTCCCCGGTGTGGCTTCGCTTGGTGCGGTGCTTACATTCTTGTCCGACAATCCTGCGATTATCTCACTTGCGCAGGACAAGAAGTTTGCATCATACTTTAAGAAATACCAATATATATCGCTCAATAACTTTGGTACAGCCTTCGGTATGGGCTTGTTGGTGATTGTGTTTATGGTGGGACAGGGCTATTTTGTGGAGCCATTAGTGGGATTTATAGGTGCTGTTGTTGGTTGTATGGTTTCTACAAGGCTTATGCAGCATTTTGTAATCAAAGCATATCCTCAATATAAAATAGAGAATGCCGGAGGAGAGGAGGTCGTTGAGAAAGAGAAGGGGGTACACGATGAAAAACCAATCTTTTTGCGTATCCTTGATTCGTTGCTCGATGGTGGGCGCACAGGAGTGGACGTAGGTATGCTTATCATTCCCGGTGTGCTTGTGATATCTACCTTTGTGATGATATTTACGTTCGGACCCGACACGACAACAGGCGAATTCACCGGTGCTGCATATCAAGGTGTTGAGTTGCTACCTTGGATTGGCTCTAAACTGAGTTTAATCTTTGAATGGCTTTTCGGTTTTAACGATCCTCATCTCATTGCGTTTCCTATTACTGCTATAGGTGCTGTCGGAGCTGCTCTTGGTCTTGTCCCTAACTTCGCTTCAGCAGGGTGGATTGACGGAAATGCCATAGCGGTGTTTACTGCGATAGGTATGTGTTGGAGCGGATTTCTCAGCACTCATACAGCGATGCTTGATGCTCTTGGATTTCGTGAACTAACCTCGAAGGATATCCTTTCTCATACGATTGGTGGTCTTGTTGCCGGTATTGTGGCTCATTGGATGTATGTAGTTGTGACAATGATAATGGCATAAACAGAAAATAATATTATAAGATATGAAGATAGGTGTTTTGACGGCAATGACTTCTGAATTCGAGCAGCTTGCTGTGTTGCTCGAAGGTTCGGCCGAATGTTCTCATAATGGAATAGATTACCTCACCGGCAGAGTCGGCGAGAACGAGATAATCCTGCGTCAATGTGGTATTGGCAAGGTGAATGCTGCGCTTGGTGCGGCGGAACTTATACGTGCTTTCGCACCCGATGCTATGGTGAGCACAGGAGTCGCCGGTGGCATTGATTGTTGTTTGGGCGTTATGGACGTTGTGGTTAGTACTGCTATAGTCTATCACGATGTGTGGTGTGGAATGGGCTGTGAATATGGTCAGGTGCAGGGTATGCCTGCGGTGTTTACTGCCGATGTGGCTATGTGCCGTGCGGCGCAGTCACTGAATGATGATGCCTGCAACAACACCCGTATTCACGCCGGATTGATTTGTACCGGTGACCAGTTTATCACAAACCGTGACGAACTAGACAATATAAAGGGTAATTTCCCCTCAGGATTGGCTGTTGATATGGAGTCTGCTGCAATAGCACAGACCTGTTACATATATGGTGTGCCATTCGTCAGTTTTCGTATAATAAGCGACACTCCGGGCGTTGACAAGCATATCGAGCAGTATGAGAATTTCTGGGGCGAGATGGCAAACCGCTCTTTTGATGTAACACGTCGTTTCCTTACAAAACTATAATAATTATGGAAAAGATTCCGAGCTTTACAATAGACCATATACGTCTTAAACGTGGAATATTCCTCTCAAGACAAGACAATGTCGGTGGTGAGGTGGTGTCAACATTTGATGTCCGTATGAAAGAACCGAACCGTGAGCCTGTATTGAGCCCGAGTGCAATACATACAATAGAACATCTGGCGGCTACTTTCTTGCGTAACCATCCTGTTTGGGCAGACAGAATAATTTATTGGGGTCCTATGGGATGTCTTACAGGAAATTATCTCATTGTTAAGGGCGATATGTCATCGGCCGATGTGCTGCCTTTAGTGAAAGAAACTTTTGCTTTTGTGGCGTCGTATGATGGCGAAGTGCCGGGGGCAACAGCACGCGACTGTGGAAACTACTTGCTTATGAACTTGCCCGAGGCAAAATGGGAGGCACGTAAATATTTGACCGAGGTTCTTGAGAATATTTCGGAAGAAAATTTGAATTATCCCGAATAATGTATACTTTTGGTTTGAATGAACCTTTTTAGATAATTTTTAAAATTACTATTATGAAAAAGTTATTTGTAGCATTGATGGCTGTTTTGGTATTGGCAAGTTGCGGTGGAGATAAGAAAGAGACTGCAAATAGTGTTGAAAACCAGAATACAACAGAAAATTCAGCAGTGACTCCTGCAGATGTTATTATGATGACTGTAGAGGCGATGAATGACGCTGCTGTAAATCTTAAGAACGCTGCTACAGCCGATGATGTTATCGATGCAACTGCAGGATTGTATTCTGAGATGAAGAAACTTCAGGCAAATTACGGTGAAGTTATGCTTGCAGTCGATACATTGTCCGAAGAGCAGATGAACGAGTTGTATCCCGAGGAGATGAAAGCAATGGAGGAAGCTGCCCTCAACTACTCTGTTGTAATGATGGGAAAAGCAGAATTGATAGAGAATCTTACTCCTGAGCAGGAAGCAAGATTTATGGAGATTCTCGAGGCTGAACTTTAAAGAATTGTTGACAATATTCTACAAACAGCCGACTTAAAGTCGGCTGTTTGTTTTTTGTCTCAAAGTTTGTATATGCTGAAATATTTATTAAGTTTGCGCACTGAATGTAATTATTGAACTTTTAAATTATAGTATTATGAAGAAATTATTTGTTGCCTTGATGGCAGTTTTGGTATTGGCAAGTTGTGCAGAGAAAGAGAAGTCACCTGCAGATGTTATGATGATGACTGTGGAAGTTATGAATGTTGCTGCTGAAAAGTTAGAGGCTGCTACTACTTCTGACGAGGTTATTGCTGCTATAACTGCAATGAATGACGAGATGGAGAACTTGGATGAGAAGTATGAGTCAATGTTGGAGGGTTATGAAGATGAGGAGATTATTAAGATGTATCCCGAAGCTGCTGAGGCATTGAATGAGGCTGCTACAAATTGGGCTGTTGTTCTTATTGGCAAGACACAGTCTATTGAATTTACTCCCGAACAGGAGCAGATGATTATTGAACTATTGGGCGATGGTATGTAATAATTATTGTATATAACAAAAAAGTCAGCTTCATAAAGCTGACTTTTTTTGTTGTCCTACCCGGATTCGAACCAGGACAAACAGAACCAAAACCTGTTGTGCTACCATTACACCATAGGACAATCCTTCTTTGCTCTCTTTTGAAGAGCGGTGCAAAGGTAGGTATTTTATGTGTAAATGCCAAATAATTCGTGCTGTTTTTGTTCTTGAACCGTCCCGGAAACTCTTAAACCTTAAATGAGTTCACAGCCTCAATGACTTTTTGTACGCTGTTGCTGTCCATTGCCGGGTGGCAGGGAAGGCTCAACTCCTCGGCGTGCAGCAGTTCTGTGACGGGGAGGTGCAGATGCGAGAATTCCTGCAATGCCTGTTGCTTGTGTGGGGCAATGGGGTAGTGTATGAGTGTTTCTATGCCTTGCTCAAAGAGGTGTCTTTGCAATGATTCCCTGTGTGGTGTCATTATGGCAAAGATGTGATATACGTGGTTGCCCTCTTTGTCGGCAACAGGCAGTGTGACGAGTGGATTATCTATTCTTTCTATATATGTGCGGGCAATCTCTCTGCGTGCATTGTTGTCGGCATCGAGAGTTGCCAGTTTTACCGATAGCGCAGCGGCCTGTATCTCGTCGAGGCGGCTGTTTACTCCTTTGAATGTGTTTATGTATTTCTTATGTGAGCCGTAGTTGGCTATGGCTCTTGCCGTCTCGGCCAGTTGTGGGTCGTTGGTGGTTATTGCTCCGCCGTCGCCCAATGCTCCCAAGTTCTTGCCGGGGTAGAAACTGAATGCTGCCGCATCGCCCAGGTTGCCAGTTCGCTTGCCATTGTGCAGTGCACCGTGCGCCTGTGCACTGTCTTCAATGACTTTCAGTGAGTGTCTGCTTGCTATCGCACATATCTTATCCATATCGGCAACAAGGCCATAGAGGTGTACGGGCATTATGGCGCGTGTGCGTTCTGTGATGAGGCTTTCGATATGTGCCGGGTTTATGTTATAGCTTGTAGCGCAGGGCTCGCAAAAGACGGGCTTTAACCCAGCCTGTATTATTGACAGGATTGTTGCGATATATGTGTTTGCCGGGACAATGACTTCGTCGCCGGGTTGCATTATGCCCAATTCGCAATATGCTTTTAGGATGATGGTGAGTGCGTCGAGTCCATTGCCTGTGCCAATGCAGTGTCCGCAACCGCAATAGTTGGCAAAGGCTTGCTCAAAGCGTTCACACTCCTTGCCACGGATGTACCAGCCCGATTGCACTGCTCTTGTTATGGCTTGTGTGAGCGCAGGCTCATATCTGTTGTTGATTTCCTTTAGGTCGCAATACTTAATCATTTGCCGTGGTGTTTAGGTCAATGATATATGTGTCATACACTACTGCACGTCCGCCAAGACGCTCCTTGTAGGCTATGAGTCCGGTGTTGAGATAGTGTCCGCCATCTTCTACCGAAATTCCGAAGTCGAAATAATCCCTGTCGGTGAAACGGCTGTTTATAATGTTTTCATACAGATAGTCGAGTGCGCTTATTCGTCGTCCTTCTTCCGTTGTTGCCGAATATTGCATATGCACAACGTTATCTGTGATGAACAGTACGACACCGCCAAGCGTGTTGCCGTTGTTGTCGGCAACGCAAAATAGTTTTATATTCTCGGGGAAACGGTTTTTCAGCAATGTGATTTCATCGATGCTATGCACCGGAGCTACATCGTATTTACTCTGCAATCTCTCCTCTAAAATACTCCAGAATGTGGCAAAATCGCCATCTTCAACAATGTGCAGGTGGCTTTTTGTATTTTCGGTGAGTTTCCTGCGTCCGCTGATGGGCAGTGGGTTCTTCAGTGCTATTGCCGATGATATTTTACGCTCCACGAGTGTGGCGTTGTTGCGGAACAGCGCGTATAAATCCTCTTCGCAGGGGTAGCTGTGGTATATGTGCGGAGTTGGCTTGTAGATTATGCTTGTTGCTGCTGTGTTGCAGCGCAGATATTCTTGCATAAGGTTGAAGAGTTCCAGCACTTCGGCGGTTGTTGTTCTTTGGGGTAGCAATAATCCTCCGTATGTCAGCCCGTTATGTGAACAGAAGCGTTCTTCCTTTATGTGTGCCGGCAGAATGGCTATGAGTTCTGCTTCGCGGTAGAACATCAGTGAGTGGTCGGCAAAACGGTCGGCGTGATAGTCCATATAATTACGCCTATGTAGGAACGTTCCGTTGCGGCTTCTCTCGACAAAGCTATCCCATTCGGCCTGTTTGTCCGGGGTGTATCTTGTTATTGTGTATGCGTGTGGTTGCTGCTCCTTCATTTGCCTATGTGTTTCAAGAACTCGTCGTATGAGTGTATGTAGGTTGACTCATCATAAGAGTGCGATGCCAGGACAAGCAGTACGGCATCGGGCGAGAAATTCCTTATTTCGTCCCAAGTGTCGGGGGGGATAAGCAGTCCTTTGTCCTTTGCGTCAAGATGGTAGGTCGTTCGGCCGTTGATGTCCTCGAGGGTGATGTCAACACTGCCGCTCACTGCTACTACGAACTCCGAAGATACCTTGTTTGAGTGCTTGCCACGCTCCTCGCCTTCAGGTACACCGTGTATCCAATAGACACGCTGTATTCTGAAGGGAACATCAATTCCCTCCTCAGCGATTGTCAGGCTTCCTCTGTTGTCGGTAAAGGTCTTCAGTTTCTCCATAGTGCTTGCTTGTCAATGACAAATTTAAGGAAATTTGTTTATCATAGCCAATTATTTGGCATAAACATTTGTTCCTGTTGAGATAAACGGGAAAATGGAATTAAAATTGTCCGAATATGAGAGCGTTTGTCTTTATTTGTTCTGCAAGTTGCTCTATTGGTATTCCCTTTGCCGCTGCTATGGCTGCGTATGTGTTTGCTATGGGGCTTTGCTGCTCGTCGCTCTCAACGAATAGTCTTTCAACAGGAATTGCTTTCGCGCTCTGGGGGTTGAATTTCTCACCTAACGATATGAAGAGGCCTGCTTTGGTTAGTTGGGTTGCCAATTGTGGCTTGCCACGAAAACCGTGTATCACCCAAGGCTGCTCGGGATGTGTCTCTTTGTGAATTGTGATGAGCCTGTCGTATGCCTTTACACAATGTATGATTAGTGGTTTTTTGAGGCTCTCGGACAGTTGTATGTGTGCTCTGAATATTTCCTCCTGAAGTTCGAGTGGCGCCGGTGATTTCAATGTGTCCAATCCGCACTCTCCTATGGCGATGACATTGTTTGTCTTTGCTATATCCGTGATTTGGGCAAATTCGTTTCTCCACCCGTCGCCAATGTTCCATGGATGTATGCCTACGGATACTCTCCTGTTTGCTATGTAGTTGCAGCCACAGTTGTATATTGTGTCTTTTGCAGGAGTAGCGGTGTGGGTGTGGATGTCTGTGAATGTCATTGTGTCCTTTGCTTTATGGTACGGGGTCGTATCCCGAACCGCCCCACGGGTGACAACGTAGTATGCGTCTTATGGCAAGGTATAGTCCTTTAATGGGGCCGTGCTTGCGCAGTGCTTCAATGGCATACTGTGAGCAGGTTGGGGTGAAACGGCACGATGGTGGTGTCATTGGAGATATTGCCTTCTGGTAGAATTTGATAGGCAATATGAGTATTGTTATAAGGATTTTTCGCATATAATGCCGCCTTTTAAGAGGATACTTTCCAATAGCTTTGCCATTCTTTTCTTTATAAACGCGGTGCTGTTGTGTTTATTGTCTATATATATGATTGCAACAGCTAACTTCTTGTTATTGTTCTCCAGCGCCTCGACAAATGGGTGTTTGCTTGTGCGGTATGCTTCGCGTATGCGTCTTTTTATCAGGTTGCGGTCGACTGCGTGGCGGAATCTCTTTTTTGCGACGTTGATGAGGATGACGGCTCTTGGCTCTTGCTCCTCCTGTGGCTGTTCAATGAAGACAGCTCGCATAGGGTATGTGGTAACCGATGCGCCATTGGCATAGAGCTGCTCAATGACTTTCTTGCTTTTTAGGTGTTCCTTTAAAGGAAAGGTGTTCCGTTTCATCCCTATAGTCGTTTTTGAAAAATGAGCCCCGTCTTGTGGACGGGGCTGAAGGAATTTTTATTTTATTTGTTGTTCGCTGTCAGATATGCGTCCAATGCTGCCGGCATATTGGTTGCCGCCGCCGAGGGCGCTTCGAGGTCGAGCCTTAATCCTTGCTCCTGTATGCATTTTGCCGTTACGTTGCCGAAGCAGGCAATTAGCTGCTCGCCCTGCACATAATCGGGGACATTCTTCTTCAGTGAATCAATACCGTGTGGGCTAAAGAAGATGAGCATGTCGTATGACTTGATGTATTCTGGTGCAATCTCTGTGCTGACGGTGCGGTACATCTCGGCCTGTGAGTGCTGTATGCCATACTTGTCGAACAACTGGTTGATGTCGTTGTTGTGTACGTTTGATGCAGGCACGAAAAACTTCTCTGTCTTGTGCTTTGCAAACAGAGGGTCAAGGTCCTGTATGTGGCCGTTGCCGAAGAATACCTTTCTCTTACGATACTGTACGTACTTTTGGATATATAACGATATGGTCTCCGACAGGCAGAAGTACTTCATATCGTCGGGGATGGTTACTCTCAACTCTTTGCACAATGTAAAGAAATGGTCTATTGCGTGACGAGAGAGGAACACGATGGCAGTGTGGTCAAGTATTGATACCTTCTGCTGTCTGAATTCCTTTGCGGTCACTCCTTCAACCTTGATAAAGGAGCAAAAGTCAATCTGTACGTTATGTTTCTCCGCTATGTCAAAATATGGAGATTTTCCAGTCGCCGGTTTTGGTTGTGAAACCAATATCTTACTTACCTTCAATGTACTAAATTTTTATCGTTATAAAATCGCCAATTTGTAGAATAAATCTCAACATAATGGCTATGGGTAGAAATTCAAGTGCGCAAAGGTATAAAAAAATATCCACATAAATGCATTTTTTTGCAAAAATGATTTTTATAGCCCCTCTGATTATCGTGTAGAGGTATGCTATTAGTGTCAAAATAGAATAAATTTCTACATATTTCAAAGATATTGCCGGTATGAAAAGAATGGCTAAAGCTGCCGGGGCAAGCGTGAATCCCCATAGCTTTGTTGTAAAAAAATAGAAACTGTTCCACTCCTCGCTGACTCCTTTTGGAAAAAGGATTTTGTTGACAATTCGGTATATGCCTTTTTTGGCTACAAAGAAGCCCGATAACGTGGCGGCAAGCAGGCCGATGGTTTGCATTGAGTTCTCTTCTGAGATGTTTATGCAATGCTCTTTCAGAATTGCTGTGGCAACGATGGTGGTGTAGAAGATGATTTGGAAATTCATCAACAAATTGCATATTTTTGTTATATGCGTTCTGTCATTGTATGGGGTTGACTTATTTTCGTAGTAGAATATACATTTTGTGCGTTCGATGATATTGGCACCGTTCATCAGCAGGACATAGGATATGCCTACAAGGTTAAAAATGAGCAACAGCAGTATTGTGTCGTCATTTGTCATGCAATATGGTGCGGGCGCGTCTGTCATAGTGCAGCGTATTTCCTTACCTCGCTGCTCCAGCGTGGGGTGTTGCGTATTGCTTCAAGTGCCTCGGCGGGTGTTGTGGCTACACTCCATATCTTGCTGTGTATCTCGCCCATAAAACGCTCTTCGACAGCCTTTTCAAGCTGTGCAATGAAGTGGTCATAGTAGCCGTTTATATTGAGGATTACTATTGGGTTGAGGTATAGTCCCAACTGCTTCCAGGTGATTATTTCGCTCAGTTCCTCTATTGTGCCGCAGCCGCCGGGGAGGGCAATGACTGCGTCGCTCAGGTCGGCCATCTTCTGCTTGCGCTCGTGCATTGAACCTGTGATGTGTAGCTCGGTGAGGCCTGTGTGATGCCAATTCTGTTCTACCATAAACTGTGGAATTACGCCAATGGCTCTGCCGCCATTGTCGAGTGCTCCGTCTTCAACCTTGCGCATGAGTCCAATGCTTCCGGCGCCTGTGATGACGGTTATTCTCTCTTTGGCAAGCAGTGCTCCAAGCTCGTATGCCGTGTCGCCATAGACCTCGGCAACCTTATTGCTCGATGCACAGTATATGCATATATTGTTTATTTCCATGTCGTCAATTTATTCTGTTTAACCTTTAACCGCACTTTCGTGCGCTTGAAACTTGGCTGCGCTTGCTGTAAAACATCAAAGCAAGCTTTATATTTTGCTCGCTGGCACAAGTTTTCACCTTTCACCTTTCCGCTTTCACCTTATTAAGTTCCCCAATTGCCGCGGTCAAGGTTGCGGTAACCTATTGCCTCGGCTATGTGCTGGAACTGTATATTCTCGCTGCTGTCAAGGTCGGCAATGGTGCGTGCGACCTTCAATATGCGGTCGTATGCGCGTGCCGAGAGGTCGAACCTTGTCATTGCGGTCTTGAGCATTGCAAGGCTCGTGTCGTCGAGTACTGCATATTTTGCAATGAGCTTGGGTGTCATCTGCGCGTTGCAGTAGATTCCTTTCTCCTTCTTGTAGCGCGCCTCTTGAATTTTGCGGGCGGCTATCACGCGCTCGCGTATTGCTGCGCTTGGTTCGCCGGGTGCGGTTTTCGATATTTCCTCAAACGGTACGGGGGTAATTTCTATCTGCAGGTCAATGCGGTCGAGTAGGGGGCCACTTATCTTGTTAAGGTAGCGTTGGACTTGGCCTGGACTGCAGGTACAGGGCTTGCTTGGGTGATTGTAATACCCGCAGGGGCACGGGTTCATTGATGCCACGAACATCACTCCGGCAGGGTATTCAACCTTGTAATTTGCGCGTGCAACACATATCTTGCGGTCCTCGAGTGGCTGGCGCATAACCTCGAGAACGTCGCGGTTGAACTCGGGCAGTTCGTCGAGGAACAGTACTCCGTTGTGCGCAAGTGAAATCTCGCCCGGTTTTGGATTTGCTCCTCCTCCGCAAAGCGCAACCGATGATATTGTGTGGTGTGGGCTGCGGAAGGGGCGTTGGGTGATGAGGGATGTGCCGTCGGGCATCATTCCGCTCACTGAATGTATTTTGGTGGTCTCGAGGCTCTCTTCAAGGGTGAGCGGTGGCAGAATGGATGGCAGACGCTTTGCCATCATTGATTTTCCACTGCCCGGGGGGCCTACCATAATAAGATTGTGACCACCGGCGGCGGCAACTTCAAAAGCGCGCTTTACGCTCTCTTGGCCGCGTACCTCGCAAAAGTCGAATGGGAATGTGCTCTGTTTTGAGTAGAAATCGTTTTCGATATCAACCTTGTAAGGGGCAATGTCTTCCTTGTTGTCCAGGAATTGCAGGACTTGTGTAAGGTTGTCGGCTCCGTAGACGGCAATGCCATTTACCACTGCTGCCTCGGCCGCATTGCCGGCAGGCAGGATAATCCCTTCATACCCCAATTCTTTTGCTTTTATTGTAATTGGCAAGGCTCCTTTTATGGGAAGCAGTTTGCCGTCGAGTCCAAGCTCGCCCATAATGAGGTAGCGGTCGAGCTTCTCTGTTGATACGGCTTCGTCGGCAGCGAGTATACCTATGGCGATTGGTAGGTCGTAGGCCGAACCCTCTTTTTTTATGTCGGCGGGTGCCATATTTACAATTATCTGCTTGCTGGGGAAACGCAGACCATTGTGGTGGAATGCTGAATTTATTCGTTGCTGACTCTCCTTGACGGCATTGTCGGGGAGTCCTACAAGGTAGAATTTTATTCCTCGCAGTGCATTTACCTCAATGGTGACAAGTGTTGCGTTTATGCCTTGTATGGCAGCTGCAAGAACCTTTACGAGCATATTGTGAAGTTTATCTTTTGTTGTTCTTTTTCTTTTGGTTTCTCATATCGTGCTTTTGTGTCAATGAGTCAATAAGCACTGTCGTGAGGCTGTCGAGTGTCAGGCCGTACTCTAATATTCGCTTGTATGGGGTAACCAATATCGAGTAGGGGAGTGATGTGATGTTGAACGTTTCCAACACCTCGCTGTTCATTCCCTTTGTGTCAAAGACGTTGTCGCCTATTATGCTGTCGTTGAGCACGGCATTCTGCCACGTTGCTGTGTCGCTGTCAAGTGATATGTTGAGTATGGCGAAATTGTTGCTCTTTACTCCGTTCCTGATGTCGCGCAACTCCTTTATCTTGTCGTAGCTCTCTTGATGCCAGGTTGCCCAAATATTGACCAGCAGGTATTTGTCGGAATATGTTCCGAGGTTGACAGTCCTGTTGTCGTTTGTCGTGTAACGGAAGGATGGGAACATACGATGTCTTACATTGCCGGTTCTCTTGTCAAGCATTTTTTTTACCGTTGCAAAATAGCGGTGGTCCTGCAATGTTCCGCCCAGCTTTGATATTGTCTTGCGGAGGTACTCATTGTCCGGGTCGGGAATGTCTATTAGGTATCTGCGGAATAGTTCCGTGTTTACTTCGCTGATAGGATATTTGCTTATAAAATCCTCTATTGTCTTTTTCTGTCCGGCAATGTCGGGTGTTGCGTCTATTACACGCGAGATGCTGTCGTGTAAGGCCTGTGTGGCACCGCCCTTCACACTCCATCCGCTTTTGATTATGCTGTCGGGGAGCAGGGTTGCGGTTATGCCCGGCTCTGCATACAGTGGGATAATCTTGCCGTCGGGGAGCAGCAGGGTGAAGGTGGCCGCCTTGTTGAGCGTGACGGATATTGTGAAATTTCCGTTGCTTCGGGTAGATGAAATCTCCTTGTGGCTTTCGTCAGAGCCGTAAAGGAATACAGTACCCTCTTTTATGCCATTGCCTTGTATGGTATATCTGTTCACCTCCTTCTCGCTGCAAGAAAGAAGGATTAGGAGTGATACGATGTATATTAACAGCCTTTTCATAGATTACTGCTTGTTTGCACGCTTGCGCTCAATCTCGTCGAGGATGATTTTACGCATACGCATTGATTTTGGTGTGACTTCAAGGTATTCGTCTTCCTTGATGTACTCCAAAGCCTCCTCGAGTGAGAAAATTATTGGTGGAACAATGCGTGCTTTGTCGTCGCTGCCACTTGCGCGCATATTGGTGAGTTTTTTGCTCTTTGTCACGTTGATGACAAGGTCGTTCTCGTGGATGTGCTCGCCGACAACCTGTCCTGCATATACATCCTCCTGTGGGCTGATGAAGAAACGGCCACGCTCCTGTAGTTTGTCTATCGCGTATGCAAATGCTGTTCCGCTCTCCATAACGACCAATGAACCGTTTGTGCGGCGTTCAATCTCGCCCTTGAATGGATGGTATTCCTTGAAACGGTGTGCCATAATAGCCTCGCCGGCTGATGCTGTGAGCACATTGGTACGCAAACCGATTATGCCTCGTGATGGGATGTTGAATTCTATGTTCACGCGGTCGGCCTGTGCCTCCATTGAGAGCATCTCGCCTTTGCGGCGTGTTACCATATCAATGATTTTGCTTGAATAGTCTGTAGGTACGTTGACTGTCAGCTCCTCAATGGGCTCGTGCTTCACGCCGTTAATATCCTTGTATATTACCTGTGGCTGTCCCACCTGTAGTTCATAACCCTCGCGACGCATTGTTTCAATGAGCACCGACAAGTGGAGCACGCCACGACCGAATACCGTCCAAGCATCCTCCTCGGGGTCTTTCTTCACGCGCAGGGCAAGGTTCTTGTCGAGCTCCTTGTCAAGACGTTCCTGGATGTGGCGCGATGTGACAAATTTGCCTTCCTTGCCAAAGAAAGGTGAGTCGTTGATGGTGAAGAGCATACTCATTGTGGGCTCGTCAATGGCAATTGGGGGCAATGCCTCGGGGTTTTCAAAGTCGCAGATGGTGTCGCCAATCTCGAACTTCTCAAGTCCCACAATCGCACAGATGTCGCCCGAGCTTACGCTTTCGGTCTTGCGGCGGCCAAGGCCCTCGAATGTGTGCAGCTCCTTGATTTTCATCTTACTCTGCTCGCCGTTGCGGTTCACGAGTGTTACGTTTGCGCCTTCGGTGAGTGTGCCACGGTGTACGCGTCCCACTGCTATACGGCCTGTGTAGGGTGAATAGTCGAGTGATGTGATGAGCATCTGTGGTGTTCCCTCGAGTTTTTTGGGCGCGGGGATGTGCTCCAATATCGCGTCGAGCAGTGCGGTGAGGTCTGTGGTTTCGTTACGCCAATCGGTGCTCATCCAATTGTTCTTTGCGCTACCGTAGAGTACGGGGAAGTCGAGTTGCTCCTCTGTTGCTTCGAGCGAGAACATAAGGTCGAAAACCATTTCGTAAACCTCCTCGGGACGGCAGTTGGGTTTGTCCACTTTGTTTACAACAACAATAGGCTTCAAACCAATCTGCAATGCCTTCTGCAATACGAAGCGTGTCTGTGGCATGGGGCCTTCAAAGGCGTCCACAAGCAGAATACATCCGTCGGCCATGTTGAGCACGCGCTCTACCTCGCCGCCAAAATCGCTGTGTCCCGGAGTGTCAATGATGTTGATTTTTGTATCTTTATATTGGATTGATACGTTCTTGGAAAGGATGGTTATACCTCTCTCACGCTCCAATTCGTTGTTGTCGAGTGTGAGTTTGTCGTTGTCCTGCTCCTTCAATAGGTTACCTGCCAACATCATCTTGTCGACAAGAGTCGTCTTGCCGTGGTCTACGTGCGCAATGATTGCAATGTTACGAATATTCTGCATATAGTGTTACTGTTTCCTTATTTAAAATCCTTATGCAACGTGCTCCTGAGGGAGAGCAGTCGCTTGCGACTGCAAAGTTACACAAAATTAGCGAGAAAAAAGCCGTTGACCGCCCCTTTGTATATATTTGTTTGAAAATACACAGCCTTTTACATTGTTAAAAGGCCTGTTGCTGAAAAAAATGCAGTAAAGTGATTGTTGTTCCGGAAAAAGGTTGTATCTTTGCAACCGCGTTGGCAACATAGTGCGTTTTGCGCATTCATTTGTCGGCCAAAAGATATTTTTTTAACCCTTTAAAACTTCAAATTATGTATTTGGATTCAGAGAAAAAGAAAGAGATCTTTGGCACATACGGAACGTCTAACACTGATACTGGTTCAGC
>JAGCMB010000023.1 GCA_017646665.1 Bacteroidaceae bacterium
AAAACTAAGAAAAGGGCATCTGATGGAATTTTGGCAATTTTGTTGGTCTACGGTAACAGAATGTTCACGAGCTGCCCAATTTGAAGAATTGTATAATCGCAACAAAGAAAAATATCCGGAAATAATGGAAGCATCAAGTATTGCTTTTGAAAACTTCTACGATGGAATAAATTATCCGACTCTGCTTCCGCATAAAGAAGAAATGTATAAGCGTGAATTTATCAATAAAAATTATAATACAATTTTTGATGACTATGAAAAATGAGAGGGAGAATGTTATATGGTTATTACCATACAATATGTCAAAAAGGCAATTGGATAGAGCGCAGAATTATAGATGAGAATCCGGAAAGTTACCGTAACAGATACTCAAAAAGAAGAATATACTACATGGATGAATAGTATTTCTCATCTTTTACAGTCAAGTATGTTTCTCTATAATATTTTGAATATAGTAACTTTTATTTAACAAAAAATAGGCAAAAATTTTCTTTGAAAAAGTGAAAGGTTGTTATCTTCGCAAGGTATATAAATTGTATAAATCTTAACGCGTATGAAATTGTTCAATACTTTGGCTTGCGGCTTGTCGTTGGTAGCAGCCGTTGCATGTGGTGGTGATGCTACATGCAAGAAAGAGTGTAATGGTGGCGATTGCGCTACCCAGTGTACAAAAAACGAGTGTATGGAAAAGAGTGAATGCAAAAGCGCAGCGGTGATAGATAATATTATGTCGCGCCGCAGTATAAGGAACTACAAGCAGCAGGCTGTGCCTCGCGAGGTGTTGGACCGGATTATGGAGTGTGGCATCAATGCTCCGAACGGACAAAACAAGCAGTCGTGGGAGGTACGCGTGGTGGAGAATCCCGAGTTGCAGAACGAGATTAAGGCGCTGATGGCAACCGTTGGTGGCGAGCGTGCTGCGGGCTGTTTCTACAATGCTCCGGTGTGGGTGTTCATTGCCCGTGACAAGGGTTACGATTTTTCGGCATACGACTGTGGCTTGTTGGCCGAGAATATGATGCTTTCGGCAAATGCTCTTGGTGTAGGTTCGGTATGCTTGGGTAGCCCTGTGCGCTATATATTGATGGCCGAGGGTAACGAGCAGGTCTTGTCAAAGCTCGGTTTCAGCGAAGGGTATGAACTCTCTTTGTGTATTTCAATGGGTTATCCCGAGGGCGAGAAACCCGAGGCGAAGCCACGTGATATGAGCAAGGTAAAGTATGTTGAATAAAAAAAGGAATGGCTAAAAAGCGAATCTTGTGTTACGCTTGCCCTAAAAATTCTCATTTACGCTTAGTGAATTAACCCACAGATGTGGCTTTTCCTCCTCGCAGCTCGGTATAGAATGCAAGCACTCTCTGCTCTCGCATGCAGCGTCGGTTGCGGCTTTTAGCTCTTTGCAAGCCGGCTGACTTTGGCGAGCCTTGGATTTCATCTTTTTATCCATTCATTTCAAAATAGGGATAGCCGTTGGATTTCACACCAACGGCTATCTTCTTGTCATTTATACAGGAGCAGGTTTGCGTTCTACCATCACAGCGCGTTCACCATTGAATATGTGGAGTCGTAGCTCCTCCATAATGTACCTTATGGCAAGCTGTGCCTTTACCGAATTGCCGGCCTTGTCAATTGGTGGCGCGAATGCGGCAATACCAAAGATGCCGGGAAGTACACCAATGATACCGCCGCCCACGCCCGATTTGGCTGGTATACCGCTCCTTAACATCCAGTCGCCGGTGTATTCATACATTCCAACAGAGGCAATCATAGATGTAGCCTTCTCGCTCAATGCTGTAGGGAAGACTCTCCTTTTTGTCACAGGGTTATATCCGTCGAAAGCAATGGTTGCTGCCATTGTCGATAATTGTGTGGTCGTTACACCCAAAGAGCATTGACGAGTGTATAGGTCGAGTGACATTTCGGGGTCGTCATATATGCGGCCGTATCCCTTGAGCAACCACGCAATTGCACGATTGTTATGGTTACTCACACTTTCCGACTTGTAGAGTTCGTCAATAAGTTCCGGCTCACTGCCACATAGCTCGGTGATATTGCGCATTATCGCCTCCCACTTCCCGCGGCTGTTGCCAACCGGGCGAACCATACTTACGGCAGATATAGCCCCTGCATTTACCAAAGGGGTAGAAGGGTGCTCGTTCTCGAGCAGTATCGCGAGTATGGAATTGAAAGGCATTCCGGTTGCGTCTGCACCAATCATATCAACGATTGTTTCGGGCCCGTACTCCTTAAGCACCAGCAACGCTGTCGCTACTTTGGATATCGACTCAATGCCGAACCGGTAGTTACAATCACCCACTGTGAGTACCTCGCCATCTTTTAGGCAGACAGATATACCGAAAAGGTCTTTGTCTACATTGGCAAGATATGGTATATAATCGGCATTTTTGCCGTCGGTGTTTCCTTTGAAACGCCTGTATGCTTCATAGAGGGCTGTCTTCAGTTCCTCGCGAGTTATCCTTCTATCCCTGTCCATAATTATTTATTATTATAAGTTTATTTATTACTGCCCGTGTGGGTGTAGACAGTTCCCTTCACCTTGATGTTGCTCTCTATGCTGAGGCGCGATGGGGTTGGGTATTGCAACTTCTCAAGTTCTGCAACAGCAGCCACAATGTCACCGAGCAACTGGTCGGCCATATCACGGCTGAAGCCCTGACGTACGACAATGCGCATGACGATGGTTGTTTCAAGAGTCTTTGGTAAGGTATATGCTGGAACCATCCAACCGTTCTGACGTAATTTGTCCTGCAAATCATAAAGTGTCCATTTACACTGCTTTGCATGTTCTTCCTTCATCTCCCAAATGAACAAAGGATTGCATACCTCGGTGCTGTAGTTCTTGAATGGTTTCATTTTGCCAATCTCGCTATGCAGATACTTTGCTACCTCCATCGAGTTGCTCTGTATGTCCTTGTATCCTTCGAATCCGAGGCGTATGAACTGGTAGTACTGTCCCAAAATCTGTGCTGCCGGACGTGAGAAATTCAAACCCACCTGTGTCACGTCTGCTCCAAGATAGTTGACACTGAACGACATACTGTCGGGGAGGAATTTTTTGTCTTTCCATACAACCCATCCAAGGCCGGGATATACAAGGCCGTACTTGTGGCCGCTGGTGCTGATTGAAAGTACCCACTTCAGACGGAAATCCCATTCTAGTTTCGGGTTGATGAACGGCATGATAAAACCACCCGATGCCGCATCGACGTGAATAGGAATGTCGTATCCGGTCTTTTTGTTGTACTCCTCGAGAGCATCATTAAGAGCTTTTACATCGTCATTGAGTCCGGTCCAGGTTACACCCATGATAGGTACAACACAGATTGTGTTTTCGTCGCACATTGCAATGGCATCCTTGGGGTCAAGTGTGAGCTTCTCGCTACTGAGTGGTACTGTGCGCATCTCAATCTGCCACAGCTGTGCAAATTTTTCCCAAACTACCTGATAGGCCGCTGAAATGACAAAATTTGGCTTGTCACATGCCTTGCCTTCGGCTGTACGACGTTTCTTCCATCGTTGCCACGCTGCCACGCCACCAAGCATACAGGCTTCGCTCGAACCTATGCCCAATGCGCCGGCCTTCCACTTGGCTTGCTCGGGGCTGTTCCACAGGTTAGCGATGATGTTGATGCACTTTGCGCACATCACTGCTACACGCGGATATTCTGTTTCATCGATGTAGTTGATGTCAATGGCATCGTTCATTAGCTTGGTGGCGTAAGGATCCATATATGTTGTCACAAAGGTTGCCATGTTCAAACGTGGCTGAGTTTGTGCAATGGTTTCATCCTTCACCATTCGATAGGCGATTTCGGGGGTGGTGGAGTGTTGTGGTATCTTGTCGCAAGGAGCACTTTTGAGCATCTCCTCTGAACCGAATACCGATGTGGTCACAGATGTTTTGCAATTTTCCTCTTTCATTTTCTTTAATTTTTAAAAGGTTTATAATCCAGTTTTTGTTTTGAACTGTTGTACTATTCAAACATAGGTTCGGCTTCTATGGTTCGTGCTTTTAATATTTTTAAGTTTGCAACATTTATGCGCTTGTGCTTGTTATGAATTTGTTTTTTATAAAGGAGTTTTGATTATGAATAGTGAGGAGGATAGAAAAATGAAAAATCTTGGAATACACTCTGTGAATACAGGAAAAGGGTTTATAACAATATGGGCGTTGTTTGGTATATGGTCGGTCGCTGCACTCACATCATTGCCGGGGCTTGCTGTTTCGCCAATACTTGAGGAGCTCTCAACAATATTCCCTAAGGCAACAGACCTCGATTTGCAGTTGCTTACGACCTTGCCTTCTTTGCTTATAATACCTTTTATATTGCTGGCAGGTTATATCAGCAACAAGGTCGGGTATATTAAGTTGTTGTACATAGGGTTATGGCTTTTTCTTTTAAGTGGAGCTTTGTATTTTGTATCATCAACGATAGCAGAGCTTATTGCTGTGAGTGCCCTGCTTGGCGTGGGTGCCGGAATAATAATTCCTTTTTCCACATCTTTGGTGTCAATGTTTTTCAGCGGTAAGGAACGCACAAAGCAGTATGGTTATGTATCGGCGATAACAAACATAACTCTTGTGATTGCAACTGCTGTTGCCGGTTGGCTTGCCGACGTGCAATGGCGTTTGCCTTTCCTTGTCTATCTGTTGCCTATCGTTTCAATAGTACTTGTTCCGGCGATAAAACGTGCAGAGAAGAGTGTTGGGCTACAAGGAGGGCAGGGTGAGCCTGTTGTGCAGAGTGGTGGGCATATAGAGTATGGTACTCTGACAAAGTGTATGTTGTATTATCTGTTTATAACATATCTGGTTATGGTGGTTAGCATAAACCTTCCCTTCCTGCTTGGTAAATATGGTTATGACAGTGCTGTAGTAGGTGTTGTGACATCAATATTCTTTCTTGCAATGATGTTGCCCGGCTTTTTTATAAACCGTTTGGTCGATGTGTTTGGACGTTACATTGTCATCTGGGCATTGTTGCTTATTGCGCTTGGCTTGATTGATATTTTCTATAACAGTTCGTTGCTGTTTGTGATAATCGGCTGTGTGGCGACAGGATTTGGCTACGGTATGGCACAACCTTATATTTACGACAAGACCTCTTCCGTTGCATCTCCCCAGCGTGTTACATACGCTCTTGCTCTGCTGATGTCAATGAACTATGTGGCCATTGTAATAGCTCCATTCATCGTTGATTGGATGCAGGAACTATTGCATATCAAGGGCGAGCGTTTTCCTTTTGCCCTTAATGCGTTACTTGGTTTTGTTGCTTTGCTCTTCTTGTCAATAAGAAAGGTTTTTATGAATCGTAGAAAGGAAAATTATGAATAACTATGCAAAAGGTTCTCTCTCGCTATTCACTGCAAGAGTGTTGAGTGGCTTGAATGTCAATGCAATGGGCTATCTGTTACCATTGTGGATAGCTCCGATTGGTTGTGTTACGGTGCGGCTTGTCTTCGGCGCGGTTGTCTTTTGGGTTGTGAGTATATTTGCAAAGCCTGAATCGGTTACATTGAATGATAAATTGAAACTGTTTATGCTTGGCGGGCTGGGCATTTTCGGATATATGTCGCTCTATGCTATAAGCCTTAGTCACACGACGCCGGTCAGTTTTGCCATTTTCAATGCTATGCAACCGCTATGGGTTGTTATAGCTTCCGCTGTCATTTTCCGTGAGAGCATAGATGCACGCAAACTGTTGGGTATAGCAGTAGGCTTTGCCGGAGCGATGCTCTGTATCTTATCCGAACCTAATCCTGATGTTGCCGATAAACCGTTGTTCGGCAATATATTATCTATTGCTGCTTCAATTATTTATGCAATATATCTGGTCTTTTCGGCAAAGATGATAGGGCATTTGTCACGGACAACGATACTACGCTACACCTTCTCTTCGGGTGCTGCCGTTGCACTGCTGGTTTCGTGCTTCGTCGGCTTTTCGGCTCCGCTTTTCGAGGGTGGTGTGAAGACTGTGCCGTTATTGGTATTGGCTTTTGTATTGGTCTTTCCAACCGTGATAACCTATTTTCTTATTCCTGTTGGACTTAAATATCTGAGCAGCACCGTTGTATCTATATATGGTTACGTGACACTCATTGTTGCATCTGTCGTTTCTTTCATTACTGGAGCCGACAAGTTCGAGCCGGTAATTCTGCTCTCATTGGTGCTTATTGGCATTAGTATATATCTTGTGGGCGTGAAAGGAAAAGAGGTTGTGCAAAAGGATAACGCTTAGTTAAAATACACTTCTATATATTCATATATAGAAAATATTTATTAATTTTGCGAAGATTGAGCGTTTGCTCCAGTTATTGTGAAATTAATAAATATAAAATATGAAGAGATTTCTACTTCTTTTGGTTGCAACCTTTATAGTACTTTCGATATATGCTGTACCGGCATATCGCAAACCGTTTACAGTTAAACAGTCGGATGGTACAGAGTTGACACTGCTCCTTGCCGGTGACGAGGCGCTTCACTATTATGCAACAGCCGATGGCAAGCCTTTGGTGAAAGAGGCTAACGGCGATTACAGCTATGCAATTTTTGACAATGGCGTTTTTGTGTCGACAAAATGTCTTGCGCACAATGGCGCAAACCGTAGCGCTGCCGAGAGGGAGTTGTTGTCATCGATGGACTTTACATCAATGAACGTGGAGATTGCAAAGGCTAGTGGTGCGCGTTCGATGGTGTACAAGGCTGCAGCACAGAAAGCCGGTTCTCAGATAAATCCAAAAGGTGATATCAATGTAGCTGTATTGCTGGTTCAGTTTAAGGATGTTAAGTTTACATATACAAAAGAGGATTTGAACAACATCTTGAATACTCAAAACTTTGTCTATGAGAACCCCATTACAAACAGTATTGGTAGCGCTCGCGACTATTTTATTGCTCAGTCCGATGGTCAGTTCCGTCCCAATTTCATTGTTACCGACATTGTCACATTGGATAACAATATGTCATACTATGGTGGCAACGATGCCAGTGATAATGACAAGAAACCTACTTATATGGTTAAGGAGGGTATCCAAAAGGCCAATAATGCAGGTTTTGACTTCTCAATCTGTGACAATGACGGTGACGGTGAGGTTGAATTTGTCTACTGCATCTATGCCGGATATTCTGAGTCTTACGGTGCCGATGAAAATACAGTTTGGCCTCACCAGTGGCAGCTCAGCGCCGAGGCCGGTTCTATCACGGTTGATGGTGTGAAGTGTGATACATACGCTTGTAGTGGAGAACTTGTGTATAACGAGAGCTATGAGGACCGTATTGGCAAGACAATGGCCGGTATCGGTCTTATCTGCCACGAGTTCTCACACTGTCTTGGCTTGCACGATATCTATGACACAACATACGATAGCGGTAACTGGGCTATGGACTATTGGGATGTAATGGACCAGGGCAACTATGCAGCCGATGGTTATGTTCCGGTTGGTTATAGCGCATATCAGAGAGATATGTGTGGCTGGAGAGAACTGGTTGAGATAAGTTCGAAGGGTGCGTACTCAATGCAGCCGCTTACACAGGGCGGTGTCGGCTACAAAGTTGTGAACGATGCCAACAAGAATGAGTATTATATCCTTGAGAACCGCAAGCAAGAGGGGTGGGATAAGTATCTGTTCGGTAGCGGTATGCTTGTCATTCACGTAGATTATCTTAAGTCGGCTTGGGATAACAATACAATCAATGCAACAAAAAACCATCCACGCTATACACTGATTCCTGCCGACAATGAGCTTGCTGTCTATGGTGAGGTGACAAATGCTGAGTTTACTGCCAGTCTTAAAGGTGATGTTTGGCCGGGAACAAGTGGTAATACAGAGTTGACAAATATTTCAACTCCTGCAGCAAAGGTGTACACAGGTGGTTATATGAATAAACCTATTACTGATATCAAGTACGAGAATGATGTTATTTCGTTTAACTTCATGCGTACAGCCTCTTTGGATGTTCCAGTGGTGCTGCCGGCAATTGATGTCACAAGCAACTCGTTTGTCGCTAACTGGGCTGCCGTTGAGGATGCGACTGAATATACTATTGAACTCTATAAGCAGTCAGCTGCATCGGATGGTTCCGGTGACAAGACGGTGTTGCTGAGCGAGGACTTTATGAATTGCACAGTCGGCAACATACTGTTGGATTATACGACAATTGACGGCTATATGTCATCAAACGATTGGGATTGCGAGAATGTTTATAGCGAGAGTGGTGCTTTGCGCATAGGTACGTCAAAGAACCAGGGCTACTTGTATGCTCCTTGGATTGAGGCATCGGGAAATGTTGTTACAACACTTGATGCAGTGTTGTATAATACAAAAGATACCGGTGTCGTTCTTTCTGTCGAGTATCGTGATGAGAATACAGAACTTGTTGCTTACGAGGATTTTGATATTACTGGCGCAGGTGAAAAAATAACATTCTCTGCTGATGTAGATGGCTATTTCTACGTTACATTGCATACTGAGATGTCAACAGGTAACAAGCGTGTAAAGATTGACAATTTGAATGTTTCTCAGGGGACATCTTTCAAAAAGGAACTTGTTTCAACTGTCACGACTACGGCTACAAACTATGCGTTCAAGAATCTTGAAGAGGATACAGCATATCTTTATAGGGTAAAAGCGTCTGATGGTGTGACTGATTCTGCCTTCTCAGAATACACAGAGGTAGCTCTCTTGCCAACAGGAATTGATGAAATTGTTGCTGACGGTGACTGGTGTGAGATTTACAATATCTCTGGTGTAAGAGTTTATGATGGCAATAAGGCCGGTATGCCAAGACTATCAAAAGGTGTATATGTTGTTGTAACAGCTTCTGGCACGCGTAAAATAATGATTGAATAAAAGTATTGGTCTTTACCGCCTTGTGCGGTTCTGATGGCTTTAAATGTCTGCTCTAAATAGGGTAGACATTTTTTTTGCCAGTGTGGTGCCATCAGCTCGTTTTTTATACTCAATGAAATGTATATGAGTGTAATGTTTGTGTTGATGTGTTGTTTCATGTGTATAGGCTAGTAGGGTTGTTCTGCTTGAAGATTTTTGCATTATAGTATTGTGAGAAATGATATTCGTTCAGGTGGATTGTATACCTCTTTATTTCTGTTCAAGAAAACGCTTCTCTTTGTGGAACTCCGGCTTGTATGTTCTTAATTTGGGCGTTATTTTATGGCGATTTCTATTTCGTCTGTTTTTGCGACTTGTTAAATCTGTTGTAAATGCTTGTAAATCAGTGGAATTGGTATTTTTTAACGCCTTGAGATTTCAAAAATTCCAATAAATTCATACATAGGCCGAGTTTTCTTCAATTTTGAAAGCAATAGGGTGTTGTTGTCTGGTTTTTGTATGTGTTGCGTTGTAAATATGGATATTTATTCGCTATATCGTTGTTTATAAATGTAAAATGATGATATGTGTAATAGTGATAAATGTATAATTTCTTATATTTACATGTAATGGTAATAGGGTGTAGTTTGTTGATTTTACAATGTTAATATAGAAATGTTGCAAATGTTTGACTTGTGTCAACTCTTTGCCGTGATGTTGTCAACAAGCAGTTATTAACCGGTTAATAACAATATACAGAATATATGCAAGATGAAATATTGTATTGTAATTAATTGAAAATCAGTACTTTTTATGCTTGTTATTAGTGTTTTTATTTAATGATTTTGTCTTGCTGTTTGTGGTAAGATGAATATTTTGCATATTTTGTGCTATTGCAGTGTGTTATGTTGCGCAAAATCAATAATTTACAATAAAATGTTAATGTAAATTATAGCTGTGTAGTATTCTGTTTCAATCTTGATGTTTTATTTGCTGTATCACTTTGTTTGTCGAGCTGGAAAACTGTTCTGTCTTTTTGTTTGATTTGCAAATGTGTTAATATTGTAAATTTGCTATTTTGTTTTTGGTTTTGTAGATAGGTTTGGTTGTTTTGTATTTTTGTAATATCTTTGTGGTGTTGTGTAGAAAACATTTGTAAAACGTAAATATTGCATATAATTATGAATGAACGCGAGAGGATTGAATTGCTTATGAAGTGCTACGACTTGACTCCGTCGCAGTTTGCTGATAAAACGGGTATTCAGCGAGCATCTGTATCGCACATAATAAGTGGTCGTAATAAGCCCAGTCTTGAGGTAATGCTTAAGATATATGATGCTTTTCCCGAAGTGGATATGAAGTGGCTTATGATGGGTGTTGGAGAGGTGCCGGTGCGCAAGTCGGTTCAGGTGGTAGAGAAAACTGCATCCGAAACTCTTTTTGCAGAATCCAATTCGCAACAATCCCGGGACGAAGCTCCTCTCTTTAACTCGGTAGAGATGGAACGGCCTATTGTAGAGGAGGCTAAGCCGCGTCGTGTGGTTGCCCAGAAGTTGAGTGAAAGGAATGTCGCCGATTCTCGTGCCAAACGCTCTTTGGGTGGACGTATGGCTCAGATGGCAGCCTTGCAACCCGATAAAAGGATAAAAGAGGTGCGTATATATTACAGCGATGGTACGTATGAAACACTTATTCCGGAAAATAGATGAAAGTGAAATGTTGGAGTGACGCTCCAACATTTTTTTTATTTGTTTGTAAGTGGAATAAAATTATACTATCTTCGCATTAATATACATTATAAATAATATACAACATTTTCGATATGAAAAAAGTTCTTGTCGATTTAGTAGTCAAGGAGGTTCAACAGGTAAATGCCAGCTGTGTATTGTTGGTTATGGCAAGTGAAACCCCTTTTTCCGAGGTGCGTCCGGGACAGTTTGCCGAATTGCGTATAGATGAGACGCCAACAGTTATGCTGCGTCGTCCGATTTCTGTTCATAGCTTCAATGCCGAAAAGAACGAAATTGGCTTCTTGGTGCAGGTTGTTGGTGATGGAACAAGGTGGTTGGGCTCGCTCAAGGCCGGTGACAAGGTAAATACTTTACTGCCTCTTGGTAATGGTTTTACAATGCCTGTTGCGCCAGGTAAGAGATATCTGCTTGTAGGTGGAGGTGTGGGCTCTGCCCCGTTATACTACCTTGCCGAGGAGTTGAAGAAAGGCGGAAACGAATTTACTATTCTCATAGGTGCCCGTTCTGCCAAGGATTTGTATCGTCGTGAAGCCTATGAGGCACTTGGCAGGGTTGAGTATACAACCGAGGATGGCTCACTTGGTGAAAAAGGCTACGTGACCAATCATTCGCTGCTTGCCGAAAAGTATGATTGTATATATACCTGTGGTCCCAAGCCTATGATGATGGCTGTTGCGCGTTATGCACGTGAGAACAACATTGCTTGTGAGGTTTCACTCGAGAATAAGATGGCGTGTGGACTTGGTGCGTGTCTCTGCTGTGTCGAGGATACAAAGGAGGGACATAAGTGTGTTTGTACAGATGGTCCGGTATTTTCAATAGATGAACTAAAATGGTAAAGACTAATGTAAAAATAGGCGGTCTGGAACTTAAGAATCCGGTTCTTACCGCGTCGGGAACATTCGGCTATGGTCTTGAGTTTGCCGATTTTGTCGATTTGAATAAGTTGGGTGGCTTTATTGTAAAAGGTACAACCCTTAACCACCGCGAAGGTAATGCCTATCCGCGCAGTGCCGAAACCCCAATGGGAATGCTTAATGCGGTGGGCTTGCAGAACAAGGGTGTTGATTATTTTGCCGCAAATATATACCCACAATTGAAAGATCTTGAAACCAATGTGCTTGTCAATGTATCAGGTGCTTGTATCGAGGATTATGTCGCTTGTGCCGAGAAGGTTGCTGCATTGGATAAGATTCCGGGCATTGAGCTCAATATCTCTTGTCCTAATGTAAAACAGGGCGGTATGGCTTTTGGTGTGTTGCCTCAGTCTGCGGCCGAGGTTGTTTCTGCAGTTCGCAAGGCGTATCCAAAGACTCTGATTGTTAAGTTGTCGCCGAATGTGACCGATATCACAGAGATTGCCCGTGCTGTTGAGGGAGCTGGCGCCGACAGTGTGTCGCTTATAAACACCCTGCTCGGTATGGCTATTGACTCTGAAAAACGCCGTCCTGTGCTCTCTACAATCACAGGAGGTATGAGTGGTCCGGCAGTGAAGCCCATAGCCTTGCGTATGGTTTGGCAGGTTGCCAAAGCTGTGAAGATTCCTGTTGTAGGTATTGGCGGTATTACAACCGGTGCCGATGCCATTGAATTCCTCCTTGCCGGTGCAAGTGCCATTGAGGTGGGTACTGCGAACTTTATGAACCCTGCTGTTACGGGTGAAATTGTTGATTATATTGAGAATTATCTTGTGCGTCACAATATGGCTTCTGTTCAGGAGCTTATCGGAGCGTTGGAGGTGTAAAAACATTATTCCAATATGTAAAATGGCTCTTGCCCTCAGGCAAGAGCCATTTTTATTTGCTGTGTATTTTTAAACTGAATTACAAATGTTTTACTTTTTATTATTGTATATACAAATGTAATGGTGTAAATATTTTTCTTGTTACTTCAACAAATCGGGGCGCAGGAGTTTTGTACGCTCAAGCGACTGTTCGAACTCCCATTGGCGTATCTTTGCCTCGTGGCCTGAGAGTAGAACGTCCGGTACTTTCCATCCGTTGTACTCGGCTGGGCGGGTGTAGACAGGTGCTGCAAGCAAATTGTCCTGAAAAGAGTCGCTGAGAGCCGATGTTTCGTCTGAAATTACGCCCGGAATTAAGCGAATAACCGCGTCGCATATTACTTCAACAGCTAATTCGCCACCCGTTAAAACGTAATCACCAATACTTATCTCTTTGGTAATCAAGTGTTCACGTATGCGATGGTCAATTCCTTTGTAATGGCCGCACAAAAAGATGAGATTTTCTTTCATTGAGAGAGAATTTGCCATTGGTTGGTCAAAAACCTTTCCATCTGGAGTGGTGTAAATAACTTCATCGTAGTTTCTTTGGCTTTTCAGATGCTTGATACAATTGTCAATTGGCTCAATTTTCATAACAAGGCCTGCGCATCCTCCAAATGGGTAATCATCAGTCTTTCTGTGCTTGTCGGTTGTATAATCACGTAAATTATGTAAACAAATTTCGGCATAACCATTACGTTGTGCACGTCCCATTATTGATGAATTGAAAAAGCTCTCCATCATCTCCGGGAATGTTGTAATAATGTCAACTCGCATATAAATATATTTTTGTAAATCGTTTTTTTGTGTGATTGCCTTTTACGTCTGCGAAGATAGTGAATTTTATTCTAATGCCTTTCGCTATCGTAAATATTTTCAATTGTCAATAAATTCCTCCTTCTGTAAGGTGTCGGTTGTTGTGTTGCGTCTTGGGCTGTTAATAGTTGTCAGGATTTGAAAATTTCGGGTTGTTGTACAGATTGGCTCTAAAAATTGAAATCTCGACATCCTTTTATTGCCCAATTTTGGCCGTTTTAAGCGCTTTTGCTCTTAAAAACAGGATTATGGCGGTTTTAGAGCTTAATAAAACTTAAAATTCTTGTTTCTTTCGGCAAATTTAAGTAATTTAGCGATGTATTTATATATAATAAGGTATAAAAACACAAGATAATAATAACATTAATTTCATAATACTAACTTAAATGATTGAGAACGACAGAATTATTAAAGTCAATGTCGAAGAGGAGATGAAGTCGTCCTACATCGACTACTCAATGTCGGTGATTGTGGCGCGTGCTTTGCCCGATGTCCGCGATGGATTGAAGCCTGTGCACCGTCGTATCCTTTATGGTATGATGGAGCTTGGCAACACTTCGGACAAGGCATACAAGAAATCGGCGCGTACTGTCGGTGATGTACTTGGTAAGTATCACCCACACGGCGACTCTTCTGTTTACGGTGCTCTTGTACGTATGGCTCAGGATTGGGTAATGCGTTATCCGCTCATCGACGGTCAGGGAAACTTCGGATCTATCGACGGTGACTCTCCTGCTGCGATGCGTTATACCGAGGCGCGTTTGCACAAGATTGGCGAAGAGCTTGCTCAGGACCTGTACAAAGAAACAGTAGACTTCCAGCCTAACTATAACGACGAGTTCTTTGAACCGACCGTTATGCCTACCCGTATTCCCAACCTTCTTGTGAACGGTTCATCGGGTATCGCTGTAGGTATGGCAACCAATATTCCGACACACAACCTTAGCGAGGTGCTTGATGCTTGTGTCGCATATATCGACAACCCTGATATCGACACCGATGGATTGATGCAGCATGTTAAGGCTCCCGATTTCCCTACCGGTTGCGACATTTTTGGTCTTAACGGTGTACGTGATGCTTATGAAACAGGCCGTGGCCGTGTGATAATGCGTGCCGTTGCCGAGATTGAGTCGGGCACACACGAAAAGATTGTTGTTACAGCAATTCCATACAACGTCAACAAAGAGGAACTTATCAAGGATATCGCCTCAATGGTCAACGAGAAGAAGATCGATGGTATCTCTAATATCAACGACGAGTCAGACCAGTCGGGTATGCGCATCGTAATCGATGTAAAGCGCGATGCCAATGCAAACGTAATCCTCAACAAACTCTACAAGATGAGTTCTTTGCAGACATCGTTCAGCGTAAACTGCATTGCGCTTGTAAAGGGTCGTCCGCAGTTGCTCACTCTAAAGGATTGTATCAGGAACTTTGTTGAGCATCGTCACGACGTTGTAATCCGCCGCACAAAGTACGAACTTCGTAAGGCCGAGGAGCGTGCACACATTGTTGAGGGTCTGATTATAGCATCGGACAATATCGACGAGGTCGTACGCCTTATCAAGGCTGCCAAATCTCCAGCCGATGCACGCGTTGCTCTAATGGAACGCTTCAATCTCAGCGAGGTTCAGGCCGCTGCAATTGTCGAGATGCGTCTTGGCCAGCTCACAGGCATACAGCAGGATAAACTCCACGCAGAGTATGATGAATTGATGCGCAAGATTGAATACTATAACGCAATCCTTACAGATGATGAACTCTGCAAGCAGGTCATCAAGGACGAACTTTATGAAGTCAAGGAGAAGTATGGCGACGAGCGTCGTTGTAAAATTGATTACAGCGCATCGAGCGACTTCAATCCCGAGGATTTCTATGCCGACGACGAAATGGTCATTACAATATCTCATTTGGGATATATCAAGCGTACTCCTCTTACAGAGTATCGTGCACAGAACCGTGGCGGCGTAGGCTCAAAGGGAAGCGATACACGCGACAGCGACTTTATCGAGTACATATACACAGCTACAATGCACAATACAATGCTCTTCTTTACACAGCGAGGAAAGTGCTACTGGCTCAAGGTGTATGAGATACCCGAGGGTAACAAGAACTCAAAGGGACGCGCAATACAGAATATGCTCAATATCGATGCTGACGATGCAGTGAACGCATTTGTACGTGTGACAACACTTGCTGACAAGAACTTCATCGAGAGCCACAATATTGTCTTCTGTACCAAGAACGGTATCATCAAGAAGACAAGCCTTGAGCAGTATTCACGTCCACGTACAAATGGTATCATAGCCATTACAATCCGCGAAGACGACAAGGTGATTTCAGTAGCTCTTACCGATGGCGACAGTGACATTATCCTTGCTAACCGTGGTGGTAAGGCTGTCCGTTTCAATGAAAGCACAGTACGTGCAATGGGACGTACGGCAACCGGTGTAAAGGGTATGGATATTGCCGAAGGCGACGAGGTTGTAGGAATGGTAGTCTTGCCAAAGAAAGATGATGCAGAGCATAGCTTGCTTGTTCTTTCAGAGCAGGGTTACGGTAAGCGTTCTGCTACCGATGACTATCCTACAGTGGGTCGTGGTTGCAAGGGTGTCAAGACACTCCAGGTAACTGAAAAGACAGGAGAACTTGTTGCCATTATGGATGTAAACAACGACAACGACCTGATGATTATCAACAAGTCCGGTATAACAATCCGTACTTCGGTTGATCAAATACCGGTTCAGGGTCGAGCTACACAGGGTGTACGCATCATCAATCTTGGTAAAAAGAACGACTGTATAGGTTCTGTATGTAAGGTTACACACGAAACAGAAACCGAAGAGGGCGTTGAAAATACCGATGCGGTCAGTGTAGATACAACCGTTGAAACAAACAACACAGACAACCAATAACTAACACATTAATATTAAACGAGAGCAATATGAAAAAATTAGTATTATCTTTAGCTATGGTTCTTGGCGCAACATTTGCGTTTGGACAGGAACTTTCAAAAGAAGAGTTAAAGCAACAGAAAAGACAAATCAAGGCATTGATGGGTATTGTAAGCGATGCAGAATCAAACCTGCAGACAGACCCTATAGGTGCATCCAATGCGCTGAAGCCTGTATTGGTCAATTCATTGGTAAATAAGGATGCTTATGTTTGGTATGTAAGTGCAAGCGCAAAGCAGGCTGTAATAGCTAATGAGAACAACAAGCGTGTACAGGGTGCAGCTTATGACGAGGCTATGCTTTATGAATACACATACGAACTCGGTAAAGACCTTGAGAAATGTGAGGAGTGTGATGCTCTTCCCGATGCAAAGGGACGTGTAAAACCACGTTATTCAGAGTTCCTCAAGATGTCATATATGCAGCAGTACGGTCAGTTCTACAATGCCGGTGCTTATTTCTATGGTAATGAGGATTACAACAAGGCTTACGACCTCTTTAAGATGTTCGTTGACACTGCCGACAAATTGTATAAGCTCGATGTTATGCCAAAGGATACAACAAATGTTCCTGTAGCAGCATACAACATGGCACTCTGCGGTATGCAGATGGAGGATTATGCAAAGGTGCTTACACACGTTGATATGGCACTTGCAAATGAGCAGATGGCACCTACAGCGTTCCGCTACAAAACAGTAGCTTGCATTGAACTTGGTGACACAACAGCTTGGCTTGAGCTTTGTAAAGAGGGTGCAGCACGTTTCCCCGAGGATGCATACTTCAGCCAGTCGCTCATTCAGTACTATGACAGCCGTAACGAGAGCGACAAACTCGCTGCTTTGGCCGATGAGTTGATTGCAGGCGATCCTAACAACCCATTGTTCGTATATCTTAAGGGATATATCCCACACCAGAAAGAAGATTATGATACTGCAATTGAGTGGTATAACAAAACCCTTGAGGTTGACCCTGATTATGCCAATGCTCTTTCAAACCTTGCACGTTGTTACTTGCAGAAGGCTTATCTCTACAGTGTAGAGCAGTCATCTACAAAGCTCAGCGACAAGAAGAAGCTTGCTAAGGATAAGGAGATTCTTGATGGCTATTACAACCAAGCATTGCCTTTGTTGGAGAAGCTCCGTGTAAACTGCCCCGATAAGACAGAACTTTGGTTGACCAACCTTATCAACTGCTACTATAACCTCAATCAGTCAGACAAGGTTAAGGAGCTCGAGAAGTTGCAGGAGTCATTGATGGAAGAGTAACAAACTCCGCTTGTTATCGCGAGTTGCGAAAAGCAAGACGAGTCAATATAAACAAGACAAAAATAGGTTGCCCAATTGGGCAACCTATTTTTGTCTTGTTTATATATTTACCATTTAAGGTTCAACTCGTCCGGGATATTGTTCAAGAGCTTTTCCTAAAAGGAATATTGCACGTTTCAAATCGGCCTTGTCTATGGCATAGGCAATACGTACCTCATTCTTTCCATATCCCTCTTCACTGTAGAAACCCGATGCCGGAGCCATCATGATGGTTTCGCCCTCGTAGTTGAAATCTGTAAGACACCATTCACAGAACTTGTCGCTGTCATCAATAGGCAAGCGTGCAACAGTGTAGAATGCACCCATAGGGATAGGGGAGTATACTCCCGGCAATTTGTTGAGTTCATCAATGAGGCAGTTTCTACGCTCAATGTACTGCTCGTATGTGTTGATGGTATATGAACGGGGCGCATCAATTGACGCCTCTGCAATTACCTGGCCAAGCAATGGAGGGCTCAGACGAGCCTGACAGAACTTCATAACCGCCTGACGCACAGCTGTGTTCTTTGTTATTAGAGCACCAATTCTTATGCCACATTCAGAGTAACGCTTTGAAACAGAGTCAATTAGAACAACATTGTCTTCAATGCCTTCGAGGTGGCAAGCCGAGATATATGGCGAGCCGGTGTAGATGAATTCACGATAAACCTCATCTGAAAACAGGAAAAGATTGTGCTTTTTGACAAGGTCGCGAATACGGTTCATCTCATTGCGTGTGTATAGATAACCGGTTGGGTTATTGGGGTTGCAAATGAGAATACCGCGTGTGCGCTCGTTTATCAACTCCTCAAAACGCTCCATTGGTGGCAATGCAAACGACTCGTCAATGCTTGAACGTATAGGGCGTATCACAGCACCGGCCGAAATGGCAAAAGCCATATAATTGGCGTATGCCGGCTCTGGGACAATAATCTCGTCGCCAGGGTTCAGGCAGGTGAGGAAAGCGAACAGCACAGCCTCTGAACCACCGGAGGTCACAATAATATCATCCGGTTTCAGTTTAATCTGATACTGGTCGTAATATTCGACAAGTTTTTCACGTAATGAAAGAAAACCGTCGCTTGGGCTATATTCCAGAATTTTTTGGTCAAATTTCTTAATTGCTTCAAGAGCAATGTCCGGCGAGTTAAGGTCGGGCTGTCCAATATTCAAATGATAAACCTTCAAGCCGCGTGCTTTGGCAGCATTTGCAAAAGGTGCCAATTTGCGAATAGGCGACGAAGGCATCAAAACAGCTCTTTCCGATAATTCAGGCATAATAATTCTCCTATTTTAATTTCAATATCTATTTCGCAGTTTTTCTGTTGCAAATTTATAAAAATTATAGCCAAACATAAAATGCTTTGATAAATTGTTTCTATTTATCTTATTGCTTTTTTATTATTTAAACTTTTATATTCAAATAGTTGCCCAATTTCTCCAATCAGCCAGAATACTTGGTATAAATATTTACACCACTTTTGAATGATAATAAATATTATGTTTAATATGGCTTTGGAATTTACACACTACCAGGATATTTTATAAGATTTTGGGATTAATTCCAACAATTAGAATATAGACATATATGTATAAAATAATTAAAACCCTTTTGAATGTAACGTAGACGTTTAAAATTAAAGCACCTATGTAAAATCGCACCGTATATTATATAAAGAATAAAGAGTCGTCAAATTTGACGGCTCTTGTACTTACTTTTACTTTAAGAAAAAATCGCGAATTACGGTTTATGTATTTCTCTGGTCATCTTCTGTATTCATTGGTTTCCTTAACTGTTTGGGGTTCCATTTGTTACCGTAAAATGTTATTTATTTTATCAATTCCTTAGCTCTTTTAAGTTCTTTTCGCATTATTTGTAACTGAACAGGTGTATTGTTGTCATTATTGATATACATTGGACTCTCCTTCTCAACAATCATTGCTTTTATACCATTGCTCTCTAGCTTTTCGCACATAGCTTCAACCTCTGCCTTTTCATTGTATTCGGCCAATACAATAAGGTCATTTTCATTCTTCAGGGATTCTCTGTTACGTTTATCCCAAATTACGAAAAACACGCTTAATGAAATACTCTGAGCCATCCATCCAGCCCAATCGCCAATGAAGCCATCTTCGGCATTTATAGTAAAAATCCAATCCAGAAGGGCGTATACGCAGTACATAAAGGTGGAAGTTATGGCAATTACGGTGAGCGTCTTTACCGTTTGTGTTATTCTAGCCTTTTTGTTCCACTGTTTAAGAAGCAGGCCAATTCCTATTAACGCGCCGACAACGCCACCCAAAGTATACAGGGCATCAAGCCAGTCTGCATTGGTGCTGTCGCCAATCCAATCAAATAAAAATATGCAAGGTATAAGAACTGCTATTGTCTGGAGAAGGGTTACAATGAAAATCTTTACTTTTTTCATAGCCGTGGATTTTTTTTCAAATATAGCGATTTAATTCAAGTTATTGATATTCTTGTTATAAAAAAGTGTATATTCGCTGATGTTTATTAACTGTATATTCCGGATATGAAAATATATTCAGCACCCCTTCAAGGATATACCGAGGCTGTGTGGCGTAATTCACACATTTTGGTCTATGGTGGTATTGATGGTTACTATACACCTTTTTTGCGTTACGAGCACGGCGAAATACGCAACAAGGATGTGCGTGATGTTGAACGCAAAAACAATACTGTCGACTCTCTTGTGCCGCAGATTATTGCAGCCACCCCCGATGAAATGCGCCCTTTGCTTGAACTTATAGCCAATGAAGGCTACACGCGTGTCGATATCAATATGGGATGCTCCTTTCCCTTACAGGTGCGGAAACAGCACGGAGCAGGACTCCTGCCCCACTCTAATCTCGTTGCCGGCCTTATGAAAGAGGTCGCAAAATGTACTAACATCTCATTCTCTGTCAAGATGCGTCTTGGCTGTAACAGCAAGGAAGAATGGAAGGAGCTGATGCCGATACTCAATGATGCTCCATTGCGTCATATAACAATGCATCCGCGTCTGGGTATTGAGCAGTATAAAAAGCCTGTTGACGTTGATGCTTTTGCCGAGTTTTACGCAGCTTGTAAACATCCTGTAATATATAATGGTGACTTGAATACGCTTGCCGATATCATACGCATTGAACAGCAATTCCCTAAGCTGAAAGGCGTGATGCTTGGCCGCGGGCTGCTTGCAAACCCGGCATTGGGCATTGAATACCGTTCAGGTCAAGAACTTGTAAATATAGAAAAAGGCAATCTCGCTCGACGGATGCACGACTTGATGCAACGCGAACTTTCACCGCGTCTGCAAGGCAATACTCAGTTTTTAAGCAAGATGAAGCCCTATTGGGAATATCTGTTGCCGGATATGCTCAAACGCGACAAAAAGGCGATACTCAAGGCAACGACAATAGAAAAATACCTCCAGGCTGTGAATGACGCGCTTGCAGAGTATTAAAAAACAGTCAACTCCGGTTGACTGTTTTTATGTATCTTATATTTGACTCTCAAATTCAATTTGAGCAGCCAGGTCGTAACCCTCCTGATACAGAGCAAGCAGTTTATCTATATCGCGTTCAATCCTTCCAACCTCCACAGGCTTGACAGGACGCAGCACCTCTACCCTTCCCTCATTCTCCATTGTTTCAACAAGTTCCATCTGTCTATTGTACATTGCGTTGCGGTTGCGGATGGCCTCCTTTGCTTTTGGGTATTTACGATAGAAGAAGAATGGCACTTTTGTAGCCTTTTGTGGCTTGCGATAACCATAGTTACGTGTCAGTATCACAAGGTTATTGTCGTATCCTTGCGACATGGCACGTTCAACAGGAATAGAGTCCGAAATACCGCCATCAAGCATAGGCTCTCCGTCTACATACGCTATCGGGCACACAAATGGCAAGCTGCTTGATGCCTTTACAATTTCAATGACTCTTTTGGGATTGCTCTTTTCTTCAAAGTAGCAGGCTTTACCAGTTTTACAACTGGTGGTAACCATCTCAAAATGTTCGGAGCTACTTGCCAACCTGTCGTAGTCATATGGGTAAATCTTCTCGGGAAATGTATGGAAAAGTAACTTGAAATCCATAATATTACCTTGTGTGAAGAGATACTTCAAGCCAATGTAATTGTGTTCCATAAGCAGGTCAATGTCGGCATACTTTGCGCGACCGCGTTGCTGCGACATATATGACAAACCATTGCACGCACCTGCACTGACACCTATTATATAAGGAAAACGTATTCCACGGTCCATAAGGTTGTCCAGCACGCCAATGGTGAATATGCCGCGCATACCCCCACCCTCAAGAATAAGTCCCGATTTTTCTGTTATTATAAATTTTTTCTTTTCCATAGTGCAAATGTATTAAAACAAGTGATAAAAATGAACAAAATACGCGTTTTTTCTTGTTTTTAGTGCCTCTTTTTGTTTCAAGCATCCTATATTTGCATCATATATATGCAAACAATTAAATAATATTACTATGAATAGAAACTTTATTGCCTTGTTGACAGCTATGGCTCTCTTTGCTTCTTGTGGAGGTGAAAAGAAAACTGCAGAGCAAGAGGCTGTACAACCTGTAATGGAAAACGAAACAGTAGAACCGGTTGTTTATGAGAATGAGTATATTGTCAAGGTTGGTGATGTCGCTCCCGACTTCACATTGCAGATGACAGATGGTACGACATTTACCCTCTCGGAGCAACGCGGCAAGGTTGTGATGTTGCAGTTCACAGCCGGATGGTGTGGTATCTGTCGCGAAGAGATGCCGCATATTGAACGCGATATATGGCTGCCTAACAAAGACAACAAGGACTTTGTTCTTGTGGGTATTGACCGCGAAGAAACTCTTGAAGATATATTACCGTTCATTGAGGCTGTGGGCACCACCTACCCCATTGCAATGGATACCAACGCCGATGTTTTTGCAAAGTACGCCTTGCGCAATTCCGGTATAACACGTAACGTCCTCATTGGCCGTGATGGTAATATCGTTATGCTCACACGCAAGTTCAAGAACGAAGAATTTACAGCATTGGTTGAGAAAATCAATGCAATGTTGGCAAAGTGATATTGATTTGCCGAAATAAAAAATAGCACCGCTCGCGGTGCTATTTTTTATTGTATATATCGGAATTGATTATTCCTCAAATCCGTTAGGATTGTTCTTCTGCCAGTTCCAGCTGTCGCGGCACATCTCCTCGATACCGAACTGTGCCTTCCAACCTAGCTCAGCTTCAGCCTTTGCAGGGTTACAATAGCAAGTAGCGATATCACCCGGACGGCGTGGCTTGATAGCATAAGGAACAGGAACACCGTTAGCCTTCTCAAATGCCTTGACAACGTCAAGCACTGAATATCCGTGACCTGTACCGATGTTATAGATAGCAATACCCTTGTTTGCAACGATAGCCTTCAATGCAGCAACGTGAGCACGTGCAAGGTCAACAACGTGGATGTAGTCACGTACACCAGTACCGTCGTGTGTGTCATAGTCGTCACCGAACACACCAAGTTCAGCGCGCTTGCCGACAGCAGTCTGTGTGATGTAAGGCATCAGGTTGTTGGGGAT
>JAGCMB010000024.1 GCA_017646665.1 Bacteroidaceae bacterium
AACAGCGCCGATGGTACTGCAAAGATTTGTGTGAGAGTAGGTCATCGCCACTTTTTTTCGAGAAGAGTTTTAGTTAATCGCTAAGACTCTTCTTTTTTGTATGCTGTTAATCCCCCTCATCAATCTTGGGCCGCTGGTACTGCAAAGATTTGTGGGAGAGTAGGTCATCGCCACTTTTTTTCGAGAAGAGTTTTAGTTAATCGCTAAGACTCTTCTTTTTTGTATGCTGTTAATCCCCCTCATCAATCTTGGGCCGCTGGCACTGCAAGATTGTGTGGGAGAGTAGCCTATCGCCACTTTTTGCATATACAGGTGAAAACTGAAAACGGAAACCATAAATGTAAAAGCTGTAAGGTGTTATAGGCAATGCTGTTGATATATTTTCACATATTTGAATTTTGATTGTTGAAAATAATAATTATACTTGCAACGATGATTATATTAATCGTTTGGCGTTATAAACTTATTACATGAATATTTAAATTCTACAGCTATGAAAAAGATTGCATTTTGGATTGTTGCTATGATGGCTTTTGTATCAACTGCTTCGGCGCAGAAACTTACGTTGGATGGGGATTGGTTAATGCTTAAAGGGACCGGAACATATATATTGGAGGTGGATTACGCCGACTTGAAAATTGAAGACCAGACTGTTGAAGAGTTTTTGAAGGCTCAGGATGAAAAATTCATCAATGCTTGGGCTACCGAAATTGTTCCACAGTCGGCTCAGTTTGCTGCGCTGGTTCCTAATTATGCAAATTCCAAATTTACACTTGACTTGCTTAACCCTCAGTATAAGTTTGTGATAAAGGTGAATCGTTTGAAGCTTGGTTTTGCCGGTGGTGCGTTTATTCCTTTTGCTGGTGCAAAGGCCGGTGGTGCCAATATATGTGGCGAAATGAAGGTTTATGATGCTCAGAGTGGCGAGATGTTGGGCTCAATGACTTTTGATGATGTTCAGGGCGTGTCTGCAACGTCTGATGCTCAGCGTTGGGGTATGAGTTATTATGAACTTGGAAAGAGATTGAAGAAGGCTGTCAAGAAGCTCAAGAAAAAGTAATTATATATACTTATGTTTTACTCTCAGTCACTGTTGTGGCTGAGAGTTTTTTTGTTATAGAAACATTTTAGGCCTTTCTTGGAGTGTATCTTGGGTTGCTGTTTATATGGCTCTACTACTGCAGCAATCCTCCATGTGATATCTTAGGTGTAGTAGAGTCAATGATAATGCGGTAATTACGATTTTGTTCCCGATGTCAATGATTTTATTCAGGCGTTCAAGAAACTGTTCCCCTGGGATATACTAAATAATCTTTTTCTTCGTTAAATAGTAGATAATAATTTGATGTTATGACGTGGTTCAATAATTTCAGAAATGCCAAATATGCCCTCATTGTTGTGGCGACAGCTATTGCTGTGGCATCGCTTTTGGTATCCAATTTAATTGTAGAGGACTTAAAACAGGAGGAGGAGCGCCGTATGATGGTGTGGGCCTCGGCCATGAGTTCTCTTATCAGTGCCGATGTGGACGAGGATGTGAGCCTTGAAGAGGAGATTTTGAGCAGTAACAAAACCATTCCTGTTATAATGATGAATGGCGAAGGTGACATTGTATCATATAACAATATTCCGGAGTCTAAACTTCTCAGTAAAGCTAAAGATATTCAGGCTGTTGGTACAATGATTGAAGTGCCTCTTGGTGATGGCAATAGCCATTATATATATTATGATGATTCAGATACCTTGGTGCAGCTGGCCTATTATCCATATATACAGCTTGCTGTTGTGGTATTGTTCTTTATAGTATGTTTTGTCGCTATTCTTAATTCAAAACGTGCCGAGCAGAACCGTGTATGGGTCGGTCTTTCCAAAGAAACAGCACATCAGTTGGGAACACCCATTTCCTCTTTGATGGCGTGGGTTGAGATACTTAAAGGGAAATATCCTTCGGATGAACTGTTGCCCGAAATGGAGCGTGACGTTGAGCGTCTGCAAATGGTTGCAGAGCGTTTCTCAAAGATTGGCTCAAAGACTGAACCTGTTGTAGCCGATGTGAATGTTGTTATTGAGCGGGCGGTGGGGTATATGAAGCGTCGTAGCCCAGCCAAAGTGCAATATGAGCTTTCTCTCTCTGATGAACCCTTGCTTGCAGCATTGAATATACCATTGTTGGAATGGGTGATAGAGAATCTTTGCAAGAATGCAATTGATGCAATGAGTGGATGTGGAAGTATTACAGTAGCTGTTTCCAGTGTTGCCGATAAGGTTATTGTTGATGTCACCGATACAGGTAAGGGTATTGTCAAGACTCGTTGGAAAGAGGTCTTTAAACCTGGTTTCACAACCAAGCCCCGTGGTTGGGGATTGGGGCTTTCTTTGGCAAAACGAATTGTCGAGGAGTTTCATCGTGGTCACATATTTATAAAAAAATCTGTTCTGGGAAAAGGAACGACGTTCCGCATTGAGTTGAAAAAGTAGCAAAATATGCTGTTTTTGAAGTTTTTTTCTCAATTTAGGTGTTTCTAAAAAATTTTATTACTATCTTTGTGTCCTAAAATCGGATAGTGTGGGTGTTAAGCACTGCTTTTGAGGAGTTATATTATTGATAGAGTTGATTTTATAGTAGCGATGGGAAGATTTGATAAATATAATGTAGACCTCAAGGGAATGAGAGTAGCCTCCCTTGAATTGGAGTTTGACCTCGATAATGCCTTTTTTGCAGATATCGACGGTGAGGAGTTTAAGAAAGGTACTGTCAAAGCTAAGGTTTGTGTGAACAAAGGCAGGGAAATCTTTGATTTCTCTTTTACGTTGACGGGAACTGTTGTTGTTCCTTGTGACCGTTGCCTCGACGACCTTGAGATAGGTGTTGATACTGAGAATACTTTGCGTGTGAAGCTTGGTGACAACTATGCCGATGAAGGTGACATTGTGATAATCCCGGAGAATGAAGGGGATTTGAACATAGCGTGGTATCTGTATGAGTTCATCGTTCTTGCTTTGCCAATGAAACGTGTTCACGCACCAGGGAAGTGCAATCACGAGATGACCGGTAAGCTCAAGAAACATTCGGTTGATGCCGAGGAGAACGAAGATAGCGATGAAATGCAAATAGACCCACGTTGGGCCGGTTTGAAGGATATACAAATTGAAGAAGATAATTAAAAAATATTTAAAACGTTTTAAAAATGGCACATCCTAAAAGAAGACAATCAAAGACTAGAACTGCCAAGAGAAGAACTCACGACAAGGCAGTAGCTCCTACATTGGCTATATGCCCTAACTGTGGCGAGTGGCACGTTTATCACACCGTATGCGGTGCGTGTGGTTATTACAGAGGCAAGTTGGCTGTTGAGAAGCAGGCAGCTGTCTAAATAATTCTTCTACCGCCGACGCTGTTTGCCGACGCGGGTAGTTTTTTGTCAAAGACAAAAACGCACCTATGGCATTCTGTAGGTGCGTTTTTTCATTTATAGAACATTATGCATAAAGCCGGTTTTGTAAATATCGTAGGAAATCCAAATGTCGGTAAATCGACATTGATGAACCTGTTGGTCGGGGAGCGAATTTCCATAGCAACCTTTAAGGCTCAGACCACAAGACACCGTATTATGGGTATATTGAATACCGATGATGCGCAGATTGTGTTTTCTGACACTCCGGGTGTGCTCAAACCCAACTACAAGCTACAAGAAGCAATGCTGCGCTTTTCGCGTTCAGCACTTCGTGATGCCGATGTATTGCTTTATGTGACAGATATGGTTGAATCGCCCGAGAAGAACAGTGACTTCATTGACGAGGTCCGTAAGCTCGATGTTCCCATTATCGTCCTCATCAACAAGATTGACCTTGCGACACAGGAACAGCTTGTAAAAAAGGTTGAGCTCTGGCACGAACTGATTCCCGAAGCCGAGATATTACCGATATCGGCAATCGCAAAATTCAATGTCGATGTGGTTATGAAGCGAGTGATGGAGCTATTGCCCGAATCTCCTCCATATTTTGACAAGGACCAGCTGACAGACAAACCGGCACGTTTTTTTGTTACAGAAATAATCCGTGAAAAGATTCTATTGCATTACGACAAGGAGATTCCATACGTTTGCGAGGCTGCGGTAGAACATTTTAGAGAGAAGGATAATAGTATATATATCAAGGCTTTGATATATGTCGAGCGCGATTCGCAAAAGGGTATTATAATTGGTCACGAGGGCTCAGCCCTCAAGCGTGTGGCAACCGATGCGCGTCGTGAACTTGAGAAATTCTTTGGGAAAAGAATATTTTTGGAAATTTATGTAAGAGTCGACAAGGATTGGCGTAACAGCGACCGTCAGTTGCGCCGTTTCGGTTACGACCAAAAAGATTGATAGTATTATGGGAAATTTGGTAGCAATTGTGGGTCGTCCCAATGTGGGTAAGTCAACCCTTTTCAACCGCTTGACAGAAACAAAACAGGCGATTATATCGGACGAGGCAGGCACAACGCGTGACCGCCAATATGGCCGTTGTTTTTGGTGCGGTAAGGAATTTTCACTTGTAGACACAGGCGGATGGGTGCGTAATTCCGATGACGTTTTTGAGGAGGCTATCTGCGACCAGGTGACACTTGCTCTTGAAGAGGCTGATGTAATCCTTTTTGTCGTGGATGCGATGAACGGACTCACCGACCTTGATATGGAAATGGCATCAATGCTGCGCCGTGCAAAGAAACCGGTGCTGGTTGTAGCCAATAAGGTAGATACATACGAAATGCAATATGGTACAGCTGAGTTCTATAGCCTTGGCTTGGGCGATATGCACTGTATCTCGGCTGCCAACGGTAGTGGCACAGGCGACCTGCTTGACGAGATATTGACAAAGTTTACTAAGGAGGCCGAGGAGGCACCCGAGGAGAATATACCACGCTTTGCTGTTGTTGGCCGCCCCAATGCCGGTAAAAGTTCAATCATCAATGTGTTCTTGGGCGAAGACCGTAATATTGTTACAAATATTGCCGGTACAACACGTGACTCAATCCTTACACGTTACACAAAGTTCGGTTTTGACTTCTATTTGGTTGATACCGCCGGTATTCGCAAGAAAGGCAAGGTGAGCGAGGATATCGAGTACTACTCTGTATTGCGTTCAATCCGTGCCATTGAGAACAGTGATGTCTGTATCCTGATGATTGATGCCACACGTGGTATTGAGTCGCAGGACCTGAATATCTTCTCTATCATTCAGCGTAACCAAAAAGGTCTTGTTGTAGTTGTCAACAAGTGGGATTTGGTTGAGGATAGAAGCGAGAAGGTACAGAAATTCTTTGAGAATGCAATCCGCGAGCGTCTTGCTCCGTTTGTCGATTTCCCAATCATCTTCACATCTGCCGTTACAAAACAGCGTGTATTCAAGGTTCTTGAAACAGCAAAGGATGTGTATTTGAACTCGCAGAGAAAGATTTCCACAGCTAAGTTCAACGAGGAGATGCTTCCGCTTATCGAGGCCTATCCACCACCATCAATCAAGGGAAAATATATCAAAATCAAGTACTGTATGCAGTTGCACGAAACACGTGTTCCATCGTTCCTCTTCTTTGCCAACCTGCCACAGTATGTAAAGGAACCATACAAACGTTTCCTTGAGAATAAAATCCGCTCCAAGTGGAATTTCCACGGTGTGCCAATGAATATTTTCATTAGGCAGAAATAGGCTGAACCTGTGAGGCCAATTTCATTTCTGCCAATGAATTGAAATGGGCGAAGTGCAACGTAGCCAATTTCCCAAGCCGTAATATTTTCATTAGGCAGAAATAGGCTTTTCATTTGCAACCTCAATAAAACAAGTCAGCCGCCTAAAAGCGCGCTGACTTGTTTTATTGAGGTTCTTATCTGTTATCGAGTGCCTGCTCTTTTACCTGACGCAGAATTTCGCTCGAGAAAAGGAAATTGTTGAGAGATTGATTGTCCGTGTTCAGGATTAGGCTCTTGTCGCCCTCCCAGGCAAGCTTACCACTGGAGATGAACAGAATGTGGTCGCCAATGTTCATTACAGAATTCATATCATGCGTGTTCACAATGGTGGTTATTCCCGACTCCTCTGTGATGTCGTGAATAAGTTCGTCTATGATAAGCGAGGTCTGTGGGTCAAGTCCTGAATTTGGCTCGTCGCAGAAAAGGTATTTCGGTTCCAGGGCAATTGCGCGTGCAATTGCTGCGCGTTTCTGCATTCCACCCGACAACTCCTCGGGCGATTTGTCCTGTGCTTCAATGAGGTTTACTCGGTCAAGGCAGGCCCTTGCGCGTGCCAATCTCTCCTTGTATGTCATTGTAGAAAACATATCAAGCGGGAACATTACATTTTCGAGTACGCTCATTGAGTCGAACAATGCCGCGCTTTGGAAAAGCATGCCAATTTCGCGTCTAATAGCAATTTTTTCCTTCTCCTTGAGCGTAGTTATGTCGCGACCATCATATATTATCTTGCCCTTCTCGGGTGTGAGAAGGCCTACAATACACTTCAACAATACGGTTTTTCCGGCACCACTTTGACCTATAATCAGGTTTGTAATACCGTTCTTGAAGGTGGCGCTGATATTGTCGAGTACCGTTTTCCCTTCGAACTCTTTGTGTATGGAACAGACTTCTATCATTGCATCATAATGTTTGTTAGTACTATATCGGAAAAGAGTATCAGCACGCTACAGCTGACAACTGTGTTGGTGCTTGCTTTTCCCACCTCTATGGAGCCTCCCTTTACGGTGTAGCCATAAAACGATGCAACCGATGTGATGATGAATGCAAAAAAGAAACTCTTTATAATACTGTACCAGATGAACCAGGCTGTAAATTCGTGCTGCAGTCCCACGGTGAGCTCTTCGGCAGTCATAATGCCAGTCAACTTGCCAATGAGGAATGCTCCGCCAATTCCTGACGCTATACTGAAGATTACCAATATGGGAATTGTGAATACCAGACCTGTTACTTTGGGAAGTATAAGGAAATTGGCCGAATTCACACCCATCATGTCCAGCGCGTCAATTTGCTGCGTAACTCTCATCGCCCCAATCTCTGATGTGATATTGGAACCGACCTTTCCGGCCAGTATAAGACACATAATGGTTGATGAGAATTCAAGTAGTAGCACCTCTCGTGTCGCATAGCCTGTAATGAACTTTGGCATCCAGGGCGATTCGACATTTGTCTTCATCTGTATGCAGAGTAAGGCACCGATAAATAGTGATATTATCAGTACGATGGGTATTGAGTAGATACCTAACTGGTATATTTCGTGCAGTGTGCGACGAAAATACATTCTCCATTTTTCGGGTTTTGTAAGTACCCGCTTCATTAACAGCAGGTAACTTCCAAATGTCTTTATTGCTTCTACGAGTACCATTGTGTCTGTATTGTTTTCAAACAATTGCTATGCAAAGGTACTATTTTGTCTTCTAATTACGTCAACAAGTGCTACAATATTTGGCATTAATTCCATTTGTGTTATAAAATGGCTCTTTTTTTGTGGGAACGGCAAAAATGCATTATCTTCGCCGAAAAGAAAATTTAACACCCTTATATGGAAAAGGATATTACAGGATATACCGCCGAGGCTACAGTCTTGCGCACAGAGAATCTTGTGAAAAGATATGGTAGTCGCACTGTTGTAAACAATGTGTCGTTCAATGTCAAGCAGGGCGAGATTGTTGGTCTGTTGGGCCCGAATGGTGCAGGAAAGACCACTTCGTTCTATATGACTACCGGTTTGGTTATACCTAATGGTGGACGAATCTTCCTTGATGATAAGGAGATTACCAAATATCCTGTTTACAAACGTGCCCGTGCGGGTATCGGCTATCTTGCGCAAGAGGCGAGTGTCTTCAGGAAAATGACCGTGGAGGATAATATCGCATCGGTGCTTGAATTGACCGGCAAGCCGCTTGAATATCAAAAAGATAAGTTGGAGAGCCTTATTGCTGAGTTTCGTTTGCAAAAGGTGCGCAAGAATCTTGGCGACCGATTGTCGGGTGGTGAGCGTCGTCGCACCGAAATTGCACGTTGTTTGGCAATTGACCCTAAATTCATTATGCTCGACGAACCTTTTGCCGGTGTCGACCCAATCGCAGTTGAGGATATTCAGTATATTGTCTGGAAATTGAAGGATAAGAACATTGGAATCCTTATCACAGACCACAATGTACAGGAAACATTGAGTATTACCGACCGCGCCTATCTGTTGTTTGAGGGCCGTGTCCTTTTTGAGGGTACTCCCGAGGAACTTGCCGGGAATCCTGTCGTGCGCGAGAAGTATCTGGGTCGTGACTTCGTGCTCCGTAAACGTGAATTCCAAATATAATCCCAGTGGTAAATCTCTGCTGGATATGGTTGTGAAGAATAATTTCAAGCATTAATTCAATCTGTTTCTATGATTTTCTTTCGAGTTATTATAACTGCGTTTGTACTTGCATTATGCAACATCTCCTATGCACAACAAATCACAACTGTCGATAAAGATTTGCAGATGGCTATCGTGGAAAATGCGTCCGGCAAGATAAATGTGAACATTGTCCTGAAATCTCAACCCGAGCCTGCAAGGGTAAAGGCTATCGGAACCATTTCTAAAGACAAAAGAGGCGCAAGGAAGCTTATGCTTGATGAGCTAAAGGAACATTCCAGAAAAAACCAGGCAACCGTTCTCGATTTTTTACAAAAGGCCGAGGCGCGTGGTGATGTAGCCAATATATCCTGTCACTGGGTGGCCGATGTTATTAACTGCGATGCAACAGAGGAAGTTGTATTAGCCTTGGCATCACACCCCGACGTGCTTGTTGTCGGACAGAATAAAGAGGTTCAGATTATTGAAAGCCGTGAATTTGATAGTGATATCCCAACTGTAGTTGCAACCTCGCAACATAGTGCTACTCCCCACGTTCTGCAAGTTAATGCCGATGATGTTTGGGAACAGGGCTATACAGGAAAAAATGTTGTGGTGGCAATCTTGGACTCAGGAACCAACCCCGACCACTATGACCTCAAGGACCATCTGTGGTGCGGGTATGCCGATACTGATGGTGACGGTGAAAAGGACGACCCTATTAATGGCTGGAATTTCGTGTCTGGCAATAGTGATATAAACGATGACTATGGTCACGGAACCCATTGTGCTGGAATTGTATGTGGTGACGGAACTGTCGGTAATGTGACCGGTGTTGCCCCCGATGCTACACTGATGACTGTGAAGGTCGTGAACAGGAGCGGAGGCGGAACTCCGGCTCAGATGATGGCCGGTGTGGAGTTTGCCGTTGAGAATGGTGCGGATGTGCTGAGCATGTCTTTGGGATTCAAACGTTCACAGTTAAGCGAAACGGATATTGTGCTTCTGCGCAGAACATTTGAGAATACATTGCTGCTTGGCGTTCCTGTGTGTGCCGCTGCCGGAAATGACGGCAACAGCTACGGCGCACCCGATAATGTCGACTATCCGGCAGCCTGCCCTCCGCCTTATCTGCATCCCGACCAGCAGGTGAATTCCGGTGGGCTGACTAGTGTGATCAGTGTCGGCTCGGTAAATGCAAAAGATGAGTATGTGAGTTCTTCTTCACAGGGTCCGGTTACTTGGGGTGGAACTGCTTTTGCCGATTATCCATACGATTCTGAGCATATTGGTCTTATACGTCCCGATATTTCGGCTCCCGGTGATCTGGTATATTCGTTGAAGCACGACGAGAATGACAAATATAAATATATGTCGGGAACATCGCAGGCAACCCCTTGCGTTGCCGGTGTAATAGCATTGATGCTTGAGAAAAACCCATCTCTCACTCCGGCTCAGATTTGCGAAATCATAGAAACGACGGCAAAGAAACTAACAGACGCAAAGAGTAATTTAACAGGCTCCGGTCGTGTCGATGCGCTTGCGGCAATAAACAGCGTCAATACTGCGAATGAGCGTCCTTTCATAAGGGTCGAGAATTGTTCTCCCGAGTTTATGTCTGCCGGTCTTGGCAAGGAGTTGAGGTTTGTTGTTTCAAATACCGGAAAAGGTGCAAGTAACGGCAATGTGAGTTCTGTGCTCTCTACAGCGGATCCGTATGTTACGATAGTTGATGGAACTGCCGGTTTCGGCGTTTTGTCGAGCGGCGAGTCGGCCGAAGGCGTGTTTTTGTTGAATGTTGCTGATAATGTTCCCAATGGTCACAAGGCTCGTTTTACTATAACTACTTCAGACGGTAGTTATGAGTGGAAAGACAATATTGAACTTGAACTTGACAACTTTGCAAGGATTGTATATCATTCAAGTGTTCCAGGTGTGGTAAAACCGGGCAAGAATATTACAATAAATGTTGATTTGATTAACAATGGAACCATTGCCACAACATCTGCCACTAAGGTGTCGTTGGTGTCTTCTTCGCCCTATGTGACAATCGTTTCAGGCGAGGTGGAGCTTGAACCGATGGCTGCCGGTGAGGTCTGCACTGTCGAGTTTCTGGTGGGTATTGACGAGTCAATACCCGATAACAACTCGGTGAATTTTGATATATATACTACCCCAAACAACTATACCGATGTCAAAAGTTTTGTCTATGAATTTGAACCTGGATTGGATTCTGACGGCTATGTGAAGGATGGCTTTGCAGGGTGGACAACATTCGATGCAAGCAATGACGGGCGCAATCATCCGTGGTGGCACTCTTCGGTTTATGGAACGCACAGGGTTGAGCATGTCGGTGAGGCACATTCAGGTGTAGGACAAATGATGAGTGAGGCCTATTGTCAGGCATCAATGATGGAGTATAGTATCCCTATCGACAACTATCTTGTTTCTCCCAAAGTGAAAGTTACAGCAGAGAGTAAGTTCAGTTTTTGGGCGCGTGTTCACTCATCTCAATGGTTCGGAGAGCATTTTGCCGTTGCCGTGTCAGAGACCGGTTATCAGTCGGCAAGTGATTTTACGATGATAGAGGAGTGGACTATAAACAAAAACGATGGTGCTGGTTGGATACAGTACACCGTTGACCTTGGTGCTTATGCCGGAAAAGATGTCTATGTGGCTATCCGCCACTTCTTTACCGATGAGCAGTGGGCAGCATTGGATTATGGTTTTGATGTCTATATCCTGCATATTGATGATGTGATGTTTCAGAACGTCGTGGATGTTTCAAACCGTTTTGTGTATGATAATTACAGCCGCTTCTCATTGGCGGTAGAGGGTAATCCATTGCCGGCTCCAGGCAATGTGACAGCTACCCCAGTCGGTGCAAATGCAGTGAATGTTTCATGGAGCGCTGTTGCGAATGCACAGGGGTATAATGTTTATCGTGATGGCATCTGTATTGCTGAAACCAAAGCATTGTCTTATGTTGACAGCGGCCTTTCTGCCGATACTGAATACCGTTATTCTGTCGCTGCGGTGTATAATGGCAAAGAGTATGAGCGTTCCGAGGAGGTAATAGCTGTTACCGGCAAGGCCGATTATAGTGTCAAGATAAAGTCTGTTGTTCCGGATGTATTGGCTGTTGGTGAGAATGTTCTTGATATTACCATGGTCAATAATGGAAAGTATGAGCAGAAATCGAGAAGCACTCTTGTGCTCACGACAACAAGCCCTTATGTTACTGTTGTTACGAATAGCGTGGGCATGAGCTATCTGCCTGTGGGTGCTGAGTCGACAAAATCCTTCAAAATTGTGGTTGACGAGGCAGCTCCCGATGGACATCTTGCCGAATTCAATCTCAATGTGACCGAGCTTTATGAGGACAAGAATGTCTGGGACTGTCCTTTTGTGTTGGTTGTGGGCACTCCTGGTGATGATACGGCTATCAATGATGTGGTGGGCTGTAACAAAATGGTGGAAGGTGCAGTGTATGACCTGAGTGGTAGACGTGTGATAAATCCAAAAGCAGGCATATATATTGTTGATGGCAAGAAAATCATTGTAAAGTAATATTCTGTGGGATATATTCCCTTTGCTTGTTTTGTGTAAGTTGTCAACAAAATCGGTTTTTGCTTGATTTTGTGCTTAACTTGTTGTATTTTTGTGCGCTCTAAATTAAGGGGTGTTGTATGCCTTGTTGAGTGGATTATATAGCAAAGCCCCGTAAAAAGAAAATTATTAAAGTTTTTATATAATGGAATTTACACTTAAAAATCAGGATGCTACAAGTGCAATCCTTTCGGTAAACATTCAGGAGGCCGATTATTCGGCTTTTGTTGAGAAGCAGTTGAAAAATTTCCGTCAGAAGGCAAATGTTCCGGGTTTCCGTCCGGGTATGGTGCCTATGGGCTTGATCAAGAAGCAGTACGGTACAGCTGTAAAGGCTGAGGAAATCAACAAGTTGTTGCAGACAAAGATTTTCGAATATATCAGAGAGAACAAGATTGATATGCTTGGCGAGCCACTTCCAATCGAGGAGCAGCAGGCAAATATCAATATGGTTGAGGACAAGGATTTTACTTTTGAATTCGAGATTGCTCTCGCCCCTAAGTTTGATGCTGTTCTCGACAAGAACGATGCTCTTGCATACTACAAGATACAGCCTACAGACGAGATGATTCAGAGCCAGGTAAACGCTTTTGCACAGCGTTGTGGCGAGTATAAGCAGGTTGACGCTTACGAGAACGGTGATATGCTCAAGGGTACATTGACCGAGGCTGTTGAGAATGGTGTTGTTGTACGTGAGGCTGTTATGATGCCTTCATATATGAAGAACGAGGAGCAGAAGGCTCTCTTCGTCGGTTCAAAGGTAAACGATGTTGTTACATTCAATCCTTTCACAGCATTTGATGGCAATGAGGCTGAGCTTGCTTCACTTCTCAAGGTTGAAAAGAGCGAGGTTGCAGCTCACAATGGTGAATTTACATTTACTATCAGCGAGATTACACGTTTCGTGGCAAGCGAAATCAACCAGAATGTGTTCGATGCTGCATTTGGAAAGGATGCTGTAAAGAGCGAGGAGGAATTCCGTGCAAAGATTGCTGAGCAGTTCGAGGCTCGTTTCGAGGTTGAGAGCGACTATAAGTTGTTGATGGATGTTCGTGACTACCTCATGAACAAGGTTGGTAAGCTCGAGTTCAACGAGGCTATTCTTCGCCGTATTATGGACTCAAACAAGGCCGAGGGTGAAACTGTAAGCGAAGAGGATTTCCAGAAGAGTCTTACAGAGCTTCGTTGGCACTTGGTTAAGGAGCAGCTTGCTAAGAAATTCGAGGTTAAGATTGACGACAATGATATCCTTAATGTTGCCAAGGGTGCTACACGTGACCAGTTTGCACAGTATGGTATGGCAAACGTTCCCGAGGATTTGCTCGAGAACTATGCCAAGGAGATGCTCAAGCAGGAGAAGACACGCGAGGCACTCATCAACCGTGCTGTTGATGTGAAGCTTATCCAGGCTATCAAGGCTGCAATCACCTTGAACGAGGAGAAAGTTTCTGTTGAGGATTTCAACAAAAAGGTATCTGAGAACGCTTAATATATAGCAAAGGGTATTATCCGGCCTATTGGCTTAGCCCGATAGGCCGGATTTTTAGTAATAATAAAATAAAGTAAGGTTGTTATGGAGAGGGATGATTTTAGAAAGTATGCCACCAAGCATCTTGGTATGAACAGTATGGTACTCGACGATGTGATAAAAGCACAGTCGCAGTATCTTAATCCATATATTCTTGAGGAAAGACAGTTGAATGTAACCCAAATGGATGTTTTTTCACGTCTGATGATGGATAGAATTATCTTTCTTGGAACTCAAATCGACGATTATACAGCCAACACCCTACAGGCGCAGCTGTTGTATCTCGATTCGGTAGACAGTGGCAAGGATATCTCTATCTACATCAATTCTCCCGGTGGCTCAGTGTATGCCGGTTTGGGTATATACGACACAATGCAGTTCATCACAAGCGATGTAGCCACAATCTGTACAGGAATGGCTGCAAGTATGGCTGCCGTGTTGCTCGTTGCCGGAGCCGAGGGTAAACGTTCGGCTTTGACACATAGCCGCGTGATGATACATCAGCCTCTTGGTGGTGTTCAGGGTCAGGCGAGCGATATTGAGATTACAGCTCGTGAAATTCAGAAATTAAAGAAGGAACTATATACCATTATTTCCGACCATAGCAAACAGCCATTCGACAAGGTGTGGGCCGACAGTGACCGTGACTATTGGATGACAGCTGCCGAGGCGCAGGAGTATGGTATGATTGACCGTGTCCTAACACGTAAAATATAATTCGGCTGATGGCAGAGAAAGGAAAAAAACGTTGTAGCTTTTGTGGCAGGACTGAGGAGCAGGTTGCTCTGCTTATGACCGGAATGACTGGTTATATTTGCAACGATTGCGTTGAGCAGGCTCATAATATCTTACGCGAGGAGGCTCTGTTGCCAAAGAGTGACTTTGATATGAAGGAACTCCCCAAGCCAAAGGAAATCAAGGCCTTCCTCGATGAATATGTCATTGGTCAGGATGAGGCCAAATGCGCTCTTGCAGTGTCTGTGTACAACCACTACAAGCGATTGATGCAACGCGATGCAGCCGATGATGTGGAGATTGAAAAGAGCAATATCATAATGGTGGGCAGCACGGGTACAGGAAAAACTCTGCTTGCACGCACTATTGCCAAATTGCTGAAAGTGCCCTTTACTATTGTCGATGCGACGGTGTTGACCGAAGCCGGTTATGTCGGTGAGGATATCGAGAGTATCCTGACACGTCTTTTGCAGGTTGCCGACTATAACGTAGAAGAGGCTGAACGCGGTATTGTGTTCATTGACGAAATAGATAAGATTGCACGAAAGAGTGACAATCCTTCCATCACACGCGATGTCAGTGGTGAAGGTGTTCAGCAGGGATTGCTGAAACTGCTTGAGGGTTCCGTGGTGAATGTTCCGCCACAGGGTGGCCGCAAACATCCCGACCAAAAGATGATTGCAGTGAACACCAAGCATATCCTTTTCATCTGCGGCGGTGCGTTCGATGGTATTGAAAAGAAGATTGCACAACGCTTGAACACACACGTGGTTGGTTATAATTCGGTGCAGAATCAACTGAGTATAGACAAGAGTGACATGATGCGCTATATTATGCCTCAGGACTTACGCTCGTTCGGTCTGATTCCTGAGATTATTGGCCGTTTGCCAATCCTCACATCCTTGCGTCCGCTCGACCGTGATGCTTTGAGGAATATTCTCACCGAGCCAAAGAACTCTATAATAAAGCAGTATGTCAAGCTTATGGAGATGGATGGCGTGAAGCTCACTTTCGATGCTGCGACATTGGAGTATATTGTGGATACGGCCGTTGAGTATAAACTTGGAGCGCGTGGCTTGCGTTCAATTGTAGAAACCATAATGATGGAAAAGATGTTCGAGATTCCATCAAGTGGGGTAAAGAGTTGCAAGATTACAAAGGAGTATGCTCAAAAGCAGGTAGAAAAAAGCGCAGTGATAAATTGCGCGGTATAAACGTTGTTATAGCTGAACAAACGGCAAGCTTCGTCACGAAGCTTGCCGTTTGTTTTATGATGCCTGATATTTTTTGCAATATTTATGAAAATATATTTGAAAAAAGTTGTGCGTTTAATTGATATATTTATAACTTTGTTTTCAAATAGGCATATTATACAATGACGAAGAAGTGTAATTTAACGGAGGCTCTCAAGGAGAACTTTGGTTTTGACAAGTTTAAGGGTGATCAGGAGGCTGTCATCAAGAACTTGCTTGCAGGCAATGACGCCTTTGTTCTAATGCCTACCGGTGGAGGCAAATCGCTTTGTTATCAGCTACCTTCGCTTGTTATGGAGGGAACGGCAATCGTTATCTCTCCACTCATTGCTTTGATGAAGAATCAGGTTGATGCCATTAGAAATCTCAATGAAGAGGATGGCGTTGCCCATTTCTTGAATTCTTCTCTGACAAAGCAGGCTATCGAGGAGGTGAAAGAGGATGTGCTTTCCGGTAAGACAAAACTGCTGTACGTCGCTCCCGAATCCTTGACAAAAGAGGATAATGTGGAGTTCCTTAAAAGTGTGAAGATTTCATTCTATGCGATAGATGAAGCGCATTGTATATCGGAATGGGGCCACGATTTCCGCCCCGAATACCGCCGCATACGTCCTATAATGAACGAGATTGGCAGAGCTCCAATCATTGCTTTGACCGCTACTGCCACCACTAAGGTGCGCGATGATATAAAGAAGAATTTGGGTATACAGGATGCTCCTGATTTTAAGTCATCGTTCAATCGTCCTAACCTCTACTATGAGGTGCGTTCAAAGACAAAGGATGTAGATAAGGAGATTATAAAATTTATAAAGGCAAACCCGGGAAAATCGGGTATAATATACTGCTTGAGCCGTAAGAAGGTTGAAGAACTGGCCGAGATTCTGCAGACCAACGAGATATCGGCAAAGGCTTATCACGCAGGTATGGACTCAGTGATGAGGTCACAGACACAAGATGACTTCATTATGGAAAAAATAGATGTAATAGTTGCTACAATTGCTTTTGGTATGGGTATTGACAAACCCGATGTGCGCTATGTCATCCATTATGATATCCCAAAGAGTCTTGAAGGCTATTATCAGGAAACAGGTCGTGCCGGACGTGATGGAGGTGAGGGACAGTGTATTGCCTTTTACAACAACAAGGATTTACAGAAATTGGAGAAATTCCTCGAGGGCAAGCCGCTGGCAGAGCAGTATATAGGCCGTCAGCTGTTGCACGAAACAACCGCTTATGCTGAGTCTTCGGTTTGTCGCAGGAAATTATTGTTACATTATTTTGGAGAGAATTACGACGTGGAAAATTGTGGTAATTGTGACAACTGCCTCTCTCCTAAAAAACAGGTGGAAGCAAAAGAGTTGCTCGAGACTGTGATAGAGGCGGTTTTAGCGTTGAAGGAGAACTTTAAGGCCGATTATGTAATAGATGTCCTTATGGGTAAGGAAACAGCTGATGTAATTTCGCATAATCACGATGAGCTTGAGTGCTTTGGCTGTGGTGACGATGAAGATGTGAAACGTTGGAATGCGGTAATACGTCAGGCTTTGATTGCGGGCTATCTTGACAAGGATGTCGAGAACTATGGTCTGCTTAAGGTTACAAAGCAGGGACATTCATTCTTGAAGAAACCGGTATCATTTAAAATAGTTGAGGATAGGGATTTTGAAGAGGAGGAAACAATTGTACAGACATCGAGTACATTTGCCGTTGACCCCGAACTTTTTGCTATGCTCAAGAATTTGCGCAAGAAATTGTCGAAACAGTTGGAGTTGCCTCCTTATGTGATATTCCAGGATCCATCGCTTGAGGCAATGGCTACGACATATCCCATCACCATCGATGAACTGAAGAACATCCCCGGTGTCGGTGAAGGAAAGGCAAAGCGTTACGGTGAGGAGTTCTGCGCTCTCATCAAGCGTCATTGCGAAGAGAACGAGATTGACCGTCCCGAGGACATTCGCATACGTACCGTAGCGAACAAGTCGAAGCTGAAGGTTGCCATCATCAATGCTATTGACCGCAAGGTGGCACTCGATGATTTGGCTATCAGCAAGGGAGTCGAGTTCGACGAACTGCTCGATGACGTGGAGTCAATAGTATATTCAGGTACAAAATTGAATATAGACTATTTCCTCGAGGAAATTCTTGACGAGGAGAACCTCAATGAGATATACGAATATTTTAAGAGTTCCGATACCGATTCTATTGATGTCGCTATTGAGGAACTTGGCGGAGAGTATACCGAAGAGGAGATTCGTCTTGTGCGAGTGAAATTTATTTCAGAAGTTGGAAATTGATAGAAAAGAAAAATATATAGCTATATGAATGATTTTATAAAAGAAAAAATTGTGATGGACGGCTTGACCTATGACGATGTATTGCTAATTCCTGCATACTCTGAGGTGTTGCCGAAAGGTGTTTCTTTGAAAACAAAGTTCTCAAAGAATATTGAATTGAACGTTCCTTTCGTAACAGCGGCAATGGACACTGTTACCGAGGCAAAGATGGCTATTGCCATTGCGCGTGAAGGCGGTATCGGTGTTATCCACAAGAATATGTCCATCGAGGCTCAGGCACATCAGGTTGCTATTGTGAAACGTGCCGAAAACGGTATGATTTACGACCCTGTTACAATACAGGCAAAATCTAGCGTGAAGGATGCTCTTGATATAATGGCTGAATACCATATTGGTGGTATTCCTGTTGTTGACGACTGCAACAAGCTCGTTGGTATTGTTACTAATCGCGACTTGCGTTTCGAAACCAATATGGCTCGTCCTATCTGCGAAATTATGACTCCTGCCGACAGACTTGTCACAACAAACCAGAAGACAGATATGGAGGCTGCTGCCAAGATTTTGCGTGAAAATAAGATTGAGAAGTTGCCCGTAGTGGATAACGACGGTAAACTCGTTGGTCTTATTACCTACAAGGACATTACAAAGGCCAAGGATAAACCTATGGCTTGCAAGGACAGCAAGGGCCGTCTGCGTGTTGCTGCCGGTGTCGGTGTTACAGGTGACGCAATGGAGCGCATCAAGGCTCTTGTTGATGCCGGTGTTGATGCTGTCGTTATTGACACTGCACACGGTCATTCTGCAGGTGTTGTCCAGAAACTCAAAGAGGCAAAGGCTCTGTTCCCACAGATTGACATTGTTGTCGGTAATGTCGCTACTGGGGAGGCTGCAAAAATGTTGGCCGAAGCCGGTGCCGATGCTGTAAAGGTTGGTATTGGCCCTGGCTCAATCTGTACAACACGTGTTGTTGCCGGTGTCGGTGTTCCACAGTTGTCAGCAGTCTATGATGTTGCCAAGGCTCTTGAGGGTACAGGCGTGCCTTTGATTGCCGATGGTGGTTTGCGCTATTCGGGTGATGTCGTAAAGGCTTTGGCTGCCGGTGGCTATTGTGTAATGATTGGTTCTCTTGTAGCAGGAACAGAGGAGTCTCCTGGTGATACAATTATCTTCAACGGACGTAAGTTCAAGTCGTATCGTGGTATGGGTTCTTTGGAGGCTATGGAGAACGGTTCAAAAGATAGATATTTCCAGGCCGATACAGCTGATAAAAAGAAACTTGTGCCCGAGGGTATCGCGGCTCGCGTACCTTACAAGGGAACACTCTTCGAGGTAATCTATCAGTTGGTAGGTGGTTTGCGCTCAGGCATGGGTTATTGTGGTGCAAAGGATATTGAAGCATTGCACAATGCCAAATTTGTGCGCATAACAAATGCCGGTGTGCTCGAGAGTCACCCACACGATGTCTCAATTACCAGTGAGGCTCCAAATTATAGTCGTCCTGAATAAACCTTTATTATAATGGGATTCAAAAAAATAGCAGCATTTTTCTTGCTGATATCTACAACTGCATTGGCACAGGTTACAGACCCTGTGCTAATGCGTGTTAATGGCAAGGAGGTCAGACGTTCGGAATTTGAGTATGCCTTCAATAAGAATAATTCCAATCTTGCTGGCGAGGGTCAGACTGTAGAGGAGTACTTGCCTATGTATGTCGATTTCAAATTGAAAGTCGCAGAGGCAGAGGCTCTGAAGCTCGACACTTTGTCGTCTTTAAAGGAGGAGTATGCTCGTGACCGCAGTCTGATGGCAGAGAATTATCTTGTCGATACCTGCTTTATCAACGATGAGGCTTATAAGATATATGCAAAGGATTCGGCAACTATTGGATGTGATGGATTCGTCGAGGTTGCGCATATAGTTTTCCTTGCTAAACAGAACGCCCCATCTGCCGATATCCAGCTTGCAAAGGCGAGGATTGATTCGGCCTACGTTATGCTCAACGAAGGCAAGACATTCGAGGATATTGCCCAACATTTCAAGATTCCGGCGCAGGCTATCCGTTCATTTGAGATTATCCGCAGTCAGGTATATCCTGAATTTGAACAAGTCGCATATTCGCTTGCCGATGGAAGCTATTCGGCACCGTTTGAGTCGCCTGCCGGATATCACATTGTGAAGCGTATCTCTTCGCGCCCATTCGGTTCATTCGCAGAGTATAAGCCAAACATTATAAAGATGCTTGAGCAACAGAACATCCGTGAGAAGGCGCGTATCAAACGTGGTGCTGATTTGGCACGCGAATTTGGTGGTAATATCACTCCTAAAGAGGCCTTGGCTCTTGAGGACAGTCTGCTCGAAAGCAAATATCCTGAATTTGGTAACCTTATGCGTGAATATTACGAGGGACTCCTCTTCTTTGAGGTATCAACACGCGAGGTTTGGAACAAGGTTGCCGAGGACGAAGCCGGACTTGTAAAGTTCTTCAAGAAGAACAAGAAGGACTATAAGTTCGAGACCCCACGATTCCGTGGAGCAGTGGTGCAGGCCAACAGTCAGGAAAATCTTGACAATATGAAGTCTATACTCAATGGACAGAGTCACGATAATTACAAAGCGGCCATCGAGGCGAATTTGCCTAAGGATTCTGCTCGTACAGTGCGTGTAGAGATAGGTGTTTTTGCTATCGGTGACAACGCTTTTGTCGACAAGATGGTTTTTGGACAGGGTGATGGCGGTAAATTGCGTCGTGGCTTCGTTGTTGTTGATACAATCGGTAAGGTTATTGAAAAACCGGAAACATATAAGGATGTAAAAGGCTTGGTTACTGCCGATTATCAAAAATATCTCGAGGAGAAGTGGCTCAAGTCTTTGCGCAAGAAATATAAAGTCAAGATTGACAAAGATGTGCTAAAAACAGTTAATAATCACGATTAAGCAATATGTTTTTGTATCTTTGTCAAGTACTTTGAAGTGCTCGATAAAAAATATGCTCTCTTCAGAGGGGTTATGGAAAAATACTGATGCCTGGTAATAGATTTTGGAAAAATATATGCCTGTTAGCTCTCCCGGCTTTGCTTTTTGCTTGCCGGGAAGAGGTGTCTTATGTAGAACGAATCTCAATAGCAAGTGTAGGTGATGTGCATCTTTACAAGGATGAAGCCGATATCATATATGCACAGCAAGGTCGCGGTATGGATAGTGCCGCTTTTATGCAGAACTATGTAGAACGATGGGCGATTGATGTACTTTTCCATCAAAAGGCAAAAGAGAATATTGTTCAGACCGACGAAATAGAGAAGATGGTCGAGAACTATCGGACAAGTCTGATACAGAATATTTACCAAGACAGATTGATTACTCAGCAGTTGCTGCCGAGTATCTCGGATGCCGAAGTGCAGGCGTTCTATAAAAAAGAACAGATGCTGTTTGAACTGACAGAGCCTTATGTGAAGGGCTTTTATGTCCAACTGCCGGCCAAGGCATCTAAAACACGTGATGTCCGTAACTGGTGCTTGCGCAAAGGGCAAGACGATTTGGAAAAGTTGGAGAAACTCTGTTCTGAAAATGATTATGGCTACCAGTTCTTTATGGAGGAGTGGATTCCTTTCAGTGACCTGGCGCATAAGTTGCCATTGACGGAGCAGCAATTGATGGACCGTCTGCTGAAGAAAAGCACAATAGAATTCAAGGAAGGAAAGTTTACATATTTCGTTTGTGCCGATTCTATATTGCAAAGGAACGATACCAAACCAATAGAGATGGTTTCTGACGAGATTAAGGAGTTGTTGCTCAATTCCAAGAAGGCCAACTTCATAAAGACGGTGAAACGCTCTTTGTATGAGGATGCGTTAAAGACCGGTAGGGTTATTTTGTATTAACATAAACACTTTGTGTGATAAATTGTAAGATATGAACATAAGAATTAGTTTTATAAAAGGATTGCTGTGTGCGACAGTGCTTATGGTCTTGCCGTTCCAGAAACTTGTAGCCCAGGATAATGTTATCGACAGGGTTGAATGGGTTGTGGGTGATAAGTCTATATTGCGCTCCGACATAGAGGAGGCTATCCGTTACTGGGTAAGTAACGGCAGAACATTCGAGGGTGACCCTTATTGTGTCGTTGGTGAGGACTTGGCTGTACAGCAGCTGTTCTTGCACCAGGCCGCCATTGATAGTATCCAAGTAGACGAAGGCAATGTCATTCGTCGTGTAGAGGCTCAGATGGAGCACGTTATCCAGCAGATTGGTTCAAAGGAGAAAATGGAGGAGTATTTTAATATGACCTCTGCCGATATTCGTGAAATGTATCGTGAACAACTCTATAATATGGAGATGGCCGAAAGAATGAAGATGAAGATTGTTGGCGATATAAAGGTTTCTCCGATACTTGTAAGACGATACTTTGATTCATTGCCAAAGGACAGCATCCCGTTTGTTCAGCAACAGGTTGAGGTGCAGATAATAACAATGCAACCACAGATAGACCTGGAGGAGATTGAACGCGTGAAAGGTGAATTGCGTGAATATACCGAACGTATAATGAATGGCGAAACAAGCTTTTCTACAATGGCTTTGATGTATTCTCAGGACCCGGGTACTGCACGTCGCGGTGGTGAGTTGGGCTTTGTGGGACGCGGTCAGCTGCAGCCTGAATTCTCGGCTGTGGCCTTTAATCTTACTGATCCGGGCAAGGTTTCAAAAATCGTAGAAACAGAATATGGCTTCCATATCATACAGCTTATTGAGAAACGCGGCGACAAGGTGAATGTCCGTCATATCTTGAGAAAGCCCGAACATTCAAGTGAAAATCTCAAGGCAACACTTCTGCGTCTTGACTCTTTGGCTACAGGTATAAAAGAGGGCGAGATAACATTTGACGATGCTGTTGCGCTCTATTCCGACGACAAGGATACCCGTAATAATTTCGGTATAATGTATAACAAGCAGAGTACTTCGTCACATTTTGGTATGGATGAGCTTCCTGTTGATGTCGCACGTGTTGTTGAGTCTTTGCCTGTCGGTGAGATTTCCCAACCTTTTGCATGGTTGCTGGAGAATGGCAAGACTGTGTGTGCAATAGCCAAGGTGAAGTCAAGGACTGATGCTCATCAGGCAACCTTCAGTGATGACTATGAGGTGCTGCATCAGATGTATCAAGCCAAATTGAGCGATGAACGTATAAAGGAGTGGGTCAAGAAAAAACAGCGTGCTACATATGTCCGTGTGAACAAAAATAATCGCAATTGTGAATTCTTGTATCCCGATTGGAATTTTCACGAAGAATAATAAGTGCTTTTGCAAATGTTGAGGTCTGTTCAGCTTCTGATACTGTTTTTAATGTCGTTGCCTTTGTTTTCGCAGGATTTCAAGGCCGACACTCGTCCGCAGCAGTCGGGGAAGAAGAGCTATGTCCATCTGTTACACACGGATATAACCCGTTTTGATGAAGCTATTGACCCCGAAGCTTGGATTCTTGTCGGTAATGTCAGCTTCCGTCGCGACAGTATGTATATGTTTTGCGACAGTGCCCATTACTATCAGAAGCAGAATTCATTCCTTGCTTTCGGAAATGTAAGGATGGAGCAGGGTGATACTCTCTTTTTGTACAGTGACAACCTTGACTTCAATGGCATTACGAATATTGCAAGGGTCAGAAATAATGTGAGGCTCATAGACAAGGATGTGGTCCTTGAAACAGATAGCCTCGATTTTGACAGAAACAGGAATTTGGGGTATTTTTTTGAATACGGTGTCCTGTACGATGGAACCGGAACATTGAAGTCCTATTACGGCGATTATAACCTTGATACAAAAAAGGCTGTCTTTATTGATGATGTGACTTTAGAGAACTCAACATTCTTGATGTTGTCCGATACTTTGCACTACAATACGAACAATAATGTAGCTACGATTGTGGGCCCCACAAATATTTACACCGGTGGAACCGAGGTCTACTCCGAGCACGGTACCTATAACACCGCAACACGTCACGCTACACTTGTAGAAAGGCCTGTTCTTTTTAATGATAACAGAAACGTTACGGCCGATTCCATTTTCTACGACACCAATCTTGGTTATAGCGAGGTCTTTGGAAACATTGTTTTCACCGATACCATAAACCGCAATATGCTCACCGGCGAGTATGCTTTCCTTGATGAGATTCGCGATTCGGCATATGTCACAGGCAGGGCTATGGCAATAGATTTCTCTCAGCGCGACTCGCTTTTTGTCCACTCCGATACAATCTGGGCTGTTTCGTATAATCTGGAGAGCGACTCGCTCTACCGTTTGGTGAGGGCTTGTCATAAGGTACGTGCCTGGGGGCAGAATGTGCAGGCAGTTTGCGACTCTCTTGTTTTTGACTCCCGAGATACCTGTATGACTATGTATAATGACCCGATATTGTGGAACGGTGATTTGCAGTTGCTTGGTGAGGTCGTTAAGGTTTATATGAAGGACTCTTCAATTGATTGGGTAAATATATTGAATCAGACACTTTATGTAGAGAAATTGGATTCTACATTCTATAACCAGATAAAGGGTAAGGAGATGGAGTTCTATTTCTCCGAAGGGGAGTTGCGTGAAATGCAGGTCATTGGAAACGTTGAGATTATCTTCTATCCATTGGATAGTGATAGTACGTATATCGGAATGAATACAACCACAGCGGGACGCACTATTGCGTATATGAAGGACAGGAAGGTTGAGAAGGTGGTTGTGCCAAAAGATTCGAAAGGTGTGTTCTATCCTATGGGACAACGCCCCGAAAGTAAACGCTTCCTTACGAACTTTGCGTGGTTCGACTATGTGCGCCCATTGTCAAAAGAGGATATTTTTAATTGGAGGGGAAAGGGTTCAGGAATGGAACTGAAAGTCATAAAGAAGGACAAAATTCCATTGCCTACGCTTGACCGTTTTAAAGAATAGAATGTTATGGCCAATTTTAAGATGCGTGAACCCAGAAAGTTTAACCACAAATACATATATGTTGATGAGCGCAAGGAAAAACTCGATAAAATAGTCGAGAATGCCAAGCGCGATCTCGGTATGCTCCCCCCTAAAGAAACAACCTACGAGGAGCGTATCAGGGGCTCCTTTGTCGGTGAAAATTCCCATATAGAGCGTCGCAGGACTGGCGGCTCGCGAATGACAACACGTTTTGCCGTTGGCGCGCTGTTTGTTTGTGTATTTGTATTCTATTATATATTGAAAACTGTTTACGGGTATATTTAGTGTATGAAAGACGTAATACATTTGTTGCCCGATTCTGTGGCTAACCAAATTGCGGCCGGCGAGGTTGTGCAACGTCCTTCGTCGGTGGTGAAGGAACTTGTTGAGAATGCTATAGATGCAGGAGCCACCAAGGTACAGGTTGTAGTGACCGATGGCGGACGCACCCTCATACAGGTCATTGATAATGGAAAGGGTATGTCCGAGACGGATGCGCGTCTTGCATTCGAGAGGCACGCCACCTCAAAGATTTCGAGTGCCGACGACCTTTTTGCCCTTACCACAATGGGATTCCGCGGCGAGGCGCTTGCTTCCATCGTTGCGGTTGCCCAGGTAGAATTGGTTACACGCCGCGCTGCTGACGAACTTGGAACCTGTATTGTCATGTCCGGCTCCAGACTCGAGGCGCAAGAGCCTACGGCAGCCCCTGTCGGTAGTAATTTTAAGGTGAAGAACCTTTTTTTTAATATCCCGGCGCGTCGAAAATTCTTGAAGTCTGTCCAGACAGAGCTGAATAATATCGTAACAGAATTTGAGCGTGTGGCTCTGGTTAATTGCGATATTGAGTTCACTCTCTCGCATAACGGTAATGAACTTATATCTTTGCCGCCGTCATCGTTTCGCCAGAGGATTGTAAACCTTTTTGGCAAAAGGGTGAATTCCCATCTCATAGATGTTGCCGTTGAAAGTACGCTTATAAATATTAAGGGCTTTGTCGGAGCGCCTGAGAGCGCACGTAAGAAAGGCGCTTTGCAATATTTCTTTGTGAATGGTCGATATATGCGTCATCCATATTTTGCAAAGGCGGTGGCCGAGGCATACGGCGAGATAATACCGCAGGGCGAGCAAGTACCCTTCTTCTTATGTTTTGATGTCGACCCATCGCGTATTGATGTCAATATACATCCGACAAAGACCGAGATAAAGTTTGAGGATGAGTCGAGCTTGTGGAAAATAATATCAGCTGCCGTCAAGGAGTCGCTTGGCCGTTTCAATGCTGCTCCCAGTCTTGATTTTGATGACGATGTGATGCCGGAAATTCCTGTTATGGATTTTTCATCAGCTGCCAATGCGCCTGTTTCTGCCCCGAAGGTTTCGTATAATCCCAGCTACAACCCTTTCACTCGTCATAAGCCCGAATACCGTGATTCTAATGATAATTGGGAGGCCTTGTATGCTGGCATTGACAATGCTTCAAAACCGCTCGACTTGTCGCCATTTGCCGATGAAGAGGATTTTGTGGTGAACGAATCTCCTGTGGCGACTCAGGCTTCAATGCAGACTGTAGAATCCGATTTTGTTCCAATGTCACAATACAAGGGGCAGTATATATTGGTTCCAGTCAAGTCTGGTTTGATGTGGGTGCATCAGCGCAGGGCACACATAAGAGTCCTTTTTGAGAAATATTGCCAACAGATGAAAGAGAGGGGTTGTGCTTCCCAAGGTCTGCTTTTCCCCGAGAGGATGGAACTTACAATAAATGAAGCCTTGACGCTCGATACAATATCGGACGAGCTTGTTTCATTGGGCTTTGATATCTCTTCACTGGGTGGCGGTACTTTTGTACTGAATGGCGTCCCGGTGGGTATTGAGGGGTTGCAGCCAATCAAACTGCTTACCGATATGCTACATAGTGCGATGGAGCAGGTTGGTGATGCTAAAGATAAAATGTGTGATAAGGTGGCGTACACAATGGCCAAAGAAGTCGCCATCGTTGCAGGGCAGCTGTTGTCGCAAGAGGAAATGAGTGCTCTCATAGATGACCTGTTCAATACATCTATGCCTTCGCATACGCCCGATGGCAAGCCCATTACTTATATAATGAACGACGCAGAGATTGACCGTAATTTCTCCAAATAAGGATGAAAATCAACGTTCGTAGGATTTGTGTTGTTAAAAAATGTTAAATAAAATTCTAAATGTCGTTCCTGATTGTTTTTCATTGTAAAATTTGTGTAATTTTGCAAATAAATGAATAGTGTCTGTAACTGTAGCTTTACGAAACGGTTGAAGGCGTTGTCATTTAAAACATTACAACAAGTTGTCTGTTTATTAATATGCAGGTTCTTGTGATGTTAAGAAAAATAGGTATTTATATATAAATCTAATTAGTTTTAAGTATGAAAAAATTTATGATTTCACTAGCTCTTGCTAGTTTTGCAATGTTCTCTACAGCACAGGAGACAGTTAGCGAAGTCGTTGTTCCTACTAAGGCAGACGCGGTAGTTACAAACAGCTTCGGTAGCAACTGGTTTATCAGTGTTAATGGTGGTGTAAACCTCTACAACGGTGTGTTTATGAACGGTGAGAACATCTTCGATCACCTTTCTCCAGCACTTGATGTTGCTGTTGGTAAATGGCACACTCCAGGTTTCGGTTGGAGAGTTGCTTATCGTGGTTTGAACATTCAGACATACAAAGCTCTCAGCCACTCTGCATTTATGAACTTCCACTTTGATGCGATGTTCAACTTGTGCAACCTTATCGGTGGTTACAAAGAGGATCGCGTTTGGAACGTAATTCCTTATGTTGGTGTTGGTTGGGCTGGTCGTACAGCTATGGATCACGAAACTTGGTCACACGAGTGCTTTACCGGAACTCTTACAGCTAACTACGGTATCCTTCAGTCTTTCCGCGTAGCAAAGCGTTGGGCTATCAACCTTGAACTTGCAGGAACTTTCTTACGTAATGGTTTCAGCGGTCAGGTAGGTCGTCAGGGTCACGATATGATGTGGACTGCAACAGTCGGTGTTACATTCAACCTCGGTAAGGTGGGTTGGGATAACGCTCCAGATGTTGAGGCTCTCCAGGGCATCTACGGTGGTATGATTGACGGTCTTCAGGGTCAGCTCGATGACGCTTTGGCTGCAAACAAGGAGAAGCAGAACCAGATCAAGGCTCTTGAGGATGCTAACAAGGCTCTCGAGGCAGAGGCTGCTGCTTTGAGAAACATCAAGCCAATCAACGTTTCTGAGTCTATCTTCTTCGGCTTCGGTTCTTCTAAGATTGCTTCTAAGAAGGAAGAGTTGAACATCAAGGCTTACGCTGAGGCTGCAAAGGCTGCTGGTGCTAAGGTTAAGGTTGTTGGTTTCGCTGACGTAACTGGTCCAAGCGAGTACAACACTAAGTTGTCAAACGCTCGTGCTGAGGCTGTTGCTGAGATTCTCAAGGCTAACGGTGCTGAGGTAGTAAGCGTAACTGGCTACGGCGAGTCTGAGGAGTATAAGGAGCGCGTATTGAACCGTCGCGCGGTTATCTCAATTGCTGAATAATAAATATTTGAGCAATATATCGGGTTGGGCAGGTTATTCCTGCCCAACTTTTTTGTTCTATGTGTTGAGTGTAGCAAGGGGGATGTGGCTGTCTTTTTGATGATTTTTTCTGGTGTTTGTAAAAATAATTGGTAAAAAATTTGGCGGTTGAATTTATTTGATGTACTTTTGCATCGCAATTAAGAAACGGTTGCGACATATTGGACGTTTAGCTCAGCTGGTTTAGAGCATCTGCCTTACAAGCAGAGGGTCGGCGGTTCGAATCCGTCAACGTCCACAACTTATTTATCGGACGTTTAGCTCAGCTGGTTTAGAGCATCTGCCTTACAAGCAGAGGGTCGGCGGTTCGAATCCGTCAACGTCCACGACAACGAGGCCTGCGCAATGCGTAGGTTATTTTTTTGCACTTTTTTAAAGGAATTGCGCCCCATTATCCTCAATTAATGTTTATTTTTTATAAACTTTATCTCTATATTGGGTGTTTATGCCTAAAAAGTGCTATTTTTGTATCTGAAAACATTTTATACACAAAATAATGGAATTGAACATATTGACAGCTATATCTCCTGTTGATGGACGTTACAGGGGTAAGGCAGAGCCGTTGGCCGGATACTTCTCAGAGTTTGCACTCATCAAGTATCGAGTGTTTGTAGAAATTGAGTATTTTATCGCTTTGTGCGAATTGCCAATACCACAGCTTGCTGCTGTTGACAAGGCTTTGTTCCCACGTTTGCGTGAGATATACTCAAACTTTACATTGGAGAATGCCAATCGCGTAAAAGAGATTGAGAAGGTTACAAACCACGACGTGAAGGCTGTTGAGTATTTCATTAAAGAACAGTTCGATGCTATTGGTGGCCTTGATGCCTGCAAGGAGTTTATTCACTTTGGTCTGACATCACAGGATATCAATAATACATCGGTACCCCGTTCTATCAAGGATGCCCTTGATGAAGTGTACTATCCTTTGATTGAGGAGTTGATTGCGCAGCTCAAGAGCTATGCCGAGGCTTGGGCCGAGATACCTATGCTTGCACGTACTCACGGTCAGCCGGCATCTCCCACACGTCTTGGCAAGGAGGTGATGGTGTTTGTATATCGTCTTGAGGCGCAGCTCGCCGAATTGAAGCGTTGCCCTATTTCTGCAAAGTTCGGAGGTGCGACAGGTAACTTCAATGCTCACCGTGTTGCTTACCCCGGCATCGACTGGAAGGCTTTTGCAAACAAGTTCGTGAGCGAGAATCTTGGCTTGCAGCGTGAACAGTACACAACACAGATTTCCAACTACGATAATTTGGCTGCATTGTTCGATGCAATGCGTCGCATCAATATAATAATAATGGATATGGACAAGGACTTCTGGCAGTACATATCCAATGAATTCTTCAAGCAGAAAATCAAGGCCGGCGAGGTAGGCTCAAGCGCAATGCCTCACAAGGTCAACCCAATTGATTTTGAGAACAGTGAGGGAAACCTTGGTATAGCAAATGCTATCCTCGACCACCTCTCAATGAAGTTGCCAATCTCACGTTTGCAGCGTGACCTCACCGACTCAACAGTACTTCGCAATGTCGGTGTACCAATGAGTCATATGCTCATCGCAGTCAAGAGTTCGCTTGTCGGCTTGCGCAAACTGTTGCTCAATGAAACAGCGATATATGATGAACTCGACAACTGCTGGAGTGTTTGTGCCGAGGGTATACAGACAATCCTGCGTCGTGAGGCTTACCCGAATCCATACGAGGCTCTAAAGGCGTTGACCCGAACAAATGAGGGAATAAACCAAAACACCCTTTTGCAGTTTATCGATGGCCTTGACGTGCCCGAGAATGTGAAGGAGGAACTCCGTGCAATAACACCGCACACATATACAGGTTTCTAATCCTCTTTTATCATAACCTTAAAAAAGATAATTTGGACCGTGAGGTTCGTAAAATATTTTTTAGATGAATAATTATAAAGACAAGTTTTCGGATAACCCATCTCCTCGTGGAAACAGAGGTAGAGCATCGTTTAATCCGAACTTTGATGGCGACAATAGGTTGAAAGGTCGCCCACGTTTTAACAAGAGTGGTGAGCGTCCTCAGTACAGAAGAACAAATAGAGAGGACAATAACGGAGGCGAATTCGGCAGTTACAAACAATACAAGCGTTATGGTAACGAGAATTCATTTAACCGTTTCGACAGTGAAAGAAGTAATCGTGGCAACGATTTTGAGCCACGTTATGGCAAAGATGTACAGCAGGTAGGCCGTAGCTACGGCAAAGGAGCCAATCGCGGCGGCTACAATGCCGGCAATGGCTCTAATGGTGGCAGCGAAAGACCTTATGCAAACAAATATCAGTCCGATTTTCGTCCCAAATATGCCGATAAGGGGAACCGCAAGGGAGCATACGATCCAAGTGCAAAGTACAGTGCCAAGAAGCGTGCTGCATACCGCGAGGCGACACTCGACCCCAATGCACCTGTGCGCTTGAACAAGTATCTTGCAAATGCCGGAATCTGCTCACGTCGCGAGGCTGACAACTACATTGAGGCAGGCCTTATTACCGTTAACGGTGAAATCGTAACAGAGTTGGGCGTGAAGGTTGTTCCCACAGACGATGTGCGTTTCAACAGCGAGCGCATCAATCCCGAGCGTAAGGTTTATGTTCTCTTGAACAAACCAAAGGATTGCGTGACAACTGTTGACGACCCACAGGAGCGCAAGACCGTACTCGACTGCTTGCGTGGTATTGGCAAGGAGAGAATATATCCGGTCGGTCGTCTTGACCGTAATACAACAGGTGTCCTTCTTCTTACAAATGATGGTGATATGGCTGCAAAGCTCACACACCCCAAATTTATGAAAAAGAAGATATATCACGTTACCTGTGACAAGAACGTTGCTATGTCCGATATGGATTTGCTCGTGAATGGTATAGAACTTGAAGATGGCCGTGTATATGCCGATGAGGTATCATACGTAAACGAGGCCGACCGTTCACAGATTGGTATCGAAATCCACTCGGGCAAGAACCGTATTGTGCGCCGTATGCTCGAGCATCTTGGCTACCGCGTGAATAAACTCGACCGCGTGCTTTTTGCCGGACTCACGAAGAAGAATCTGCGTCGTGGTGATTGGCGTTATCTTACCGATAAAGAAATCAACATGCTCCGTCTTGGCGCATACGAATAAAGAACCGAAAAACAAGAAATAGACAATGAAACCGATAAAACGAACAAGGATTTCCGACCTGCTAAAGAATGGTCAGGCCGGTGTTGAGGTAAATGTAAGAGGCTGGGTGAGAACACGCCGCAGTAGCAAACAGGTAGCCTTTGTGGCACTTAACGACGGTTCTACTATCAACAATGTGCAGGTTGTAATAGACATTGACAAATTCGACGAAGAGTTTGTAAAGCAGTTTACTACCGGTGCTTGTTTGAGCGTGAACGGTATGCTCGTTGAGTCAATCGGTGGCGGACAGTCGGTAGAGATTCAGGCTACCGAGATTGAGTTGCTTGGTGCTTGCGACAATACATATCCATTGCAGAAGAAGGGACAGACAATGGAGTTTATGCGCACAGTGGCTCACTTGCGTCCACGTACCAATACCTTCGGTGCAGTGTTCCGCATCCGTCACAATATGGCGTATGCCATTCACAAGTTCTTCCACGACAAGGGCTTCTACTACTTCCACACTCCGCTTATTACTGCATCGGACTGTGAGGGTGCTGGCCAAATGTTCCAGGTTACAACAATGAACCTTTACGACTTGAAGAAGGACGAGAACGGCAGCATAATCTATGATAACGATTTCTTCGGAAAGCAGGCTAGCCTTACTGTATCCGGTCAGCTAGAGGGTGAGTTGGCTGCAACAGCACTTGGCGCAATCTACACATTCGGCCCTACTTTCCGTGCCGAGAATTCAAACACTCCACGCCACCTTGCCGAGTTCTGGATGATTGAGCCCGAGGTCGCTTTCAATGATATCTATGATAACATGGAGCTTGCCGAGGAGTTCATCAAGTACTGCGTACAGTGGGCTCTTGACAATTGTATGGAGGATATTACCTTCCTTAACAATATGTTCGACAAGGAACTTATCGAACGTTTGCGTTCAATCGTAAATACAGAGTTTGTACGCTTGAGCTACACCGACGGTATCAAGATTCTTGAGGATGCCGTTGCTACCGGTCACAAGTTCGAATTCCCTGTATACTGGGGTGTTGACCTCGCTTCGGAGCACGAGCGTTACCTTGTTGAAACACACTTCAAACGTCCTGTAATCCTCACAGACTATCCAAAGGATATCAAGGCATTCTATATGAAGCAGAACGAGGATGGCAAGACTGTACGTGCTATGGACGTGCTCTTCCCGAAAATTGGCGAAATCATCGGTGGTTCAGAGCGCGAGGCCGATTACAACAAACTGCTCACCCGCATTGAGGAGATGAACATCCCAATGAAGGATATGTGGTGGTATCTCGACACTCGTCGTTACGGCTCTTGTCCACACTCGGGCTTTGGTCTTGGATTCGAGCGTCTGTTGCTCTTCGTGACAGGTATGTCCAACATCCGCGATGTGATACCTTTCCCACGTACTCCGAATAATGCAGAATTCTAAAAGAAAAGACTAAAAAGCGAATTTGGCAAAAGCCTTGAACTTCATCTTTTTATTCATTTCTTTATATCATAGGTGGTGACTGTTATGTCATCACCTATTTTTATGCCAAATAAACTTAAAATGCTTTTTATTCTGCAATAAAAATATTATACTCGCGTTGTGAATATAATAAGGAAAGGTTGAATGTTATGGATAAGAACAGTTATTGCGTAATAATGGCCGGCGGTGTCGGTTCTCGTTTGTGGCCAATGAGCCGCAAGGCGTTCCCCAAACAGTTTCAGGACCCGCTGGGTTGTGGAAAAACATTGCTGCAGCAGACATACGAGCGTTATTCACATATTGTGCCGCCCGGAAATATCATAATATCCACAAATGTCAATTATAAGGCCATTGTCAAAGAGCAGCTACCTCAGCTGCCGGAACAGCAAGTGGTTTGTGAGCCAGTCTTCCGTGGCACAGCACCAAGTATAGCAAATCTTGCTTGTCATATACGCCAGCTCAATCCCAAAGCAAATATAGTGGTGGCGCAGAGCGACCAACTTGTCCTTGACGAAGCAAAATTCGCCTCTCTTATTTCAGGTGCACTTGATTTTGTTGCCGAGAATAACAAGCTGGTAGTCATTGGTATTAAGCCTACTTGCCCCGAAACGCGTTACGGTTATATACAGGCCGAGGGTACTCCAACTTGTGGCTCAATATGTAAGGTGCGTACATTTACCGAGAAACCGGCTCTTGAATTTGCCAAAGTATTCGTTGAGAGTGGAGAATTCTATTGGAACACCGGTATATATATATGGAATGTCCAGACAATTATCGATACTCTCACAGAACATCTGCCCGATATGATGCAGGAGCTCGAAACGATATATCGCGAAGTTCCTGACCGCAAGCAACGTCGCAAGCGTGGATATGAAATATACACCTCATTCCCCACCGCTTCCATTGACTTTAATGTGATGGAAAAGGCCGATAATGTATATGTCAGCGTGGGTGATTTCGGCTGGGCCGATATCGGTACCTGGGATACTCTATACGGCTTTATGCCAAAGGATAGTGACGGTAATGTAATTATGAACAGCAACGTCCTTAAGTATGACTGCAATAATAACGTCGTTATGTTGCCAAAAGGCAAGCTTGCAGTTATGGAGGGTGTTGACGATTTGCTTGTAATTGACTCCGGCGACGTGCTTATGATATGCCGCAAGGGCAGCGAGGGAGATGTCAGGCGTTTCCTCAATGATGCAAAGATGAAGATTGGCGATAAATTTGCCTGACGCGCTTTTCATTAATATTATATCTGCAACGATGGTGCTTTTCCAAAACAAATACAGTATGTGTTTGTTGATAATGTGCGGCAATGAATGTCTGTCACGATATTTCTGCAGTTTTAAATTGTAAAAATATGTTAAAAAGGCAAAGCGCTGTTCGGGTATACGTAAAAAGAACTATCTTCGCAACAGCATAATAATAAACTTTAAATATTACAACTATGGCTTACGTAATTTCAGACGACTGCGTTGCTTGCGGTACCTGTATCGATGAGTGTCCTCAGGGTGCAATTTCTGAGGGTGAGAAGTATTCAATCAATCCCGAATTGTGCATCGACTGCGGTAGCTGCGCAAGTGTTTGTCCTTCAGAGGCTATCCACGAGGGTTAATTGTTGCGTTCAACAACTTAAAGGGGCACTTGAAAAAGCGCCCCTTCTTTATATTGAGCAATATGAAAACAATTCTTCACGTTCTGGTAAAGAGTGCCATCATTGTAGCGGTTGCTGTGGTGTGTTACTATATTTATATGGCAGCTATCGGCAAGTGAGGTTCTTGTATATCAGGGTGTCTTTATTCTATAAATCCCCTTCGATATTATACTTTGCCCAGTAAGGGTGCTTCATGTAGTTTTCCAATGCTGTTAGCGGTACATGTATCACTGCATTGCTGTTCTTCAGTATTGTGGTGATTGCAGGTGGGGTATGTGCGTGAAGATATATGTGCCTTAGGCTGTCGCAGTGGTAGAATGCATAGTCGCCAATCTCCTCTACCCTGGCAGGGATGGTAATCTCCTCCAGTCCCTTGCATTTCCAGAATACTCCGCGTTCAATCACCTTTAATGTTTGTGGCAGATAGACATTCTTCAGCCCATAGCATCGACCGAAAGCATCAAGTTCAATGCGCTCAACTCCCTCGGGGATATAAACCTCTTCAAGGGAGATGCAATCAACAAATGCCGAGGCACTGATTGACTTTATATGTTGTGGGAACTTGATTGTCTTTAGTCTTCTCATTCCTCTGAAACCATTGTTGAAAACTGTTGTGCTGTTTGGTAATGATATGGTTACAACGGAGTCGCAATCACGGAATGCGTAGTATCCAACCTTTTCAAGTCCTTCGGGCAGGTGAATCGACAGTATATTCCTGGCTGCAAAGGCAGAGTCTGCAATGCTCACAGTCTTGTACTCTATGTTGCCGAATTGAGCGATTGCCTGTATGTAGATGTTGTTTCCACGTCCATTGCCGCCAATGACCTCGCAGGTGCGCTCTTCGTGCGACAAAACGCGGTAAATAATCTCGTCCTGTGATTCTGTTATCTCAATCCTTTGCGGTTCATTGCTGCTACTCTGTTTCTTGCCATTCCACAGCAATGTGATGCAACCGGCTACTGCCAGCAATGAGATTATGCCAAGGAGAATGTTACGCTTCTTGTGGTGTGCGTTTATGGCACTGATTACCTCGTCGGCTGTGGCAAAGCGTTCGCTTCTCTCCTTTTTGATGCAGCGTTTTATAATGTTTTCAAAATGGCGCGAATACTTTGCACCGCTCTTCCTTTTAATGTATCTCAACAGGCACCCAACGGCATATATGTCGCTGCGTTCATCGATGTTGCCGGTGCCACCCTCTAAAATCTCGGGTGCCGCAAACTCCTTTGTAACCCCGAATGTAGCGTGGCTGAACTTGTTGCTGAAGCAGAACCCCAGATCCACAATCTTCACATTGTCGCCCACCTGCGTGAGCATGATGTTGCCGGCGTTTATATCTACGTATGCAATGCCTTTTGAGTGCAGTGCCTTCAAACCGTCCAACAACTGCAGGGTAAAGCGGCGTATGTTGTGCTCCTTTTTAAAGAATGCGGTGTCGTTTTTCAGTTTTTCTTCAACAGTTGAGCCTTGTACATACTCCATCAGAATGTACATCTCCTCTTCGCTCTCATAGATGGAGTCATATTTTACCACATTGTTGTGCTCTATGCTCTTGCCAAGTGCGAACTCCTTTTGCAACAGCACTCTGTTACTGTGGTTGGGGAACAGTTCAGGGCGCAACTGCTTCATGAAGTAGAGACGCCCGTCGTGGCACACCCTGTAGGACAACGATGTTGCACCATCGTCGCCAATAAGCACACTCTCCTCGAAAGTGTTTTCGTTACAGGTAAAGTTGGATGATGAAGCCATTGGTCTTTGTAATTACTCCACTACACTATATTGAATGCCACCCTCCTTGCCGCATATATAGCCGGTAGGTGCACTGTTGTTATGTACAAGGCAACGCAAGTAGAGCGGTTGTTGTTGAATAAACTGGTAACACAGGAATGTGTCGCCTGTTGCGAGTTTGCTATTATGTGACTCAATGACGCGGAACATGTCGTGCCCCTCATATCTTATTCTCACGCAGCGCCCGGGGTTCCAGCGGAGTTCAATAATTGCTCCCTTGTTAAGTGCAGCGGTCTGCAGGTTGGGATTGTGCAATATTTCGCTGCTTTGGCACGTGCTGTTGTCAATATTGTCTATGAACGCCTCAATGCTGGTGTGTCCTGCATATACAGCGAGTGTATTCAGCGTGTTGCGGTATGGCTTTTTGCGATGTTCTTCTCCAAGATAACCCCAAAATCTCTTTAGTGTAATTGGCGAGATATATGTCTTTGTCTTGTCGAAAATACGTGCCGACAGGTAGTCGAAGTCGCGTGGCGTTATCATCTTGCGCCCCGCAGCTATTTCCACCTTCTCCTGCAATACCTTGTATATATTATCCGTCTCCACTTGGTTGTTGTGTTTTTCCTTCGCGAATTTAGGAAAAAATATCAACAAAAAAGTCCACAATGTCCCCTAAAACCAAATAGGGGGGGAGAAGAACCAAGATGAACCAAAGACTGGCGTGAAAAAGTCTGTAGTTTTGCAAAAATTATTTATTGCCCTAATTGTCCAAGACTAAACTTATACAATAGAATAATTATGAAGCACAATTACATTAAACGCCTGTTTACAGCACTGTTGCTATTGTGTAGCACTGTTGCTATGGCCCATGACTTTGAGACGGATGGTATCTATTACACAATCACCGATGCTGCAAACAAAACTGTGGCAGTAAGTTACAAAGGCGATGATTATATTTCATACTCCCAAGAATACTCCGGAAGTGTGGTAATACCTAAAATTGTTTGTAACCGTGCTGATGGTGTTTATTATGGCGTCACCAGCATCGGAGACGATGCGTTCCGTGGTTGCGGTGGCCTTACAAGTATTACCATTCCTGGCAGTGTTACAAGCATTGGAGATAAGGCGTTCTCACACTGCAGTGCCCTTACCAGTGTTACCATTCCGGGCAGCGTTACAAGCATCGGAGATGATGCGTTCTCATACTGCAGTGCCCTTACCAGTGTTACCATTCCGGGCAGCGTCACAAGCATTGGAAACTATGCGTTCTCATACTGCAGCGCCCTTACCAGTGTTACCATTCCGAGCAGCGTCACAAGCATTGGAGATGGGGCGTTCCGGAGATGCGGCCTTACAAGTGTTACCATTCCTGGCAGTGTTACAAGCATCGGAGATGAGGCGTTCGCTGAATGCTCCAGGCTAACAAGTGTTGGAATCCCTAATAGCGTCACAAACATTGGGTCCTATGCGTTCTATGCTTGCGGCGGCCTTACAAGTATTACCATTCCTGGCAGTGTTACAAGCATCGGAGATGATGCGTTCAGTAGATGCGGCCTTACAAGTATTACCATTCCTGGCAGTGTCACAAGCATTGGAAACTATGCGTTCTCATACTGCAGTGCCCTTACCAGTGTTACCATTCCTGGCAGCGTCACAACCATTGGATCCAATGTGTTCAGTAGTTGCAGCGCCCTTACAAATGTGACAATCGGTGATGGCGTCACAAGCATTGGAAACTATGCGTTCTCATACTGCAGTGCCCTTACCAGTGTTACCATTCCGAGCAGCGTCACAAGCATTGGAAAATGGGCGTTCGCTAGCTGCTCCGGGCTAACAAGTGTTGGAATCCCTAATAGCGTCACAAGCATTGGAACGGCTGCGTTTGATGAATGCACAGCTCTAAAAGCAGTAATAAATTTTTCTAATTTGAGTATTACAAAAGGCTCAGAAGAGAATGGTATGGTCGCATATTATGCCGATAAAGTAATAAATCTTCCTGATGGCTCAATAGAAGGGGAGTTTGTATTTAGAAATATTGACAATGTAAATGTTTTGGCGGCATATTTTGGCAATGAAACAAATATAGTGCTACCCGATAATTATAAAGGTGAAAATTATATTATTGGAAATACGGTGTTTAAGGGTTGCTCCGCCATTACAAGTGTTACCATTCCGGGCTGTGTCACAAGTATTGAAAATAATGCGTTCGACAACTGTACATCGTTAAAGGATTTGCGTATTGAAGATGGAACTGAGGCATTGACATTAGGATATCAATTCAATAAATACAGTTCCAGTGAAGGTCTATTCTATGACTGTCCTTTGCAGACATTGTACTTGGGACGTAATTTGTCGTATCAAGCAGATTATCTTCCTTTCGCCGGTAAATCGACCTTAACAGGCGTAACCATCGGTAATTGTGTCACAAGCATTGGAGCAGGTGTATTCAAAGATTGCTCCGGGCTAACGGCAGTATATATCAGTGACCTTGCTGCGTGGTGTGGAATTAATTTTGGTAATTTTAGTGCCAATCCTTTATATTATGCTCACAAGCTATATTTAAATGGAAATTTAGTCAAAAATCTTAATATTCCGGAGGGCGTTACAAGAATTGGATACTGTGCGTTCTATGGATGCTCCGCTATTACAAGTGTTACCATTCCAGGTAGCGTAACAACCATTGAAACCTATGCGTTCGATGGTTGCTCAGGACTAACAAGTGTTACCATCGGTAATGGTGTCACAAGCATTGGGACAGGTGTGTTTGGTGGCTGCTCCGGCCTTACAAGTATTAGCATCCCGGGCTCTGTTACAAGCATTGGATATGGGGCGTTCTCTGGATGCACACGGATTAAAGAGGTTCATATAAATGACCTCGCGGCTTGGTGTGGAATTTCTTTTGGTCCCGCTTCCAATCCCTGTATTCATTCTGCAGCGAACCTCTATTTGAATGGAGAATTGGTCACGAATCTTAATATCCCAATGGGTGTCACAAGTCTTGGAAATAATGCGTTTAAAGGTTGCTCTGCCATTACAAGTGTTACCATCCCGAGTAGCCTAACAAGCATTGGAGAGACTGTATTTAGTGACTGCTCCGGCCTTACAAGCATTAGCATTCCGGGCTCTGTTACAAGCATTGGAAATGGCGTATTTGACAATTGTACATCGTTAAAGGATTTGCGCATTGAAGATGGAAATGAGGTTTTGACATTAGGTAAAAATACCAAATCCGGTAAAGGTCTATTCTATGACAGTCCTTTAAATACATTGTACCTGGGACGTAATTTGTCGTATCAAGCAGGTTATCTTCCTTTCTCCGGTAATTCGACTTTAGCAAGCGTAACCATCGGCGACTGTGTCACAAGCATTGGAGCCGATGCTTTCAAAGGTTGCTCAGGGCTAACAGCTGTATATATCAGTGACCTTGCTGCGTGGTGCGGAATTGATTTTGGCAATTTTGATGCCAATCCGTTATCTTGTGCACACAATTTATATTTGAATGAAGAATTAGTCACAAATCTTAATATTCCGGATGGCGTTACAAGCATTAAAGAGAGTCTGTTTGAGGATTGCACCAGCCTTGTAAGCGTTGAAATTCCGGGCAGCGTTACAAACATTGGAAATCGTGCGTTCTCTGATTGTCCCGGGCTTGCAAATGTGATAATCAGCGACGGTATCACAAGCATAGGAGAGGGTGCGTTCTTTAATTGCACCGGGCTTGAAAGCGTGTATATTTGGAGTGAAACACCTCCAACTTTAGGCATGTATGCTTTCTATGACGTTCCAACTACAGTTACACTTTACGTGCCCAGTGGTACGAAGAATACTTATTCTGTAGCAGATGGTTGGAGTGATTTTGCAAATATTGTGGAGATGCCAGGAGATTTTGAACTTGTAGTTACTGCAGCCGGATACGCAACACTCTATCTGGATTATGCAGTTGAAATCCCCGATGGAGTTGAGGTTTACACAGCTAATGCAGTGGATGGTGACCGATTGAAGATGCTGCCTGTTGAGGGTGCAATCCCTGCAAATACGGGTGTAATAGTAAAGGCTGATGCGAGTACATATACATTCAACGTTGTTGATTACAGTGTTCCTGCAATAGAGAGCAATCTTTTCCGTGGTAGCGTTGAAAATGAGAATGTCAAACTCCTTTCAGGTCAGGTTGCTTACGTTCTTTCAATGGTGAATGGTGAGGTTGGAATGTACCGCGCCGAACTGAAAGACGGAGCCTTCCTTAACAACGCAAACAAAGCCTATCTGTTGTTGGGTGGCAATAACGTGGGAGTACATGACAAGGAATTCGATACTTCCACCGGCGGACAGTTGAGCAACGGCTACCGCTTCGACTTCGGTGGCATCACAGGTATAAGCGAGGTGAGTGATGAAGTGAAAGGTGAAAACGGAGAGGTGAAAACTGTTTACGATTTGCAGGGCCGCAAGGTTGAGAACCCTTCAAACGGCATTTACATTGTCAATGGTAGGAAGGTTTATGAAAAATAAGGATTGCAATTAACGAACATGTTAAATTTTGATATATGAAAAAAAATATCTGGCACCTGAGACTCTGGAAGTTGAGTTGCTCACAAAGGCATCATTGATGAATATTGTTGTAGGCTCAACAACCGGCGCCGGAACCGGTAGTGGCTCAGCAGGAGATGAAGACCCTGAAGTTGCGGGTAAGCACCGTGGTGAATGGGGAAATCTTTGGTAATTATTAGAAGTAAATTTAATAGGCAGGTTCTACATTGTAGAGCCTGCCTATTGTCTTGTATAGCGTAGCGTTTGTTACTTCATCTTCTCTTCAACCAAGTCCTTCATTGCCTGGCCACGGAGGTCGCGCTTGACGATTTTGCCGTCAGGAGCAAAGAGTATAATTTGAGGAATACCCTGGATTCCATAAAGTTCGGTTGCATTGTCCTTGTTGTTCTGTGGAACTACAATCTGTGGGTATGTAATGCCCTCCTCTTTGAGAGCAGCCTTGAATGCTGCATCGTCGTCCCAAACGTTCACGCCAAGTACAGTGAAGTTCTTGTTGCCAAACTTGTTCTGCAGCTCAATGAGGTTAGGAATCTCGCCCTTGCAAGGACCACACCAGCTTGCCCAGAAATCAACAAGTACATATTTGCCCTTGCCGACATAGTCTGAAAGTTTTGAAGGCTTGCCATCCACTGTGAAGCCAGTGAAATCGACAAACATCTTGCCGGCCTGTGTTGCCGATGCTTTCTCATAGTTCTTGCGCAGAGCCTTGATTGATGCAAGCTCACCTGCATACTTTACGGTTGCAATGGCCTTGTCCAACTCTTCGAGGGTTGGGTAGAACTGACGTGCTGTCATTGAAACAATGAATGCACCCATTATATTGTTCTTGTTGTCGTTTATGCCTTTGCGATAGAGGTCGTAGAATGCTTTTTCCTCACCGGCGAGTGCGGCATTGATCTCTTCGCGTGACTTGCCTTCGTTCATCATCTTGTCCATTTTGGCGTTGATGGCATTGCCGGCTTCTGCGATAGTGTTTCCGAATGCAGTGAGCTTGTCGTTGTATCCGCCATTGTCTGTTACGGTTGCAGGACGCGCAGTGAAATCAACAACAGCCTTTGTACCTGCTGTTGCAAGGACTATTGCCTTGTTACGGCGGTTCTTGTCAATGTTTACCTCAAAAGCTTTCTCGCCACTGATTTTATTCTCGAACTTGAAGGCACCATCTTTGATTACGCACGAGTCGCAAGCCTTTGCTGTGTTTTGGTCAATGAGGTATGCTTTCTTTCCGTTTGAAGCCTCACCTGTTTTACCTGTAATTGTATAGCTCTGTGCACTTGCTGCAAAAGCAAGTACGGCTAAAGCGATAGTTGATAAAATTCTCATATTTGTATCTTTTAAAAGTTAATATTCAAAAATCCTTCGCGAAAATAGTTTAAATAAATTAATTAACGTCGATGTTTACATTATTTAATATATAATGCCTTTTGTTCCTATTCAAAAAACAGGGATATTATGCCAAGATGGCGTCCGTTTTTTCCCATCTGTTGCATTATGACAAATTCTCCCTCGCAGTTCCTGTATGTCGCTGGTTGTTCGAAATAGTCGTGTGAATGTCCGCCGATGATTATGTCTATACCCGAAGTCTCTTCGGCCAATCGTTCATCGTTATATTCATTCTTTATCTTCCATCCCAAGTGTGAAAGGCATACAATAGCATCGCATCCTTTAGCTTTTAGTTCTGCAACACACTTCTTTGCAGCCTCAATGGGTGAACTGAAAGATACTCCTTCGTAATTTTCCTGCGATACAAGTCCTTTGGGGTCGGGTGACAGGCCAAAAACACCTATTCTTTTTCCACCGCGTTCAATGATGGTGTATGGCTTTACCAACCCCTCGCACACAGTGCCCGTGAAGTCGTAGTTTGCGCAAAGGACTTCAAATTTTGCCATCTTGAACAGACGTGCCATATTCTCGAGCCCAAAGTCAAATTCGTGGTTGCCTATTGTGCAGGCGTCGTAGCCCATAGCGTTCATCAATTCTATCTCAGTAGCTCCCCTGAAGCAGTTGTAGTAAAGCGAACCTTGCGAAAAGTCGCCGCCGTCAAAGAGCAGTATATTGTCTTTGCCAACCGAGTCGGCAATGCTTTCTATCAGCAAGGCACGGTTTAGTGCACCGGCGCCACCGTTCCTTTCGGGTTCAATGCAACTGTGTGTGTCGTTTGTGTGTAGTATTGTTATGCTGTTCTGTGCTGTTGCTCCATAACAGATAAACAGTGTCAGTAAAAGAAAAATCCTTTTCATTATCTTATTCTTTGATTGTTATACGCCCATCGCAGGCCGCGCTTATTTTTTTGCCGTTTGCTGTCTGCTTCTTGATATATTCTACCATCAGGTCGCGCAAAAGATGGTTGGTTACCACCAGGTCGCTTCCTTGTGCAAGCGTGGTGAGGTTATCGTTGCCTTGTGACAGATAGTCGAGCGTTGCAATGCGGTATTTGGCCTTGGGCTCTATGGCTTGTCCGCAAACTGTCGCGTCTATAAGTTCTCCCTTTTTTGTTATGACTAATCTGATGCCGCTTATCGCCTCTCCGCCAGCAGCTGCAATCTCCTTGCAAAGTTGCATCAATTGTTCGCCTTCCAGTGTCAGGAAAGCCAGTCTGTTCTCAAAAGTGAAAACATTGTATACATCGCCGAATGTGATTGCTCCGGCGGCTATGTTGCTCCTGAGTCCTCCCTTGTTTGTTATGGCAATGTCAACCTTCTGACAGCTGTGTGTCTGTGCCATTTCCATAAGAGCGTCGGCGGCAAAGTTCATCAACGGACTTTCTGGAATGTATTTTTCAAGTGCAACGGCAGCTTCGCCAAGGACGGGGCTTTTGATGCTGTCAATATAGGCCTTGTTGCGCTCTAAGATTGCACGTACTTCGTTTGCTCCCTCTTTCTTGCTGATGTTGGTAACCTTTATGTTGCCGGCCTGGATTTTCAGTGTCTGCTCCTTTGGGGTGCACGCCACCGCTATTATTGCCAGCAATACAATTGCTCGATATGAGTGTTTCATAATTGTGATTTTTCTTCTTTCAAAGGTAACGTTTATGGCGCATAATAACAAACAATCCCCAAAATAATGGGTAACATTTGTTTAAATGCAAAAAATATCCTATCTTTGTCCCCGCTTTCGGCGTAATCGCTGCCAAGGAAGAGTAACTTGGTATGTTGCGTTTGAATGATTGAACAATTTAACAAATCAAAAAAATGGATTTAATTAAAATTGCTAAAGAAGCATTTGCTACTGATGTAA
>JAGCMB010000025.1 GCA_017646665.1 Bacteroidaceae bacterium
ATATTCTTGTCTATATCGGGATTTTTCTTAAGCAAGATTGATTTTTCATCAAAAGATGGAATCTATTCTTTTTGGCGAAAACAAATTCCTAAAATTTATTTACCTTGTCTAATATGGTCTACACCTTTATTTGCAAAGGCCTTTTTCTATAGCAACTACCCATTGATTAACTGTTTGGTCTATTATTTCCTGTGTGGATTAGGCGTTTTCTATTTCGTTTCTGTAATTATTCAATTATACCTACTATTGCCTTTTATTAAAAAATTGTGTAATAAAAAAGGGGTTATATTTTTTGCGTTTGTATCGCTGGCTGCAGTGTTTATGATAAACATAGCTCCCACAAACAGCGTTCTATCCTCACTAGGCGTATCTATTTTATGGATTGGCTTTTTCGCTCTTGGTATATATCTGTCAAAAAACACAAACAGAGAATACAGTCTGTTGTTTGCCGTACTACTGATATGCGGATATTTTCTCAATAATATAGAAATTGATTGTTGGGAAAGTTTTAATAGAAAATGCCACGATTATAAATTGAGTTCTTTCTTGTATTCTTTTGGAGTAATTCTTCTTCTTTTCTCAAAAAAAATCGAGAACTTGTATCATAAAAAACAGCATATCCTCAAATCTGCTATAAGTTATATTGGTAAAATATCATTTGGAATTTATCTTGTACACTATCCATTAACCTTTTATATGCCTTTTAAAACTTGGATTGCGAATTGGGTTACAATATCAGTTGTTTCAATATTTATTATAATAATAGCAAAGAGACTATTTCCTATCTTTTCCAAAAAGTATTTAGGTTTTTATTAATTTGCAGTAATATTGACTATTTACAGAGCAATATGCTTATGCTCTACAAACTCCATAATGCGTTGCATGTCCTCTATAAATTTGTTCGATAATTTGTAAGGAAAGTCGACGCTATTTAAAGAAACGCGGCAGAAATATCTGCCGCGTTTCTTATTATCTCCTACTCTCTTTCTCCGTAGATTTTCTCTAATCCCAATTTCTTGATGCGTGACTTGATGCCGCCAGATTTGCGTTGGAAATGCGCGGCAAGTTCCTCGATGGTAGCACCCTCGCACCACATTCTTGTAAGCACTGCGTCATCTTCCTCGCTCCATGGGTCAAAGGCTTTAGGGAACTCCTGACGACAGGCATAGACGGAATAGGTAGGCGTGCCGGTGAGTTGTTTATATGCCTTTAGGTATTTTTTCAGGCGCTTAACGTCCTTGTCCGACAGGTAGGGCAAACGGCGAATATCCATATTATCGGTGAGGTCGTTGAGTTTGACAGCCACGGCCAAAGGGTTGTGTTTTATACGCGCTATGAATTTGTCGTATGGTTCGTTTTCGGACAGTTTGGTAACACATCGCAGTGCCTCTATTATCTCTGCAGAAAAGCCCTCGGCGGCAAGTTGTTCAAAGGTCCAGGAAGAATCCTCTACCACATCGTGCAAAACGCCGACAATCTTCTCTTCGGCCGTATGTCCCATTGCCATCACACGCAGGGGATGGCCTATATAGTCATTTCCGGCTTTGTCCAACTGTCCGCGATGCGCCTCGGTTGCTATCTCTATTGCTCTTTCAAGAATTCCCATAATTGATGTTTTATATGTCAAAGCTATACATTTTTTGCAAGTTCCACAGCATTTTACAGGTTTAATAATTGACTCACCGCGCAAATTGCACTATTTTTACGCATCACAAACAAGTTATGGACATACGCAAACGCTTAGAAGAATCCACAGAAATAACACCGTTTCAGCGACGTGTCTATATGGAGCTGCTGAATGTCGCGGCCGGCACGACTATCACATACAGCGAGTTGGCGCGACGCATTGGCTGCAGCAGTGCTCAGGCTGTGGGGCAAGCGTTGAAGCGTAATCCTTTCGCGCCCGATGTACCGTGCCACCGGGTGGTTTCAGCCAACAGCTCTATTGGCGGTTATTTTGGCAAACGCGAAGGGGAAATGATTGAGCGCAAGCGTATATTGCTCAAAGAAGAGCAGGAGCAAATGAAAAACAGATAAACAGACTTTAGGATGATAGAGCACATTCTACAACCATTGGTTTGCGAACGTTTCAAAAACGACGAACGCTATCGGGAAGGGCATTTGCGTGTGATAAACGCACTGCCCGGAAGGAGGGTTTTGGGACTTCACTCACCCGAGATGAAGTTTATTGCCAAACAACTTTCGCGCTATGGCGGAGAGGTTGAGTTGCCGAATAATTGCCAAAAGAAATTTGCCAATGGCGAGGAGATTATCCATTGCTTCGAGGTTGCTTCAAACGAAAGCCTATGCTACGAAGAAACGGTTATCTGGGGCTTTCTTATAAACCTTGAAAAGTGTCAGCTCGAAAAGCGTTTGACAATGCTTAGACATTATATCCCGACGCTCGACAACTGGGCCGTGTGCGACTCATACTGTGCCAATGCCAAATGGATGGCAAAGGCTGACAAAGAGGCTCTTTGGGCGTTCATACAACCCTATTTCCGTTCCGGACAGGAATTTGAAGTGCGCTTTGCCATTGTAACGGCAATGACGTATTTTCTAAAAGAGGAGTGGCTGGAACGTGTTTTTGAACAGATTGACAACATAGATTTTAACCACGTAGCATCAAAATACCGCACAGAAAAAGGCAAGCCAAAAGTTGCTCAACAAGGTACTGTACAGGGGGCTGAGCCGTACTATGTGTGCATGGGTGTTGCCTGGCTGTTAGCAACAGCCTTGGCAAAATTCCCCGAACAGACAAGATTATTTGTGCGCTCATCGCGCTTACCGGATGATGTTGTAAAGCTCTACGCACGCAAGGCCCGCGAGTCGTTCCGCACAAGAACAATGGCACCGCTATAACCGTTGAAATCTGAAATTTTTATTATCTTCGCACATAATCAAAGAGCATAACGCCTATGAACGAGTATATTGCTTCTACAACAAGATACGATGCCTGTGACGACATTTACCGTCGTTGCGGCAACAGTGGCATACTATTACCAAAGGTCAGCCTTGGATTCTGGCAGAATTTTGGAGCCGAGGCATCGTATAACAACGCCCGTGCCATAGCACGTATGGCGTTTGACAATGGCGTGACACATTTCGACCTGGCCAACAATTACGGGCCGCCACCGGGCGCAGCCGAGGAGTTGATAGGGCGTATGCTGAAGGATGATTTCCACACCCACCGCGATGAATTATTCATTGCCACCAAAGCCGGTTATGATATGTGGCAAGGGCCATACGGCAGTTGGGGGTCGCGCAAGCATCTGATATCGAGCCTGAACCAGAGTCTAAGACGCATGCAACTCGATTATGTGGATTTGTTCTACATTCACCGTTACGACCCCTTGACGCCGCTTGACGAAACACTGCAAGCCCTTGTCGATATTGTCCGCTCAGGCAAGGCTCTTTATATCGGCATCTCGCGCTGGCCTCTTGAGGCACTGAAATATGCCAACGCCTTTCTGCGCAAGCAGGGCGTTCCGCCGTTGATTTTCCAAGGACGTCTGAACCTGCTTGACAGAGCTGTACAAGACGAGGGAATTCCTGCATATTGCAAGGGCGAAGGAATTGGTTTCATCTCATTCTCGGCACTCGCACAAGGATTGCTGACATCACGCTACCTCAATGGCATACCAAGCAATTCGCGCATGGCACGCGGAGGCTCATTACAGCAGGAGAAGCTGTCGCCACAGCTTTTGGAATACCTGAACACTCTCAACGGAACAGCCATTGAACGTGGCGAGTCGCTCGCGACAATGTCACTTGCGTGGGTTCTTGCACAGGAGGGAGTGACGTCGGTACTCGTTGGCGCACGCACTCCCGAACAGTTTGCCGAGTCGTTGCGCTGTATAAAGGTTTCACAAGAGCTCTGCAACGACCTACCGCTATACCCTCATAAAGTATTCTAAGAGCACAATAAATTATCGGGGCTGCCTTTTTTAAAAAGACAGCCCCGATAATTTATATCAATCAATAGTCAATTCACTTGACCAATACTTTCTCGCCATTCACGACATACAATCCGGATGGCAGTGCAATTCGTGTTGTACCGGCATTGACGCGTTTGTTGTAGACAAGACGACCATCGACACCATACACCGTTATATCCTGCGCCTCGAGCGCTGTGACAGTTATGCAGTCGCCACCCTTGACAGAATAGGTTGCATACACATCAGAAATTCCTGTTGCCTGGCTGAAAGCGACCTTAAGATTATCGAAGCGCACCTCGTCGTTGTTTGCATCGACTGCATAAGCATTGAGAATTTCAATTACGCAAGCATCCTCTTCGATGACAGACATTGCACTTGCCTTGATATCAACAAGAACATCGTTGCCTGCTGCGAAGGTTTCATTCTCCTCGGAATATGCAATAACACGATAGGTGTTCATATCAAGCATTTCGTAAATGAAATTATGCGAAGCCAAAGCGTCGGCAGGCACGATATCATCAACAAACACACCATCGGGCACCCTGACATCGAACTGGACGGCAGTATAATCCTCGCCACTATAACGCATAAGATTCAATGGCAAAGTAGCCTCCTCGCCCAGTTCAAGCACCAAATCATTGGCATAGAGTTCGCCGGCTGCAAGCGGAGTATTATAAGCATACAATGACGTTGGAGCATCGGCCATCATAATTTCCGACGCAATAAATTCAGCATCGGCAAGGTCTATATATCCATCGGCATTTGCATCGGCCTTCACCTCGCTGAAGCGTTTATATGTTTCGCCCTCAAGATATGCAATAATCACGGCAACATCGTGCACCGTCAACTGGTCGTTAAGGTCAACATCACCCGGCAATGCGTGGATAAGGTCATTGACATCATACTCATCGAGATTGTTGTATATGTAATTTGCACGGTCAACAATCCACTGCTTTGCGCGGTCACGGTCGCTCTCGCCGAAACCATAGCTGCTTCCCCATTCGTAGGCATTGTTCTGGAACGATGTCTTTGCAAAATTATAGTAGCTGTCAATGTAATCCTTTAGTTCTTCAATAGAGTTGTCCTCCACGAACTCCTTCCACACATGGTAATAGTGTTTCTTGAAGACCTCGGCATTTGTCAAATCCTGCCAGAAAGTATATGCCTCCATCTTTGTACTGATGACACTTGATGTTTGGCCTGAATAACAGTACTGGCTACCGTTCTCATAGTTGAAGCCCCAGTCGAAGTCCCATAGCGGGCCAAAGGTAATCTTGCCCTCAGGGTCGCTCTCATCCTTGAAGTAGAATGTGCTTTTTGGGTGATTTATCTCCTGGTTGAGTACAAGGTCATTGGCAAGGAAGAAACGAGCTGTTGCATCAACATCCATCACATCCTCCAAGCCCACACCACTATATATCGCTGCCTGCATCTCCCTTGAATCCTCAAGTATTGCTGCACGGCGCGCCTTGGCCAAGTCTACATCCTCATACTCGGCAAGATCGGGCTCGGCAACCTTGACAGGAAGGTTATATGTACCTGTGCGGTAAATGGGCTCGTCCGTACTGCTGTATGTATCCAGCTCCACCACATAGCCATCATCCTCGTCAATATCCACACTGTTGTTGGCCATACCCACCTTCTCGGTGAACATATAACTACCCATATACAAGCCGTTCATATAGAGCTCGACAGGGATAATGTGGTTGGTGTATTTTGCACCCACCATCTGGCCAATCTTCATGGCAATGGCATTTGCCATAAGTGAACCCCTCTGTGCATTTGCAAGCAATACCCAACTCTTGCCCTTGGTGAGACCGAAAGGTTTCACTTTCTCGGCAAATTTGAGGCGATAAGGTTTCTTGCTTGCGCCCCATGACGAGTTTCCGCGCCCCTTTATCTGTACAGAATCTTCGAAGTTGTCATAGACGCCGTTTCCGGAAATGCGGAACTTTGCGTTCAGGTAGTAATCCTTGCTTGTAACGAAATCGCCACCGTCAATATCAATGTCGATACGTGGCACAGCACCAATCCTATCGGTGAGCCAATCAACAGTCACTTTATATGTGTTGCCGAACGGAACACGGCGGTTCTCATAAACTGCATCCTGTATCTTCACTGGTTCACCGGTTGTCTCCTCTGTAACTTTGTAGACGCGCAATTCTGCCAATGCAAGGTGGTTCTTCGAGTACTCGCCGCTTGTCTGGACGATTCTCAGGTATGAATACTTGCCACCCAAGGCAATTGTTGGCGAGGTATATTGCTGACTGCGTCCTCCACGTGGCATACCATCGGCAATATAATCCAGTGTGCGGATAAGTTTCCAGTTATTGGCATCGTTGCTTGCATATATCTCCCAGACAAGTGGGTTATAGCCGGTCTGCGGACGGCACTGATAATAGAGCTGTATATTCTCCAACTGCTCGGGCAATGCAATTTGGATATAGGCATTCACATTGACAGTAGCATTGTTTGCGTTACCCCAGGTTGAGTGGAATATTGTTGAAGAATTACCGTCGAGCAGATTCGCGAGCGATTCGCTACTGCTTGTAGAAGGTTTGTTGGTGTAAAGCATATCGGCAGTGAGCTTGACCTCCTCTGTTCCACCCGAAACCGATGGTGTCGACCATATCTCGTCCTGCACTTTGATATTCTTGATTATATTATAACCGGGATAGGTCACATTATAGCTGACACTCTTTGCAAAGCTTTGGGTTGTTTCCTTGCTCACCTGAAGCACTGTATCTACGTACGCGACAGCCCTATCATCGCTCAACTGGAAGCTTGCGGTGAGCCACTTGCCAATTGCATTGACACTGAGATACATATCATTTGTCACCTCGGCACATTCCACATCTATATTGAGAGTAGGATTGTACTTGTTGTTGAACTTGAACGATGTCATCGTTGGCAATGCCGGCATCACGGTTGAGATACTGTCATACTCGCTCTTGGTGTAATAGTTTGTATCACCACTAGTCAATGGGAAATAGACAGTGCCATTTGCGATGTAGTAATCGCCATCGAGTGCTGCGAGCTGATAGGCATCTATATCGCCATTTGAGAGATATACATAGATAATTTCACCATCCTCGGGCTGTACATCAGGTGTTTCTTCGCCGTCACCGCTACCCGACCCGCCGTCCTCAACCTTTGTAGCAAGGAACTGCTCAATCTCCTGCACTACCTTGTTATAGATAGATACATATTGGGCAGCGCTATATACGCCAGTTCTCTCCTTTGCATCGGCAATGGTGCTAATGATTCCGGTGAGTATTGCACGTGAACTCTCGGGATATGTTCCACCGACATAAGGAGGTTGGCTGAATGTTGAGTTTTCGAGTATGGTGTTCACCTGTTCTTCATATTTTGCCAAGCCGGCAGCCATATAGTTCGATAGCGCCACTGCAAGTGACTCTTTGGCCGAGGTTATTTGGGCAATACTGTTCATTGACGAGATGCTCTGCTGGACAGATGAAATCAAGGAGCGCAAAGTTGCATCCTCGCCACCTGTACAGTAACCGTCGTGGTTACCATATATTGCCAAGTAGCTATTTGCGTCATTTATTGTAGAATTGAGATAGGTCTGTGCCAATTTAGGTATTGAAATCATTAAATCCTCGACAGTCGATGCATCAAGCCCTGCCTTGTATATTGACCAATTGAATGCTGCCGGCAAGGCGAAGCCCTGGGTGTAATCACCCTTCTCAAGAGCCTGCTTGTGAGGGAGGTCAAAGGTCTTCATCTTGCTATTAACTCCGTCACGCATCTCGGCAGCCACATATAGCGTCAAATCACCCGAAGAAGTCTCTCCGTCATACTCCAACTCAAAATATCCGTTACCGTCAGTAGTAATCTTTACTCTTGCCGCAGAGGCAAAATCGGTTGTACTGTATTGCCATCCGTTAGCACCGTTAAACGACGATGCTGAATTTTCAAGAAACTTACCCGAAACAGGCCAATATACAAGATAACGGCCGTCACCGGCAGGAATCAGCTGCATCACATGGGTTGCAGATGGTTCGACATCACCACTCTCGGCACACTGCATATACAGGGGACCACTGCCAAAATATGTTGTTCCATTGGACGAAGCAAAGCTTTTCACAGCATTGCTCTGCAACACGAACAGTTGATTTTCCGCAGCAAGTTCTTCTACAGAACCAACAGCTTTGCCAAGTACAAACTCCTCACCCACAGAAGCTGGAGTATAATCAGTTCCAAGGGTTATGCCAACCACAAGCGGGCTGTTCTTTGGTTCTCCAAGACGAGTTGTCCACTCTATGAAGAATGAATCGAGACTCTTGTTCAATGTGAGTTCCACGTAGTGATAATCGGCAACGGCATTATAACTGTCCCACATAGAGTGGAAATAGCTCTTTATGCTGTTGTCGGACAAGGCCGGCAGGCCGTCACCATCGCTCGAGCCCCATGTCAAGGAGTTGTGATCAGCATTTGAAGACGCAGTATAAGAGACCTGAGCTCCATTCCTGTCATAAATTCTGAGCCCTGAAAGAGAGAATATCACATTGTTTCCATTTGGGGCTTCGTTGTTGATTGTACCAACCACCGTCATACGCACCTTGTTGGTTGACACACCGGGTTCAAGCAAAACAGAGGTAAACTCATAATATTTATCACCCTCATACTCTTTTGACACACCGGGCAAGCCTTCGACTGTTGTCAATGTAGCAGACCAATTCTGAGCATTGACACCAATCACTGCCGAAAGAACACAAACCAATGAAAAAAAGAATCTCTTCATATTATTGTCGGTTATTTTGTTTCAAATTAAAGCAAGACGCATTTTATCTCATAGAGATAAGCCTCTAGTTTGCAAAGGAACAAAATAATCATCTCCTTTCAAAAGAAATACCCATTTTTTTGACAAAACGGGGTTCAGAATCAACAAAAAGCGCATTTAGGTGGTAGTAACGGCAAACAGAAATTACAAAATATTTTGGCGACATATTTTGTTTGTTTGTAAAAAATGCATACCTTTGCAACACAAAACAGAGCGGGATGTAGCTCAGCCCGGTTAGAGTACGCGTCTGGGGGGCGTGTGGTCGCTGGTTCGAATCCAGTCATCCCGACAAAGAGAAATGTTTGATTTACAACCTTTTTAGGAGTAGATTGGATATTTCTCTTTTTTTGTTGTGTCAGCCGGTTTAATTGGTGGTTTAAGCGAAATGTTTAAACTGAGGTTTAAACCGAAAACACTATGAATGCAACAATTTTAGTCGTATGCTACAAAAGCAAAACACTGTCCAACGGTGAGCACCCTTTAATGTTACGCGTTATCAAGAACCGCAAGATTTCATACAAAAGTCTTAAGGTTTCAGTCAATGCGAAGTTTTGGGATTTTGACAAGAATGAACCCAAAGCCAACTGTCCGAACAAAGACCTTATCAATAAAATCATTCTCCAAACAAAGCTCGAGTACCAACAGAAAATATTGGAAAAGAGAGCCAACGATGAAGAGTTTACTGCAACCTCCCTTATCAATGAGCAGAAAGAGGTTGTAAGGAGCATGACCGTTGACGAATTTTACCATCAGACCATAAACGAACTACGCAACAATGGACAGGTGGGAACGAGCTATGCCTATAAAAATTCTTATGATACACTCAAGAACTTCAACAACGGCAACAAGCTAAACTATACATTCAGCTATATTGATGTTGAGTTCTGCCACAAGTTCGAGGATTGGATGCGAAAAAAGGGAAACAAAGACACAACAATCAGCTATCAGTTCCGTACATTAAGAGCAGCTTACAACCGGGCCATATTGAAGAGAGTCGTAAACAGGGATAAAAGTCCATTTGTTGAATTTACACTGAGCCATCTTAATACAAGGACAGCAAAAAGAGCCTTGACAAAATCCGACATACTCAAGATTATGAATTTTGATTGTAGTGGAAGAACGGAGATTACAGAATTGGCTCACGATGTTTTTTGCTTCTCCTATCTGTGCGGCGGAATCTCGTTTGTTGACATTGCCTATCTTACTTCGCAGAATATAGCAGACGGACGGTTGATCTATGATAGGCAAAAGACTCATGGCTGTATAAACATTATGCTTAACGAAAAGGCCAGCCAAATAATAGAGAAATACAAAGAGTATGAACATGAAGCCGGGTATTTGTTTCCGATACTACATTCTCGAAGACACACAACACCAATGCAAAGACACAACAGAGTCCGCAAAGTCTGCGCACAAGTAAACAAGGAACTTAAATCTATAGCCAAGACATTAAAAATAAGCTCTTCCGTCACGACATATGTTGCACGGCACTCATTTGCTACAGTTTTGAAGAAGTCTGGCGTTAATATCAATATCATATCCCAGGCTCTTGGACATCAGGACATAAAAACCACGCAGATATACTTGAGTAAATTTGACAACGAACAGATAGATGCTGCAATGAAGCACCTGCTGTAACCCTCTTTCCCGCTTGTCGTCGAGGCAGGCGGGATTATCATTATCTCTCACATACACAATATTTTACAAGGGTGTTGCGTTGCCGTTTAGGCTGCACGGAGAAAGAAAAAGAAACCGCACATTGCTGTACGGTTAATCGGTTAATTCGGTAACAACTTATATGCTCTCGAACCATTCTTTTTACATTTAATGCAATTTACATATTTTTCTAGATCTGTAGCTTTGGCCGTCAGTTTAAGCCCAAGTTCATTATAAATCCGTTGTAGCTTCCCCTTAACCTCTTCCCGGGTATACACCTCATTAAGTTCAAAATATTGTAGAAGATGCATTGCAATGTTATGGTAGGCATTATTATTGGCAATCTCCGTATCCAGTTTTGTGCTATTAAAACTGCAAGCCTTTATACGATCAGGTGAAAGATTGCTGTAGTAATACCCAATCTCATTATATCCTTCGTTTC
>JAGCMB010000003.1 GCA_017646665.1 Bacteroidaceae bacterium
AATCGCTCACTGAGCTTGATGATTTGCTCGAGAGTCTGAATCTTTCGTTTGGAACAGATATTTCAAAATATAAATTAGACAAAGAATAATTATGAGACATAAGAAATCTTTTAATCATTTGGGTCGTACTGCATCTCACAGAAACGCTATGCTTTCTAATATGGCAGTTTCGTTGATTATGCACAAAAGAATCACTACGACCCTTGCAAAGGCAAAGGAACTCAAGAAGTTCGTTGAGCCACTTATTACAAAGTCAAAAGACGATACAACAAACTCTCGTCGCGTAGTGTTCAGCAACCTCCAGAGCAAGGAGGCCGTTACAGAGCTCTTCAAGGAGATTGCTGTAAAGGTAGCAGAGCGCCCAGGTGGTTACACACGCATCATCAAACTTGGTACACGTTTGGGTGACGCAGCTCAGATGTGCTTTATCGAGCTTGTTGACTACAACGAGAATATGGCGAAGTCACAGACAAAGAAGACTCGTCGTCGTCGCTCTACAAAGAAGGCTGACGCGCCTGTAGTAGAGGAGGCTGTTGTTGCAACAGGAGAGGCTACACCAACAGTTGCTGAATAATAAAAATTACTTACTTAATAGATGTGAGAGGGTATCGTGAGATACCCTCTCATTTTTTTGGAACTGAAATGTGAAAGCTGAAATGTGGGCTCGGTTGCAAAAGTTGGGGGATTTTAGGATTACCTCCCAATTGTATTGTATTCTACTGCAGTCTTGAACCTTAATCGTTCATTAGCATTTTCTTTAGTCGTTCTATACGTTCTTTTCATAACTGAAAAGAACCAAAAGGTTCCGGCACACGGAAAGTCCAGTCGGCCTCTTCTTTGTTCAGGAGTTGCAAGCAACATCCTTCAGTCGAAGAGTCCTTGCCACTTGAACCTTTCTGTTGATTTTTGGGTGATGCGGACCTTCCTCAGTTAGTCACTCGCCAAGGCGAGCGCCTAACTAGCGGGCGAACATACCTCTCACTTAATCCAAAAATCACCAGGGTTCAAGTTGTGTCCTTTAACGGTGCCGGTTTTTCTTTGATATTACCTCTGTACGCGTAAAAGCCCGATATGCTTGCCAATGAATAAATTCTCCGCCAAGGGCGGAAAGTTACGCGTAAGCAATTTCAAAAAAGTTAAAACTACAATCAATTCTATAAATCAATAGCCCCCCCCCCAGACTTTGCAGGTGAGCCCTATGAGTTTTATTATGGAAAAACCCGTAACAGACTGAAAAATATTAAAATATTTTAAAATTTCTTGTTACTAATACGGAAAATTTTCTCTAAATTTGTGACGGATAATGTACTAATGTAACTCAAATTATATGCACAGAGTCGTAAAAATTTCTAAGGGGTTGAATATCAATTTGAAAGGTGCTCCTGCTAAAGAATTTACATCGGTTGACACGCCAAAGCTCTACGCTTTGATGCCGGCTGATTTTACACGTGTGACTCCAAAGGTTGTGGTAAAGCCTGAGGATGCCGTGAAGGCAGGTGACGCTTTGTTCGTTGACAAGAGCAATCCTGAATTGCAATTTGTTTCGCCGGTGAGCGGAAAAGTTGTTGCGGTTAACCGCGGAGAGAGAAGACGCGTTCTTAGCGTAGTAGTTGAATCGGATGGCAAGTTCGAGTCGGTAGAGTACAAGGCACAAGATGTTCTTTCGCTTTCTTCTGACGAGATTAAGTCACATCTCCTCAAGGCCGGTTTGTTCGGTTTTATCCGTCAAAGACCTTACGATGTTATTGCCACTCCAAGTGATACACCTCGTGCCATCTATGTGTCGGCATTTGACTCAAAGCCACTTGCTGTGAACTTTGAGGTTGCGCTCAAAGGCAACGAGGAGGATTTTCAGGTAGGTCTTGACGCTTTGTCACGTATCGCTCCTGTTCATCTTGGCATTTGCGCTTGTCAGCAGTCAACAGCCTTGACAGTGGCTAAGAATGTTACAACTACAATCTTTAAGGGACCACACCCTGCAGGTAATGTCGGTGTACAGATAAACAAGACTGCTCCTGTGAACAAGGGTGAAATCGTTTGGACAATCGGTGCCGAGGAGGTGATTTTTATTGGACGTTTCTTCAATAAGGGTAAAATTGATTTCACACGTACCATAGCTCTTGCCGGTAGCGAGGTTAAGAATCCTTCATACAGCAAGGTTGTTCTTGGTGCACAGCTCACAAATATCCTTGCAGGCCGTCTTGAGAGTAGATATGAGAATCGTATCATCGACGGTAACGTATTGACAGGTAAGAAAACCGTTGCAGACGGTTTCCTTGGTGCCTTCTCTACTGAGGTAACTGTAATCCCTGAGATTGTAAACGATGCCGATTTGCTTGGTTGGGCAGCACCTCGTTTTGGCATGTACAGTACAAGCCGCAGCTATTTCAGCTGGTTGATGCCTAAGCGCAAGTATACAATTGATGCACGTATCAAGGGTGGTGAACGTCATATGATTATGTCTAACGAGTACGATAAGGTGTTCCCAATGGATATCTATCCAGAGTATCTGTTGAAGGCTATAATCACTGGTAACATCGATAAGATGGAGCAACTCGGTATCTACGAGGTGGCTCCCGAGGATTTCGCATTGTGTGAGTTTGTCGACTCTTCTAAGTTGGAGTTGCAGCGCATCGTTCGCGAAGGCCTTGACAAGCTTCGTGCTGAGATGTGCTAATTATACGGGTTTAATTTCAATGCAAAATAAAATATAGTCGTATGAAATTTTTGAGAAATTATATAGATAAAATTAAGCCAAACTTCGAAGAGGGTGGTAAGTTGCACGCTTTCCGTTCTTTGTTCGATGGCTTCGAAACATTCCTGTTCGTGCCTAACGACACATCGAAGAGTGGTGTTAATATTCACGATGCAATTGACAGCAAGCGTATTATGTCATTGGTTGTGATAGCTCTTATACCATCACTCCTGTTGGGTATGTACAATATCGGTTTGCAGAATGCAATTGCTGCCGGTACTGTTGAAACAACAACCTGGTTCAGTATGTTCCTCTATGGTCTTGTTGTTACATTGCCAAAGATTGCTGTTGCCTACATAGTGGGTCTTGGAATTGAGTTTACTGTTGCTCAATGGAAAAAAGAGGAGATACACGAAGGCTTCCTTGTGTCAGGTATCCTCATTCCTATGATTGTGCCTGTAGGTTGTCCATTGTGGGTTCTTGCCCTTGCGACAGCGTTTGCTGTAATCTTCGCAAAAGAGGTATTCGGTGGTACAGGTATGAACATCGTCAATGTGGCACTCATTGCCCGTGCATTCATCTTCTTCGCTTATCCTCAGGTTATCTCTGGTGATAGTGTATGGGTTGCAACAGAGTCAATTTGTGGCTTGGGCTCAGATGTTACTGTTGACGGTTACACTTGTGCAACAGCATTGCAGAATGTTGCCAATGGTGCGGCTCCTGTAGGTGCTACCGGTGAGTTGTTGACATCATGCGATATGATTTTCGGCTTTATGCCCGGTTCAATCGGTGAAACAAGTGTTGTGGCAATTGCTCTTGGTGCTATGTTGCTCCTTTTCACAGGCGTGGCAAGCTGGAAGACAATGCTCAGCGTGTTTGTCGGTGGTATTGCAATGTCGCTTCTGTTCCAGCACACAATGCCGGAAAACCCAGTGGCTCAGATTCCTTTCTGGCAGCATATCATCCTTGGCGGTTTCTGCTTTGGTGCTGTATTTATGGCAACAGACCCTGTTACATCGGCTCGTACCGAGGTGGGTAAATATATCTACGGTTTCGGTATCGGTGCAATGGCAATCCTGATTCGTGTGATGAACCCCGGTTATCCCGAAGGTATGATGCTCGCTATTTTGCTGATGAACGTGGTTGCTCCATTTATTGATTATTGCGTGGTGCAGTCAAACGTGAATGCCCGTGCTAAACGTGTAACAAAAAAGAACTAACAGATATGGCAGCAAAGAAATATGTTTGCAAAGTGTGCGGTTATGCACACGAAGGCAATGAGGCTCCTTCAGTGTGCCCATTGTGTAAGGCCGGTGCTTCGGAGTTTGAGGTTGTTAACGCACCAAAGAAAAAGGGCTTTGATACCAATAGCGATCTCTATGCCATCATCTATTCGGCTTTTGTAGTAGTTATTGTAGCTTTCTTGTTGGCAGGTGTGTCATCAGTGTTGAAACCAACACAGGATGCCAATATTGCACTTGATAAGAAAAAGCAGATTTTGGCATCTCTCAACATCAAGAACGAACTTGATGTGGCTGCCAAGTATGACGAAGTCATCAAAAAAGAGCTTGTTATCAATGCCGAAGGTGTAGAGGTTGCTGACAAGGGCGGTTTTGATGTTAAGAACGAAGATGTAAATGAAAATAATCTCCCTCTTTATATTGCAGAGGTCAATAATGAGAAAAAATACATTATCCCAATGACCGGTAATGGTTTGTGGGGTGGTATCTGGGGTTACATAGCTCTTAACGCCGACTGCAACACCATTTATGGTGTATACTTCTCTCACGCAAGTGAAACACCAGGTCTTGGCGCTGAAATTGCGGCGGACAAGTTCCAGAATCAGTTTACAAAAGATAAGGATGGCAACAAAGTTGTGAAGATGGTGTATAACGAGAATGGCGAGGTTGCCCTTGAAGTCAAGAAGGGTAAAGGCGATGCCAATTATCACATCGATGCCGTGTCGGGCGCAACTCTCACCTGTAATGGTGTAGATGATATGTTCAAGAGAAAGCTTGCTCCTTATTATAACTATCTCAAGAACAATGCTCCTGTTGTTGAGGCACCAGTTGCCCAGGAGGAGAATGTTGAACCAGCAGCCGATGCTGCACAAGTTAATGTGGAGGAATAATTATGGGATTACTTTCAAAGAAAAATAAAGAGGCGCTCAATACTCCTCTTTTCAAGGAGAACCCTGTAACCGTTCAGGTGCTCGGTATCTGTTCTGCTTTGGCTGTTACAAGCAAACTTGAGCCTGCAATCGTTATGGGTCTTTCGGTGACAATTATCGTGGCTATGGCCAACGTAATTATCTCACTTATCCGTAACACAATTCCAATGCGTATCCGTATCATCGTTCAGTTGGTGGTTGTTGCTGCATTGGTGACATTGGTAAGTGAGGTTCTCAAGGCTTTTGCCTACGACGTGAGCGTTCAGCTTTCGGTTTATATCGGTCTTATCATTACCAACTGTATCCTTATGGGACGTCTTGAGGCATTTGCAATGCAGAACAAGCCTTGGCCATCGTTCCTCGACGGTATCGGTAACGGCGTAGGATATGCAATGATTCTTGTAATCGTGGCATTCTTCCGTGAGTTCTTCGGTACAGGTGCACTTTTGGGCTTCCAGATTATTCCCGAGAGCTTCTATGAGGCCGGATATATGAACAACGGTCTTATGCTTATGACCCCTGCTGCATTCATCCTGATTGCTTGCATCGTGTGGTTCCAGAGAGCAAAAGATAAGAGTTTGCAAGAAAAATAAATTAAGATACAGTAAAGAAAAATAGTTATGGAACATTTCATTAGTTTACTTGTCCGTTCGGTTTTCGTGGACAATATGGTGTTTGCCTTTTTCTTGGGTATGTGTTCGTTCTTGGCTGTATCTAAGAGCGTTAAGACTGCCATTGGACTTGGTGTTGCCGTGATATTCGTACAGGTGATTACATTGCCTGTCAACTATCTGTTGCAGACACAGGTGCTTGCTGCCGACGGTATCTTGGGTGTTGACCTTACATTCCTTGCGTTTATCCTCTTCATTGCGGTGATTGCAGGTATCGTTCAGCTTGTTGAGATGATTGTCGAGCGTTTCGCTCCTGCACTCTATAGCCAGTTGGGTATTTTCCTCCCACTTATTGCCGTTAACTGTGCTATTATGGGTGGCTCACTCTTTATGCAGCAGCGCATCGGCTTGCCAGCCGACAGCTCACAGGCCATCACCTGCTTTGCCGATTCAATAGCATTTGCTATCGGTTCAGGTTTGGGTTGGATGATTGCTATTGTGCTGTTCGCGGCTATTCGTGAGAAAATGGAGTACAGCAATGTGCCAAAGCCACTCCGCGGTCTTGGTATTGCCTTCATCACAGTTGGTCTTATGGCAATGGCATTTATGTGCTTCTCTGGTATTAAAATGTAATAAAGTAAGGATATGAATACACAATTGATATTATCAAGTATAGCCGTTTTCCTTGTTATCATCCTTTTGTTGGTGATTATCCTCTTGGTGGCAAAACGCTTTTTGCTTCCCGGCGGTAACATCAAGGTGAAGATTAACGGCGAGAAAGAGGTTGAGGTTGCTGCCGGTGGTGCATTGCTCGGTACACTTGCCGAGAACGGCATCTTCCTTCCTTCGGCTTGTGGTGGTAAGGGCTCTTGCGGTCAGTGCAAACTTCAGGTAACAGAGGGTGGTGGCGAGATTCTGCCATCAGAGACCAGTCACTTCACACGCAAGGAGCAGCAGGCTCACTGGCGTTTGGGTTGTCAGGTTAAGTGTAAGAACGATATGGAAATCAAGGTACCCGAGTCTGTTATGGGTGTCAAGGAGTGGGAGTGCGAGGTTATATCAAACAAGAACGTCGCAACCTTCATCAAGGAGTTTATCGTTGCATTGCCTCCGGGCGAGCACATGGACTTCGTTCCTGGTTCATACGCGCAGATCAAGATTCCTGCATACGATATGACATACGACAAGGATATTGACAAGGCTCTTATTGGCGATGAGTACCTCCCCGCTTGGGAGAAGTTCGGTTTGCTCGGCCTCAAGTGCAAGAACACCGAGGAAACAATCCGTGCTTACTCTATGGCCAACTATCCGGCCGAGGGTGACCGCATCATGCTTACAGTGCGTATTGCAACACCTCCTTTCAAGGCCGACCGTTCTGGCTTTATGGATGTACCTTGCGGTATCGCATCTTCATACATCTTTACATTGAAACCCGGCGACAAGGTGATTATGAGTGGCCCTTATGGCGACTTCCACCCAATCTTCGATTCAAAGAAGGAGATGATGTGGGTAGGTGGTGGTGCCGGTATGGCTCCTTTGCGTGCTCAGATTATGCACATGACAAAGACCTTGAAGACAACCGACCGTGTGATGACTTACTTCTACGGTGCACGTGCGCTCAACGAGGTGTTCTACTTAGAGGACTTCCTGCAGCTTGAGAAGGAATTCCCCAACTTCACCTTCCACCTTGCGCTCGACCGTCCGGATCCTGCAGCTGATGCCGCAGGCGTTAAGTACACCGCAGGTTTTGTACATCAGGTTATCTATGAGACATACCTCAAGAATCACGAGGCTCCCGAGGATATCGAGTACTACATGTGTGGTCCTGGTCCAATGTCAAAGGCTGTTGTCAACATGCTTACCGACCTTGGTGTTGAGGAGAAGTCTATTATGTACGATAACTTCGGAGGTTAATTCCACAGAACATATCTATCAAAAAAGCACCGTTCGTCGAACGGTGCTTTTTTGCTTTTTGCGTTGTTGCTGTGAAAAATATTCAAGCAAGCTTGATGTTTCTCCCTTGTTTGTTGCTATATTTGCAATGTTGAATAAAAAATAACCGCTTATGATATAACCGCGTATTTGATTACGCACATTTTAAAAGACATATTAAATTAGCGTTGGCTTTACTGATTGTATTCTGAAACTTAGGAAATTTCATTTATCGCAATAAAAGTAAGGTTAATGCTCGTGTTTATATAACACGGGCTTAACCGTTATTCATTGCGATGGGTATCCTAAGACCTCAGAATACGAGTAATGGTTTTGCTCGTGTTTTTTTTTGTGTCTTTTAAAACAAAACAGCTTGCATGTTTGTTATAAGTAAATTGATTTTGCAAAACCTAAAGACAACTCGATATGAAAATGAAGAATCTATTACGCGTAACACTCCTTTTATTGTCGCTTACTTTTTTTGTATCTTCTTGCTTTGAGTACGAATCCTATGCTTGGGAACCTTACAAAGGTTATGTGTGGAGCGCAGAGTGGGGCAATGACACCGTTTTTCTTGAACTGCTTTCGGGCAACAATGTAACGTTCTATTCAAAGAATGGCACTATGCCACGTGCCAATGGCATGTACGAGACTCATCGTAAGAAGTTTCCTTTTAGCGATTTTTCTTTTGAAAGCGGTGCGGTCAAATATAATCTCCACTATGCGACTTATGATACAAATTTGTATATGGTGCTTTATGGCGATTCGCTCAACGTTGAATGTGATACGGCTTTTGTGGATTGGAGTAAAACGTTTACTCCTGTTAAGTATTAAATGCTCACCGCATATATCAATCAGACTCTGTTTGAAACACTGTTGTCTGTGAGGTGCAACTTTTGCGAAACTAGCTTTAACTCGTTTGCACAAACTTTTACATTTCAGTTCCCTCGCTCAGTGCCTTTATCTCCTCATCTACCTTGTACAACTTCTCACGGCAGAAGTTTACAAGTTCCTGCGCCTCCTTCAGCAGTCCTGCCAACTCATCAATGTCAATTCTACCGTCTTGCACTTTTCCTACAATCTCCTCAAGGCGATTCATTGCCTCGGCGTATGTCATTTTTTTCATATATGGTTCTTTTATTTTATTATACTTGTAAATGTTCCATTGGCAACGACTGTCTGTATTTCATCGCCCTCTTTCAATGCGCTTGCGTCGCGTACTATTTTGCCATTCTTGCGTGTTATGCTATATCCTAAAGATAGTATACGTTCTGGCGATGCAGCATCAATGCTTCTTTGGATTATATCGAGTCTATGTCGTTGTGCCTGTAAGTATAATGCTGTGTTTATAGGCAAATTTCCAACCAATGTCTCTATACATCTTTTTTCATTCTCGATACGTCTGTTGATTGCTGTAGCAATGCCATTTTGTAAATCAGAAAGCATCCCATCGTTGGCGAGCATAGCGTGGATGAGGAATTCCGCCGCTGCTGTCGGAGTCTTCGCGCTTGTGTTGGCAACAATGTCAAGCACGCTCTCGTCGCGCAAATGTCCTATTCCGGTTATGATGGGCAGTGGAAACTGTGCGCAGTTGTTGGCAAGGTTATATGTGTCAAAACATCCTAGGTCGCTTGTTGCACCGCCACCTCGAATGATGACAACAACATCCCAATTGTCTGCCTCTTCCGCTATTTTATCAAGTGCTGCTATTATACCATCCCCGGCACTGTTGCCCTGCATTGGGGCCGGAAAAAGTCGGGGATAAAAGACAAAACCATATCTGTTATTTATCAACTGGTCGCAGAAATCTCCATATCCGGCAGCTGTTGCCGATGAAATGACTGCAATACGCTGTGCCAACAAAGGGAAATCAAGCTCTTTGTTGAGGTTTATTACACCCTCTTCGGTAAGGCGTTTGATTATCAGTTGGCGTTGGCGTGCAATATCACCGATGGTGTATGCCGGTTCAATGTCGCACACATCAAGTGTGTAACCATATAGTTCGTGGAAACCGACGGTTACCTGCAACAACACTTTCAGACCTGCTGCAAACGGCTGTCCTGTCTGTTCAAGGAAGTATGGGCGGAGCAGTGAGTATATACGTGCCCACACTGTTCCACGTGCCTTGGCAATCGTCTCTTGCGTGTTTTCGTCACGTTCTACCAACTCAATGTAACAATGTCCGGCTGCCGTTTCGCGCACTTCGCTCAACTCACCGGTAATCCAATAGCGTGATGGGAGAGTGTCAGCAATCGCGTTGCGCACAAGATTGTTGAGCGAGTATAGCGTTATAGGAGTATCAACTTCATTCATTATCTTTAGGTATCCATTGGTTTATTCCTCGCTGGTCGGCAATGAATGCGCCGCCAATAACAATATTGCCATCGTAGAACACCGCCGATTGTCCCGGGGTGATTGCTTGCACCGGGCTGTGTAATTTCACCAACCAACGTCCATCGCCAGTGGCTATTGGTGCATTACATTCCACGGGGTGGCTGCGGTAACGTACCCTGACGCTGATTTTTTCAGGAATACCGTTTACCCATTCCGGGGCCTCTATTAACATATAACGGGTTGACAACTGTTCTTCACTACCAAGCATAACCGTGTTCTTGGCTGCGTTGATTTTCAGTACATAAGCAGGGTAGCCCAAGGCTATGCCCAATCCTTTGCGTTGTCCAACCGTATAGAAAGGGTAACCACTGTGTTTGCCCAATGTGCGTCCTTCGCTGTCAACAAAAGTTCCGCTGCCAATGCGTGTGTCAATGTCTTGGATGTTTGAACGCAAGAAGTCGCGGTAGTCGCCGGGGATGAAACAGACCTCCATGCTCTCGCCATCCTTTGCCGCGCTCTGCAAACCGTTCTTTTTCAGATATTCAAGGACTTGTGGCTTCTCCCATCCGCCCAGCGGAAATATTACGCGCGACAGCTGCTGCTGTGTCAATCGCCACAAGAAATAACTTTGGTCTTTCTTGTCATCATCTCCTGTAACGATATAATATTTTGCTTTGTTGTCCTCTCCAATCTCTTCCTTTATCTTTACATAGTGTCCCGTTGCTATTTTGCTGCATCCGAGTTTGTCGGCCCACTCTTCAAGTAGACGGAATTTTACTGTCGGATTGCAATTTACACAAGGATTGGGTGTCTTGCCATTCATATATGCTTCAATGAACGGCTCTATTACCAATTGGCGGAATTCATCGCGTACATCGGCTATATGGTGCGGTATTCCTAATCTTGCAGCCAATTCGGCTGCGTCTTTCGCTGCACGCAAGCCTGTGTCGCTTGTTATGAGTGTAAGCCCCATCACCTTGTAACCCTGTTCAAGCAGCATACTACATACAGCAGTGCTGTCTATGCCGCCACTCATTCCCACAAGTACGCTTTTCTCTTCAAACATATTCTGCAATTTCATAAATTTATACAACGCCATATTTGCAGTAAAAAAAAATGACTATTTTTGCAATATATTTTATGCAAGCGGCGCATAGTATATACAAAGGTATATCTTTTTTGTTGCCACAGAACGATATTTACAAATTTTATGAGCAATACGACGATAAAAAAAGTACCCACCGAGTTGGGAACGGAAAAGGTGGGCAGGCTGCTGATGCAATATGCCATTCCGGCAATCATTGCGCAGATAGCGGCATCACTCTATAATATGATTGACAGTGCCTTTATTGGGCATATCCCAAATGTCGGGGCCGACGCCATATCGGGCCTTGCTACCACATTCCCATTCATGAACCTCTCTGTGGCCTTTGGTGCAATGGTAGGTGTGGGTGGTGCCACTCAGCTTTCGGTAAGATTGGGACAAAGGGATTATGATTCAGCAAAGAATATTCTTGGAAATCTTGTGACTCTGAATGTTCTCGTTGGTCTTATTTTTGCGGCAGTGTCGTTTGCATTCCTTGATGATATCCTGATATTCTTCGGTGCCAGTGAGAATACATTGCCTTATGCCCGTGACTATATGGAGGTTATTCTGCTCGGTAATGTGGTGACTCATCTCTATTTTGGAATAAATGCAACGCTGCGTGCCGCCGGACACCCCCAACAGGCTATGTATGCCACCATCCTGACAGTGGTGATGAATTTCGTTCTTACCCCTCTTTTAATCTTTGTTTTCGGTATGGGTATACGCGGTGCAGCCTTGGCTACCATTCTTGCGCAATGTATAACGCTTGTTTGGCAGGCAAAGATATTGAGCAATCCTAACGAACTGTTGCATCTGCAACGTGGTATATATAAACTCAAGGGGCATATCGTCAAGGGCATCTTGAGTATCGGTATGTCACCATTTCTCATAAACACCGCTGCTTGTATGGTAGTGATAATCATCAACAAGGGACTACGCAACAATAGCGACAACGGCGACCTCTCGATAGCTGCCTATGGCATTTCTAATCGTATGCAGTTTATATTTGTGATGATTGTACTTGGTCTTACACAGGGTATGCAGCCTATCGTGGGCTATAATTATGGAGCCAAGCACCTTGACAGAGTGAAAAAAGCATTGGTGCAAACGATACTTTGGGCAACACTGGTGACAACTGTCGGCTTTGCCGTGTGTGAGTTTATCCCCGGTGTCGTGTCGCGTATCTTCACAACAGAACCAGCACTCATAGAGAAGGCTTCGTGGGCAATGCGTGTAATGTCGGTCTTTATGCCTGTCATTGGTTTCCAGATTGTTACAACCAATTTCTTCCAGAGCATAGGTAAAGTGAATAAATCAATATTCCTCTCCCTTACCCGACAGGTGCTGATGCTGATACCGCTGTTGTTGATATTGCCACACTATCTCGACGAAAGAGGAGTATGGTACAGTATGCCTATATCGGATATGGTGGCTGCAATGCTTACAGTCATAATGCTTATTGTGCAGTTCAGAGAGTGGAAACGTGAAAAAACAATTTGAATACGGTATGAATAATTTTGTAATAACCATAGGCCGTCAACTTGGTAGCGGTGGCAAAGAAATAGCTGAGATGCTCGCAAAGGAATTGGGTATCAAACTCTATGACAAGACTCTTTTGCAAGAGGCTTCACGTGAGAGCGGCATTGACGCTACGGTATTCGAAATGGCTGATGAACGTGAATCGAGCTCTGTATTCGGTAGCCTGTTCAGCATCCACGGCTCTATATCTGAATATATGCTTGGAGAGAGTTATCTCGATAGCAATAAACTCTTTGAAATACAGAGTGAAGCAATACGTAACATTGCCGATAATGAAAACTGCATTATTGTAGGACGTTGTGCCGAATATGTGCTGCGTGACCACCCTGCAATGGTGAGCATCTTTATTACAGCCGACCACAACGACCGTGTCAATCGCATAATGCGCAGTGAAGGTCTTGCCCATGAGGCTGCAGCCGAGTTTGTGGAGAAAGGCGACAAGAAACGCCGTTCATATCACGACTATTATGCCACCACACACTGGGGTGAGGCACGTTGCTACGATGTCTGTGTGAACTCCTCGCGTTTGGGACTTGATGGAACGGTTGCATTTCTCAAGCAGTTTGTAAAGACACACTTTGGAATATGAAACGTATAGGCATCCTCTCCGACACGCACGGCTATTGGGATGATAAGTACCTTTTTTATTTTGCAGATTGTGACGAGGTGTGGCACGCGGGTGACATTGGTACTCCAATCATTATAGAACTCCTTGAGAAACATTGTACAGTGCGTGCGGTGTGTGGAAATATAGATGGTGGCGACTTGAACCGACGTTTTAGCAAAGTGCTGCGTTTTAAAGTAGAGGAGTGTGACGTCCTGATGACACACATCGGAGGTTATCCGGGTAAGTATGCTCCGACGATACGCAAGGAGATATACAGCGAAAAGCCCAACCTGTTTGTTGCCGGACATTCTCATATCCTTAAAGTAATGTATGACAGGACACTTGATTGTCTGCACGTGAATCCCGGAGCGGCCGGCAAACAGGGCTGGCAGCAGGTGCGTACGCTCGTAAAACTGACAATCGACGGCAAGGATATAAAAAATCTTGAAGTGATAGAACTCTCCTGATGAATTGTTGTGCAGGACAGTGACAATGAAGTGATGATAAAATTTTTTCGTCTGCAGCAAATTATTTATCTTCGCAAATCAGAATTTTGTAAATTAGATAATTATATAAAATGGATATTATGGATTGGTCGAACATCGGTTTTGGATACAGAAAGACCAATGGCAACGTTCGTTGCCATTATAAAGACGGTGCTTGGGGTGCCGTTGAGGTTACTGCCGATGAGAATATAAACATCCATATGGCGGCAACTTGTCTGCACTATGGACAGAGTGCTTTTGAAGGCTTGAAGGCTTTCCGAGGCAAGGATGGCAAAATACGAATATTCCGACTGGATGCCAATGCTGAACGCTTGCAGAGTAGTTGTGACGGTATTCTTATGCCTCGTATCAGCGCGGAACTTTTCCGCGAGATGGTTACAAAAGTGGTATCATTGAACGAAGAATTTGTGCCTCCCTATGAGAGCGGTGCGTCACTTTATATACGTCCACTCCTGATTGGAACAAGTGCACAGGTTGGAGTTAACCCGTCAAAGGAGTATCTCTTTGTGATATTTGTGACTCCTGTAGGCCCCTATTTCAAGAAGGGATTTGCAGTGAATGATGTGGTTATTTATCGTCACTACGACCGTGCTGCGCCTTTCGGAACCGGACGCTTCAAGGTGGGTGGCAACTATGCTGCCGGAATGAAGGCGAGCTGTCAGGCTCATAGCGAGGGCTATGCGTGTGAGATGTATCTCGATGCAAAAGAGAAAAAGTATGTCGATGAGTGTGGCGCAGCCAACTTCATAGGAATAAAAGGCAATAACTACGTTACACCACTTTCTACATCAATTCTTCCGTCAATAACCAATGACAGCCTGATGCGTCTTGCTGCCGATATGGGTATGATTGTTGAGCAACGCCAGATACCCGAGGAGGAGCTCGCTACTTTTGACGAAGCAGGTGCTTGTGGTACAGCTGCTGTCGTTTCTCCGATAGGCAGAATTGATGATGTTGAAAAGGGCGTGACTTATGTGATTTCAAAGGATGGCAAGCCGGGCCCGGTTCTGACAGAACTTTACACCCGTTTGCGTGCTATACAATATGGCGATGTTGCCGACCCTTATGGTTGGGTAACTGTTCTCTAACAATAAGAGTATAGGTATGGGAAAAGGAAAACTGAAGAAATTTGCCGATATGGCAGCCTATTCTAACGTCATCGAGCATCCCTATTCAATGATTGATGATGTTGATTTCCCACTCAAGGGAAATTGGGGACGTGACTTTTTTAAGAATGACAATCCGATAGTTCTAGAACTTGGTTGTGGCAGGGGAGAGTATACCGTAGCTCTTGCACGCCGCTTCCCCGATAAGAATTTCATCGGTGTTGATATAAAGGGTGCGCGTATGTGGACCGGTGCAACCGATGCTCTTGAATCGGGGCTTGTCAATGTAGGCTTCTTGCGTACCAATATCGAGATTATTGACCGTCTTTTTGCAGCCGGCGAGGTGAGTGAGATTTGGCTCACATTCCCCGATCCGCAGATGAAAAAGCAGACCAAGCGTCTGACATCATCGCTTTTCCTGGCACGTTACAGAAACATTCTTTCTGCCGATGCCGTTGTGCACCTGAAGACCGATAGCAATTTTATGTTTACCTATACCAAATATATAACCGATGTAAACAATTTGCCGATAGTTGAGTGTATTGACGATGTGCACGGTCAGGACGTGGTGAGCGATGTGTTGAAAATACGTACTTACTATGAATCGCAGTGGCTCTCACGCGGAATAACAATAAAATACATATCATTCAATTTACCGGCAAAGGAGCAGTACATTGAACCGGATGTGGAGATTGAAATGGATGAATACCGCAGCTATAACCGAAGCAAACGTAGCTGCCTTGAAACAAGCAAATAAAAAATTATGTTCAAGCATATTGTAATGTGGCGCTTTGTTGATGGCGCAAATGGAAAAAGCAAGTTGCAGCACGCCCTTTGGGTCAAGGAGCATCTTGAGGCTCTTGTGGGTGTAATTCCTGAGATTAAATCGTTGGAGGTCGGCATCAATGTGTGCGTTGCAGGAACTGCTTACGATGCAGTGTTGGTGTCGGCTTTTGAGGATGCTGATGCAATGGAGCGTTATAAAGTGCATCCGGCTCACGTAGAGGTCGCATCATACTTTAAAGGCATAACCGAAGGACGTGCCGAAGCCGACTATGTAATCTGAAAACTGAAAACTGAAGGCGGAAAGCTGAATGTTGAAAACGGAAAGCTCGCTTAAACGCAGCTTTCACCTTTAACTTTTCACCTTTCACTTTTAATAATTATGGCACTTTATCCAAAACTTATAATGGATGCACTTGAAAAGGTGCGTTATCCCGGTAATGGTAAAAACCTTGTAGAGGCCGGGATGGTCGATGACAATATTCGTATCGATGGTAACAAGGTAAGCTTTTCGCTGATATTTGACAAACCTACAGATCCTTTCATCCGTTCTGTGGTGAAGTCGGCCGAGGCAGCAATACATCTTTATGTCGGTAAAGAGGTTGAGATTGAGGGGAACATCAGCGTCGTGAGTCGTCAGGCAATGCGTCCCGAAGTCGGTAAATTTCTGCCACAGGTGAAGAATGTGATTGCAGTGTCATCGGGAAAGGGCGGAGTCGGAAAATCCACCGTTTCTGCAAATCTTGCTATCGCTTTGGCTCGTTTGGGCTACAAGGTGGGTTTGCTCGATGCCGATATTTTTGGACCTTCAATCCCCAAGATGTTCAGTGTGGAAGATGCTCGCCCTTATAGTGAGAACATTGATGGTCGTGACCTTATCCAGCCAATAGAGAAATATGGAGTAAAACTGCTTTCAATAGGTTTTTTCGTAGACCCTGAGCAGGCAATTCTGTGGCGTGGCGGTATGGCAAGCAATGCCTTGAAACAGCTTATTGCCGATGCCAATTGGGGCGACCTTGACTATTTCTTGATAGATTTGCCTCCGGGTACAAGTGATATTCATCTCACCATTGTGCAATGTCTTGCTTTGACAGGTGCAGTTGTTGTAACAACACCACAGGAGGTTGCTTTGGCTGCTGCGATAAAGGGCGTGGATATGTTTGTCAACGACAAGGTGTCTGTCCCCATTCTTGGCCTTGTCGAGAATATGGCTTGGTTTACTCCTGCTGAACTGCCCGACAACAGATACTATATTTTTGGCAAGGAGGGTGGTAAACGTATGGCAGAAACTTATGGAATTCCTCTTATTGGTCAAATACCGCTCGTTCAGAGTATTTGTGAGAGTGGTGACGCCGGAATACCTGTGGCAATGAAAGCGGACACTCCCGATGGCCAAGCCTTTTTGCAGGTAGCCGCTTCGCTTGTTGAACAGACCAATAGACGCAATGCAGACTTGCCCGAAACAAAGATTGTAGGAACAAAATGATAAAAAAATCAGCAGCGTTCGCTGCTGATTTTTTTATCATTTGAATCTTTCGACTTGGAAATAGAAGTATATTGCAGCCGCAATCAGGAGCAGACCGATTGTCCCGTAAATCCATCGCGCTCCATTTCGCCCGAACTTCTTTACTGCAAAACGGCAATTGTCGGCGGTGAAAAACCAATCCTGGTTGAACAACGAAGCAAACAGGGCAATTACACCCGTCAACAGGAATATTCCCTGAACAATGTTGTGCAATATCATATACTTATTTTTCCAGTGGTGTCCAGCCTTGAGCCTTGAGCTGCATCTCAACACCGTCGCGAGTGATGAGGGCCAGTCCCATAGTGTCGCTTACGATATGTCCGATAACCCGTACATCCTTCATTGCAGCAACTTTCTCGTGGTCGGCAATGGGTACTGTGAACAGCAGTTCATAGTCCTCGCCACCTCCCAAAGCGCAGGTAATGACATTGAGGTTCAACTCCTCTGCCATTATTGCTGTTTGGTAATCTATGGGAATTCGTTCCTCATATATTCTGCAACCGACGCCGCTCTGCTTGCAAATGTGCATAAGTTCGGACGCAAGACCATCACTGATGTCCATCATTGCAGTAGGCTTGACGTTCTCGTTGCGTAGTTTCTCAATTATCTCTTTGCGTGCCTCTGGCTTTAGCTGACGCTCAAGGATATATTCCTTGCCTGAAAAATCGGGCTGCATATCCTTGTCGGCTGTTGCTATCTTTTCGCGCTCAAGCAGTTGTAGCCCCATATAGGCTGCTCCCAAATTGCCGGTAACGCATATAAGGTCTGTCTCCTTTGCACCGCTTCTTTTGACAGATGTGCCTTTGGGTGCCGTTCCTGTTGCTGTGATGCTTATGGCAAGGCCTGTGAGTGACGAGGTTGTGTCGCCACCTACAATGTCCACACCATATTGTTCGCAGGCGAGTATTATTCCGGAATACAACTCTTCAACATCTTCTATGCAGAACTTGCGGCTGATGCCGAGTGAAACGGTTATCTGCTTGGGTGTGCCGTTCATTGCATATATATCCGAAATGTTTGCAATTACGGCTTTGTAACCAAGATGCTTTAGCGGAAAATATGTGAGGTCGAAATGCACACCCTCCATAAAAAGGTCGGTGCTTATCAGGACTTCATCACTGTCGTCGAATTGTAGTATTGCTGCGTCGTCGCCAACACCCTTTATCGTTTCCTTGTTTATTGGTTTGATGTCCTTTGTCAATCGCTCAATGAACCCGAATTCTCCAAGCGATGATATTTCGGTACGTTTTGTCGTGTTCATATCAATTGTTTATGCGCGGTTAATAATCTCGCGGAATATTGTTGTCATTTTGGGCTGTGCCTCATCTGCTGCTTTTTGAACCTCCTCGTGGCTGCACTCAACAACAATGCCCTCAACGCCAAGGTCTGTGATTACAGAGATACCAAACACGCGGATGCCGCAGTGACGGGCAACGATAACCTCGGGAACTGTTGACATACCCACTGCATCACCTCCCATACGATGGAACATACGGTACTCTGCCGGTGTTTCGAAAGTCGGGCCTTGTGTGCCAAGGTATACTCCTTCGACAATTCTGATTTCTTTCTCGGCTGCAATCTCCTTTGCCATAGCGATGAGGCTCTTGTCGTATGCGGCACTCATGTCGGGGAAACGGTCGCCATAAGGGATGTTCTTTCCGCGCAATGGGTGCTCGGGGAAGAAGTTGATGTGGTCGTTGATTATCATCAGATCACCAATGATGAAGTCCGGGTTCATACCTCCGGCTGCGTTTGAAACAAAAAGTGTCTTTATGCCAAGTTCGCGCATGACGCGTACAGGGAATGTTACCTCTTTCATTGAATAGCCTTCGTAGAAATGGAAACGTCCCTGCATTGCCATAATCTCCTTGTTGCCCAACTTACCAAAGATAAGTTTGCCCGAGTGGCCTTCCACTGTAGACAATGGGAAGTTTGGAATGTCTTTGTACTCAATCTCGTATTTGTCGGTTATCTCGTTGACAAGGCTACCAAGGCCGGTGCCGAGGATTATCGCTGTTTCGGGAGATGTTGTCATCTTGCCTCTGAGGAATTCAGCTGTTTCTTGAATTTTCTGTAACATAGTCGTAAATATTTTTGTTAAACAATTTGTCTTCTCCATCCAATATCTCTACCACAATTGGTATTGCGTATATATTGTTGCGTATGACTTGTGGCAGTTCTTTGCGATGCTTTATTCTTGTTGCATCCTTCTCTGTAGTCACAATCATTGTGCTTCCGCTCTTAAGGAAACGCTCGGCGATGTCGTCAATTTCTGTATCGCTGAAATTGTGGTGGTCGCCATATTGCATAAGTTCAACTTTTGCACCGCGTCCTTCCATTTCGGCTTTCAAATGTTGTGGTTTTGCTATGCCGGTAACAAGTAGTATGCGGCTCTCCTTGTTTATGGTAATATCTTGTATGGCTTCGTCGAACAGTGGGTATGGCTTGCCATAACGTACTGTCGAGAAATATACAGGAATATCCTTTTTCCTTTTTATGTAACAGCGGTGTCCTGCTTTCTGTTCACATGTAATATCCTTGCACTTGGTGAATATTACAATATCGGCGCGTTTAATTCCGGCAACGCCTTCTCGCAAACGCCCGAACGGCAACACGTTGTCGTTGCATAGAGTGCGATTGCTGTCTATCAACAAGATGTTCAGACCGGCTTTTACATGGCGGTGCTGATATGCGTCGTCGAGCAGGATTGCCTGCAAATTTCTATTGTCTGCAGTTAGCTGTTCAATGCCGTTTACGCGTTTTTCGCATACGGCAACATCAATATCCTTGAATTTTTCCTTTATCTGGAATGGCTCGTCGCCAAGCTGTTCCATTGTTGAGCTTTTATCGGCTTTTATATATCCTTTGCTCTTGCGGCCGTAGCCCCTGCTCAGTACGGCTATCTGATATTTCTCTTTTAACAGCCTTACAATGTATTCAATGTGTGGAGTCTTACCTGTGCCACCAACAGAAATGTTCCCGACACAAATCGTCGGGATGTCAAAACAACGGCTTTTGATTATTCCTGCATCAAAGGCCTTGTTTCTTGCAGCCATAATCCAATAATATGGATTGGCAATATCTGCCAGGGTACGCAAAATATTTCTTTTCACAATGTATGTTTTTTACAGGCTACCTTTATGCAAAAATATAGAATTATTTATAAACGCCTGTTACCTTTTGTCAAAATTTCTCACTCTAATGGTTGCATTGTGTTAAAAAATCTTATAATTGTTGTTTTTTTACGAATGAGCCAATGATTTTTTAATAAATGTTTACCGATTCGAAAAAAAAAACTACTTTTGTCGTGAAATAAAGTGTTGCATTGCAAAAAAAGTTGTAACTTGCAACCCGATTGGTGGTAGACTCTATTAGGGAAAGATGCTCGAGTGGTTGAAGAGGCACGCCTGGAAAGCGTGTATACGCCAAAAGCGTATCGGGGGTTCGAATCCCCCTCTTTCCGCAGTGTTTGAATGAATTAACTTAAAATATTAATCTAAAAAATTAAACAAAATGAAAAAGCTTTTTGCAATCGTTGCAATGTTGGGCTTGTTCGCTACAGCCCAAGTTTATGCTCAGGATGCAAATCCTGTAGCTACATCAGAGGATGCAGTTACCGCTATCAGCGATTCTATTCCAAATGATTCAATTCCAGTAGAGGCTCCAGCAGAAGAGACTGCTGCAGAAGAGGCTCCAGTTGAGGAGGCAGTTGTCGCAGAAGGTGGTATCCTTGGCGTACACAAAGGTTTGAAGACTAAGTTCATCGAGGGTGGTCCAGAGTTCATGGCGCTTGTATCAATCGCTTTGGTTATCGGTCTTGCTTTCTGTATTGAACGTATCATTTACCTTAGCCTTGCAAAGGTTAATTCTAAGAAGCTTATGGGCGCTATCGCTGATGCTCTTTCAAAGGGTGACGTTGAGGCTGCAAAGGAGATTTGCCGTAACACAGCTGGTCCTGTAGCTGCTATCTGCTATCAGGGTCTTCTCCGCATCGACGAGGGTCTTGACACTGTTGAGCGTTCAGTAGTATCTTACGGTAGCCTTCAGTCTTCAATGCTTGAGAAGGGTTGTTCTTGGATCACATTGTTCATCGCGATGGCTCCATCACTCGGATTCTTGGGTACTGTGGTTGGTATGGTCATGGCGTTCGATGATATCCAGCGCGAGGGTGACATCTCTCCAACTATCGTTGCCGGTGGTATGAAGGTGGCTCTTATCACAACTATCTACGGTATTGTCGTTGCTCTTATCCTTCAGGTATTCTACAACTTTATCCTCACCAAGATTGAGTCTATCGTTGCCGATATGGAGGATTCTTCAATCACTTTGCTCGACTTGCTCACAAAGTACAACCTTAAGAAGTAATAACAGCTAAATAAATATCAATTATGAAAGCTGAAAAATATGCTAATTTGTCAAAGTTTGTCTTCTATGGATTTTCTGCTTTGATTATAGTGGTTTTCGCCCTTTTCTTCTGTGTGGGTGAACCATTGATGCTGGAGCAGACATCAGAGGCTACGAATGAGACAACTATGTTGCCGTATCCAAAATTTACAGAACTTTCTTTGTATTTGTGTTACGCGATGTTTGTTGTATCTGTGCTGTTGGTTATTGTTTTCGAAACAGCCGCTGCTGTTAAAAATGTTATGTATAGCACAAAGGGTCTTGGTAAGAACTTGATTAAGGCTGTTGTAATCATTGTTGCAATATTGGCTCTCTATCTTGTTTCACCAACAAATGTAGACTTCTTGTTGTACTTGCAGTATGTTCTCTTTGGTATTACTGCATTGCTGATGATTGGAAGTATGTTTATTTCAAAAATGCGTTCTTGATTAACCCTTTTATAACAGAGTTAGATAATGGGAAAAAGTAAAAGAAAAGTTCCGGGAATCAACGCCAGCTCAACAGCGGATATCTCGTTCATTCTGCTCATCTTTTTCTTGGTCGTGACCTCAATGAACTCGAACTTTGGTTTGCAGGTTATGCTTCCAAACCCTCCTGATGAACAACAGCAGGATGACCCCGAGGTTCATGAGCGCAACCTTTTGAAGGTGTACGTGAATATGGACAACGAGATAATGGTTACCGCCGGTAAGTTGAGGGAAGGTGAAAGACCGTTGATGCTCAAGGTTGACGAACTCGATGAATTGCGCGAGTTGGCCAAGGAGTTCATCACCGCAAATACCCCCGGTGGTAAAGTTAACGAAAACTATCCCGAGCCTAAGAAAAAGTTGGATACCATTACATATATTAACGAGGCAGGTCTTGAGATTAACTACCCCAATGGTGTTAGCAACATCGTAAGGAACAACCAGCACGTTATTACCTTGCAGACCGACCGTTCTACAAAGTACGAGGTTTACTTTAAGGTGCAGGAGGTGCTCTACAGCGCATACAACGAGTTGCGTGAGGAGTTTGCAAAGGAGGTTTATGGTGTTCAGGACCCAGAAAAGCAACTTACAGCAGACGAACTTGAATTGTGTCGTCGCCGTTATGTGAATATGATTTCTGAGGCTCAACCTATTGAAATTGGTAAGAGAAAGTAACTATGAGTAAATTTAGCGACAAAGGAAAGGCAGAAATGCCTGAATTGAATACCTCGTCATTGCCTGACTTGATTTTCTCAATTCTGTTCTTCTTTATGATTGTAACATCAATGCGTGAGCAGGAAGTAAAGGTACAGGTTGAGTTGCCAAAGGGTACTGAGTTGACGAAGTTGGAGCGCAAATCTGCGATAACAAATATCTACATCGGTACTCCTATGAATAACAAGGAGAGCCAGGAAGCCGGTATTCAGCTTAATGACCGCCAGCTTTCACGTCGCGAGGTAAACAACCTCAAGGCGTATATCGTGGAAGAGAAGGAGCGCTTGGGTTCTAAGGCTGCTAAAATGAAAGTGGCTCTTAAGATTGACAATAATATCGATATGGGTCTTTTGTCCGATGTCAAGATGCAATTGCGTAAGGCTTATGCATTGCAGATTTTCTACTCGGCTAACGAGGAAAAGGCAAACGGAAAGTAAACCATTTGGATATTCGTGATAAAAAAATAGCATCAACATTGTTGATGCTATTTTTTATTTGTATAAAATGCAGAATCTGTTATTGACGGCCTTTGTCTTTGGTTATAGTTTTCTTTTTAAATATGTGACGAAACGGTAGTTGAACTCGTGCTTTTCGTCAATTGTGTGCTCTTCTGACTCAATTGTTTCCCACTCGTTCTTGGCAAAGTCGGGGAAGAATGCATCGGCCTCTTGTGGCGTGTCGTCAATCTCAGTCAGGCATAAAATATCGGCAAGTGGGAGTGCGGTTCTGTACAACATTTCGCCACCAATGATATACACTATATCTTCATTGGTGCAGTTGGCGAGAGCCTCCTCTATGGAACTGAATGTTTCGCATCCTGGGAACTCCTTTTCTTTTCGCGATAGAACAATGTTGCGACGGTTTGGCAAGGCTCCCTTGGGTAACGAACGGAATGTATTGCTGCCCATAATTATGGTGTGCCCTGTCGTGAGCTCCTTGAAGCGTTTCAGGTCGTTAGGAAGCCAATATATGAGCTTGTTGCCAACACCGATGGCGTTGTTCTTTGCTATGGCTGCTATGAGTGCTAATTTGTACATAATGGTCTTTTATACGGCAACAACGCCCTTTATGTGTGGATGGGCATCGTAATCCTCGAGTGAAAAATCTTCAAATTTGAAAGAGAAAATATCTTTTACGTCCGGATTGATAACCATACGCGGCAATTTCTTTGGCTCGCGTGTGAGCTGTAGCTTTGCCTGCTCGATGTGGTTGAGATACAGGTGCGCGTCGCCAAGTGTGTGTATGAATTCGCCGGCCTTTAGACCAGTGACCTGAGCCATCATCTGCAAAAGGAGTGCGTATGATGCGATGTTGAAAGGCACTCCAAGGAAACAATCGGCGCTTCTTTGATACAATTGAAGGCTCAACTTGCCGTCGGCAACGTAGAACTGGAACATCGCGTGGCATGGAGGTAGGTTCATGTTTTTGATGTCGCCGACATTCCATGCGTTGACAATTATGCGGCGTGAATCGGGGTTGTGCTTGATTGTCTCGACCACCTCCTTTATCTGGTCGATATGCTCGCCGTTATACCCGGGCCAAGAGCGCCATTGGTAGCCGTAGATGTGTCCAAGGTCGCCGTTTTCATCGGCCCATTCATTCCAGATACGTACTCCATTCTCTTGAAGATACTTGACGTTGGTGTCGCCGTTCAGGAACCATAGCAACTCGTGTATGATAGATTTTAAATGCAACTTTTTTGTTGTCAGGCAGGGAAAGCCCTCTTCGAGGTTGAAGCGCATTTGATGTCCGAATACGCTGATTGTTCCTGTTCCTGTGCGGTCGTCTTTTTTAGAACCTTCTGTAAGGATTCTTTTAAGCAGATTGAGGTATTGTTTCATATCTTGTAGTTATTTTATCTCAAATGTGATGTGCAGGCCTTGTGGGCCTGCAAGGTATTATATTCGCAAAGATAAGCTTTCGTCTTAAATATTCCTATTATTGCCGGCGTTTTTCTGCTTGTGCTTACGGGGATATTTGTCTTTATGCACGTTTGGTTTGTCGGTGTGTATAAAAATATATTTTTTATCCGTTTGCTTATACGGGTTTTTGCGTGTTTTTTACTATCTTTGTCACGATAATGCCTTTTTGTGCACTGATAGTGTCTGGTTTTTATTTGGAGATGGGTTATGGAACTGAATACTGTGTTTGTTGACAGGACGGAACTGCTTTTCGGAAAGGAAAGATTTGCCCGTTTTATGGAGGCTCTTGACAGCGAGCCTGTAGTCAGCATACGGTATAACGCGTTGAAAAATGCGTCAGATGATGATTTTGAAATGGTTCCTTGGACCGAGAATGGACGATATTTGCAAAAACGTCCGGTGTTTACGGCCGATCCGCTTTTCCACGCTGGATGCTATTATGTTCAAGAGGCATCGTCAATGTTCATTGAGCAGATTGTAAAACAATATGTTGATGCTCCCGTGCGGGCTCTCGACCTGTGTGCTGCTCCGGGTGGCAAGACAACCCATCTGTTGTCGCTCTTGCCACAGGGTAGTATGTTGGTGTCGAACGAGCCGGTTGCGCAACGTGCACAGGTGCTTGCCGAGAATGTTATCAAATGGGGAAATCCTTCGGCTGTCGTTACACGTAACGAACCGGCTGATTTCAGTGCTTTTGAGAATTTCTTCGATTTGGTGGTTGTCGATGCTCCTTGCTCGGGCGAGGGAATGTTCCGTAAGGATCAAGGTGCTGTGGAACAATGGAGCCTTTCGAATGTAGAGCATTGTGTGAAACGTCAAAAGCGCATCCTGACAGATATTTGGCCATCGTTGCGTCCGGGTGGAGTGGTGATATATAGCACTTGTACTTTCAATAGTGAAGAAAACGAGGAGTGTGTAGAGTGGATAGCGAATGAACTTGGAGCAACCCCGTTGAGCGTTGATTTTGGGGATGATTGGGGTGTGACCGGAGCACTTGTAGGTGATTTGCCTGTTTATCGTTTTTTACCTGGCTACACTGCCGGTGAGGGCTTTTTTATAGCCGTTTTGCGTAAGGATGGAGATGCTCCCTTGGCACAACCGCGTCAACAGCGTTTTCAGCCGGTGGCATCAAAACTGAAGGCTGTCGTTGAGGGGTGGGTGGATAATCCTGCCGACTTTAATTTTGTGCAGCAGGGTGAAAGAGTGGTGGCTATGCCACGTGAACACACGAATGCCATGCTTGCCTTGCAGCAAAAAATGAGGGTGTTGCATTGTGCTTTGCCACTTGCCGATGTAAAGAACAACAAACTCTTGCCGTTGCATCAGTTGGCAATGAGTAATCTGCTCAATAAGGATGCTTTCTGCCGAGTGGAGCTTGAATGTGAAAGGGCACTCGCATATCTGCATCGTGAGGCATTGAGCTTTGAACAGGCACCGGTAGGTTATTTGCTGCTCACATATAAGGGGGTACCTATTGGCTTTGCCAAGAATATTGGAAACAGGGCAAACAATCTCTATCCGGCAGAATGGAGAATAAGAAAGAACCCTATAGAACTTTGAAAAACAATAAAACAATATAGAAATGAAGAAATTGATTTTGTCATTATTCCTGCTTGTAACAGCTTTGCAGGTGGGTGCGCAGGTGCCTGTTACCGTTTCAAAAACGATAACGCCCAATGGGTCTGAAATTGTAGTTGAATTTGAAGCTGAGATTGCTCCTGGCTATTATATGTATTCAACAGATATTCCACAAGGTGGTCCTAAACCTACTTATCTGAAATTTAGTGAGCTCAAGGGTGCAGAACTCGTAGGTGTACTTGCTCCGGTTGAAGAACCTATGGTCAAGTACGAATCTGTATTCAATATGCAGGTGAAGTATTTTGAGGAGTTTGCTGCGTTTACACAAACACTGAAGATTACTGATGAGAATTTTGAGATTGATGGTACATTGCACTATCAGTCGTGCGGCGTAATGGGTTGTGTTCCCGGCCGTTATGATTTTAAGATAACAAAAGACGATGTTGATGTTACAATTGTTCCCGCCGAGGCTGTTGTGGACGGTGCAGGAAAAGATTCCGAGGGTGAGTCTGACAGCTCTGACAGCTCAATATGGGTGACATTTGCCTTGGGTTTCGGTGGTGGTTTGTTGGCATTGCTCACACCTTGTGTATGGCCAATTATCCCTATGACCGTTAGCTTCTTCTTGAAACGTTCAAAGGGTAGAAAACAGGCAATCCGTGAGGCGTTGATATATGGCGCATCAATCGTTGTCATATATTTGTTGCTTGGTTTGGCAGTGACGCTGATTTTTGGTCCGGCAGCACTTAACGAACTTGCTACAAATGCTTTCTTTAATGTATTCTTCTTCCTTATGTTGCTTGTCTTTGGAGCTTCGTTCCTTGGAGGATTTGAAATCAAGTTGCCATCATCGTGGACAAATAAGGTTGATGCCAAGGCCAGTAGCACAACCGGTATCTTGAGTATCTTCCTTATGGCATTTACATTGGCATTGGTATCATTCTCTTGTACAGGTCCAATCATTGGCTTCCTGCTTGTAGAGGCTGCGACATCGGGTGACCTTTTCGGTCCGGCTGTCGGTATGTTTGGTTTTGCCTTGTCATTGGCTTTGCCTTTTACACTTTTTGCCATATTCCCTTCACTGCTCAAGCAGACACCACGTTCCGGTGGTTGGATGAATACAATCAAGGTGGTTCTTGGATTTGTTGAGATTGCGTTCGCCTTGAAGTTCTTGTCAGTGGCCGACCTTACAAAGGGTTGGGGAATTCTTGACCGTGAAACATTCCTTGCTTTGTGGATTGCGTTGTTCACTCTGCTTGGCTTGTATCTGTTGAAGATAATTCGTATGCCACACGATGATCCAAGTGACAAGACCACAAGCGTGAGCGGTTTCTTCGCTGCATTAGTGTCATTGGCATTTGCAATGTATATGGTACCTGGCTTGTGGGGTGCTCCTTGTAAGGCTGTCAGTGCTTTTGCACCACCAATGCGTACACAGGATTTTAACCTCCACGACCAGTCATTTGAACCTCACACACACGATTATGACGAAGCTCTCAGAATGAGCCGTGAGCAGAACAAACCTATCTTCGTTGACTTTACCGGTCACGGATGTGTTAACTGCCGCGAGATGGAGGCTGCCGTATTGACTCAGGGCTATGTACTCAAGGAGTTGAACGATAAGTTCATTGTTGTATCACTTTATGTTGATGACAGAACAGAACTGCCTGAGCCATTTATAGGAGAAGATGGTAACAAATATACCGAAGTGGGTGAAAAATGGAGCTATTTGCAGGAGCAGAAATTCGGAGCCCTTTCTCAGCCCTTCTATGTTGTTGTTGATTCAGACGGACAACAGTTGGGTGGCTCGTTTGCATACAACACAAATGTCGGAGAATTTATGGAGTTCCTGAAGAAAGGACTGAATGAGTTCAATAAAAAGGCTGAGTGATATTTATTGCATTATTAAATTAAATTAAAAAACAATGGACATAACTCCTTTCACAAGACCTGTATTCACCAATAGGGTCAAGAAAATAGAGCGATATGCAACTCACACCGAGGAGATTCAGCGTAATGTATTGAAACGCCTTATAAACGGAGCGTCGAATACAGAGTGGGGTATAAAGCATAACTATTCTGCCATAAAGCAGTATGAGCAGTTTGCCCAGTCGGTTGCCGTTCAGGATTATGAGAGCCTGAAAGGCGATATTGACCGTATGCGCCGTGGTGAGAAAGATGTGCTTTGGAAAGGAGGATGCAAGTGGTTTGCCAAGTCATCGGGTACAACCAACGACAAGAGTAAGTTCATCCCGGTTACACCTGCCGGCTTGCAGAATGCACACTACAAGGGTGGTTTCGATGTTGTGGCTACATACATAGCAAACAACCCTAAGAGTCGTCTTTTCTCGGGCAAGGCACTCATTTTGGGTGGCAGTCACTCTCCTAATTACAATTTACAGAACAGCCTTGTGGGTGACTTGAGCGCAATTCTCATTGAAAATTGCAGCGCTTTCGTCAATATGATGCGCGTTCCAAAGAAAGAGATTGCTCTTTTGAGTGATTTTGAAGAGAAGATGGAGAGAATTGCCCGCACCACATATAACAAGAATGTCACAAACCTTTCGGGCGTGCCGTCGTGGATGATGGCTGTGCTGAAGCATATGCTCAACATCACCGGCAAGCAGAGCGTCGACGAGCTATGGCCTAATCTTGAGGTCTTTTTCCACGGTGGCGTAGCCTTTACTCCATACCGTGAACAGTATCATCAGCTCATACGCAACAGCAATATGAAGTATGTTGAGACATACAATGCCAGCGAGGGCTTCTTTGGTATTCAGAACGACCCATTGGACCCAGCAATGTTGTTGATGATTGATTACGATGTTTTTTATGAATTCATACCATTCGAAGACCTTGACTCGCCCAATCCGCGCGTGTTGCCTTTGTGGGAGGTTGAAGTAGGCAAGAATTACGCTATGCTGATATCTACATCGTGTGGTTTGTGGCGTTATATGATTGGTGACACTGTACGCTTTATGAGCAAAGACCCATACAAAATTGTTATTTCGGGTAGAACAAAGCACTTCATCAATGCATTTGGTGAGGAACTCATTGTTGAAAACGCCGAGAAGGGATTGCTCAAGGCTTGTAGCGAAACAGGTGCCAAAGTGCTCGACTATACAGCTGCTCCTGTCTTTATGGATGCAAATGCACAGTGTCGTCACCAATGGCTGATTGAATTTGCCGAGCCTCCTTGTTCCGAGGAGAAATTCGTTGAAATTCTCGACCAGACACTTCAGCAGATAAACTCGGACTACGAGGCTAAACGTTATAAGAACAAGACAATGCAACAGCTTGAGCTTGTTGTCGCTCGCAAGAATCTTTTCAGCGATTGGCTCAAAAGTAAAGGAAAATTGGGCGGTCAGCACAAAGTGCCACGTTTGAGCAACAGCCGTCAATATATAGAAGAGCTTTTGGAAATGAACAAATAATGAAACTCAAAGAATTAGCAATGTCACTGTTGCTCGCACTTGTACTTGTTGCCTGTGCCAGCATTGGAACGCCGGATGGCGGTCCTTATGACGAGGAACCACCCGTTCTTCTCAAGGCTACACCTGTGCTGAATGCAACGGGTGTAAAGACTGCGAAAATATCGTTGGAGTTCGATGAGAATGTGACATTGGAGAATGCCTTTGAGAATGTTGTCGTTTCTCCGCCGCAAATGCAGATGCCCGAAATCAAGAATAGTGGAAAAAAGGTAACGGTTGAACTTTTTGATTCGTTGAAGCCTAATACAACCTACTCAATTGATTTTGGCAATGCCATTGTGGATAATAATGAGAGCAACCCGTACGAGAATTTTGCTTATGTGTTCTCGACAGGTGAAAATGTTGATACGTTGGCCGTGTCAGGAACTGTGTTGACTGCCGCAGAGCTGGAGCCTGTCAAGGGAATGGTTGTCGGCTTGCACTCTTGCCTCGATGACAGCGCATTTACAAAAACGCCGTTTGAGCGTGTGTCGCGTACCGATTCTCGCGGACGTTTCACTATAAAAGGCATTGCTCCCGGCAAATACCGCGTGTATGCACTTTCCGACGCGAACCAGAATTTCCTTTTTGACCAGAAGAGCGAAGCTATTGCATATCTTTCTACAATCGTTGAGCCACACACCGCACCGGCAGTGCGTCCCGACACTATCTGGCGCGATAGTATAACAATTGATACCATACGTTTTGTCAATTATACACGTTTTATGCCCGATGATCTTGTGCTGCGTGTGTTCAAAGAGGATTTTGCATCCCAGTATTTGATAAAATATATCCGCGAGCCACATAACAAGCTCAAATTATTCTTTGCGGCACCCAATAATGAACTGCCTCTTCTCGAGGGGCTCGACTTTGATATGTCCGATGCCTATGTCCTTGAGAAAAGCGTGAAAATGGACACCTTGACATATTGGTTCAAGGATTCACTGCTTTATCGCAACGATACGTTGGCACTCAGGCTGTCATACAAGGCCGTTGAGGTATCAGGGGATTCTGTCGACAGGTGTGATACATTGTTCGTGTCGACCAAAAAACGTTGGGAGGCTGTCTTGAAGCAGCAGCAGAAAAACTATGAGGAGGATGTTAAGAATTTTATGCGTCAGGCAAAGAGGTCGCCTGATTATGACGAGAATAATCCACCTGTTTACGTGCCAAAGACAAAAGTGTTGCCGGTGCGTTTCAGTGGTTCCTCTTCAATGGATATAAATGGCCGTTGCCATTTCTCTTTCGAAGAACCGTTACTCTCAATAGACACTTCGGCAATACATGTTTCGTTGAAGGTCGATACTCTTTGGGTACCTGTGGATATGGTATTCCTTCAGGATTCCACCAATATCCGCAAGTATGATATCTTTGCAGAGTGGCGTCCCGAACAGACCTATATGGTCACTGCCGATTCTGCTGCTTTCAAAGGATTGTATGGAGGCGTCTCCGAGGCCTTCTCTCGCGAAATGACCTTCAAGTCACTCGATGAGTATGCTGTACTTTATGTGAATGTCACCGGTGTCGGAAACAATGGTATTCTGCAGTTGCTCGATGCTCGCGAGAATGTCGTAATGGAGGAAAAGACTGTAAATGGACGTTGTGCTTTCTATTTTATAAATCCGGGTACATACTATATGCGTCTGATTTTTGATGCAAATGGCAACGGTAAGTGGGATACCGGTAATTTTGAAAAGGGAATACAACCCGAGAATGTGTCTTATTACCATCATTCGCTCAATCTGAGGGCGTTCTTTGAATATACACAGGACGATTGGGATGTGAGTATGCCGCTCAATGAACAGAAACCATTGGAGATAACAAAGCAGAAACCCGATAAGGAGCGACGCAAGATGAACCGTAATGCAACACGTAATTTTAAATAGTGATATAAGAACCAGCATTAAATATTAAATATATGGAAAATAAATTTATGATATATAACACGCTCTCTCGCAAGAAAGAGCTGTTTGAGCCGTTGAATGCGCCTAACGTAGGGCTTTATGTCTGTGGCCCGACTGTTTATGGACCGGCACACCTTGGTCACGCCCGTCCTGCAATAACATTCGATGTCCTTTTCCGTTATTTGCAGAATCTTGGCTACAAAGTGCGTTACGTGCGTAATATTACCGATGTCGGTCATCTTGAACACGATGCCGACGAGGGCGAGGATAAGATAGCAAAGAAAGCACGTCTTGAGCAGATTGAACCTATGGAGGTCGTGCAACAATATACATTGCATTACCACAAGGTAATGGATGAGCTCAATGTCCTGCCACCCAGCATTGAACCACACGCATCGGGGCACATCATTGAACAGATAGAGTTGGTAAAGGAGATTCTTGATAACGGTTTTGCTTATGAGAGCCAGGGATCGGTCTATTTTGATGTTGCCAAGTATGACAAGGCGCATAAGTATGGTATTCTCTCCGGCCGCAATCTCGACGATGTGTTGAACACTACACGCGAGCTCGATGGTCAGGACGAGAAACGTAATCCGGCCGATTTCGCTTTGTGGAAATGTGCGCAGCCCGAGCATATAATGCGTTGGCCGTCACCTTGGAGCAACGGCTTCCCCGGTTGGCATTGTGAGTGTACAGCTATGGGACGCAAGTATCTTGGTGAACAGTTCGATATACACGGTGGTGGTATGGATTTGGTCTTCCCTCATCACGAATGTGAAATAGCGCAGGGTATGGCTGCTATGGGGCATCACGTAGTCAAGTACTGGATGCATAACAATATGATAACAATCAATGGCACAAAAATGGGTAAGTCGTTGGGTAATTTCATTACCCTTGACGAATTCTTTACCGGCAGCCACAAACTGTTGTCACAGGCCTATACCCCAATGACCATACGTTTCTTCATCCTTCAGGCTCACTATCGCAGCACCGTAGATTTCAGCAACGAGGCTCTCTTGGCTGCCGAGAAGGGGTTGCAGCGTCTGCTTGAGGCGTATAAGACTCTTAAAGGCTTGACAGCGTCGGGCGAAACAAATGTCGATGTTAAGGATTTGCGCACCAAGTGCTACGATGCGATGAACGACGATATGAACACAGCCCAGGTCATCTCGCATCTCTTCGATGCAACCCGCGCCATAAATCAGTTGGCCGACAAAAAGGCGACTATCAGCGAGGCCGATTTGGTTGAACTTAAAGAAACATTCCACCTCTTTACATTCAATATTCTTGGTCTGCGTGAGGAGCAGGGCTCAAACAGTGCTCGCGAAGAGGCGTTCGGCAAGGTTGTAGATATGCTTTTGCAGCAGCGTCAGATAGCAAAGGCGAACAAGGACTGGGCTACCAGTGACAAGATACGCGATGAACTTGCAGCTCTTGGCTTCGAGGTCAAGGATGGCAAGGATGGTGCAACCTGGAGATTAAACCGATAAAGAACAATGTACAAAGTGTATATGCTTTTGATGGCGTTGCTGCTGGTTAATTGTGGCAGTGGAGCCAATGATAAGAAGGAGGTAAACGTTCAGCCCCATGTCCCTGCGTCGCAGGATAATGTGGCAATGGTTGCTGAACCTGTTGCCATTGTGCCGATATTCGATGCTGACAGCGCATATAGCTTTGTGGCACGTCAAGTTGCTTTTGGCCCCCGTGTGCCGGGAACTGCTACACATCGCAAATGTGGAGATTTCCTCGTGAACAAATTGAAGTCGTACGGAGCAGACGTGCTTGTGCAGGAGGTCGGTCTTAAAGCATATAACGGCGACACGTTCATTGCCCGTAACATAATAGCTCAATTCCAGCCCGAAAAATCGGAGCGCATAATGCTGTGCGCCCATTGGGATTCACGCCCTTGGGCCGATTCGGACCCTGACAAGGCAAATCACTACAAGCCTGTTCCCGGAGCTAATGATGGCGGTAGCGGAGTAGGTGTCTTGCTTGAGATTGCACGCCAATTGTCAATGAACCCGACAGCTGTTGGAGTTGATATTATCCTTTTTGATGCCGAGGATTATGGCCTTCACGAGAACGATGCCGAAACCTATGCTTCGAACAGACACTCATGGGCGTTGGGTTCGCAGTATTGGTCATACTTCCCTCACACCTCCGGTTATAGTCCGCGATACGGAATATTGCTGGATATTGTAGGTGCTCCCAATTCGGTTTTCCATCACGAGTATTTCTCTATGCACTATGCCGAAAATATAGTACATAAAGTGTGGCAATGGGCCCATAAAGCCGGCTATTCGGCCTATTTCATAAACGAAGAGGGCGGTGCCATAACAGACGACCATCTTTATGTCAACAGTACAGCCGGAATACCCTGTATAGATATAATAAATTATGATCCAGAAAGTCCTAATGGCTTTGGTGCATACCATCATACATTAAAGGATGATATGGATTGGATTGATGTTGAAACACTGAAGGCTGTTGGTCAGACAGTGCTTACGGTAATTTATAACGAGAAATGATGGCAACAATAAAAGAAATACAGGATGAAATAATTGCGGAGTTCAGTGACTTTGATGATTGGCTCGACAGATATCAATTACTGATAGATTTGGGCACTGAACAAGAACCGTTGCCTGATGAATACAAGACCGACAATAACCTTATTGAAGGCTGTCAGAGCCGTGTTTGGTTGCAGGCCGATTTTGTAGATGGAAAGGTTCTCTTTCGCGCAGAAAGCGATGCGCTGATTGTTAAAGGCATTGTGTCGTTGCTTATAAAAGTCTATTCGGGACACACCCCCGACGAGATACTTGATAATGAGCCCTATTTTGTTGAGGCTATAGGTCTTAAGGAACATTTGTCTCCAACCAGAAGCAATGGCCTTTTAGCAATGATAAAGCAAATGAAACTTTATGCATTGGTATTTAAAACAAAGGCTTGATTAACAAAAACAGCGGCACTTCTTGATGAAGTGCCGCTGTTTTTGTTATTGTTTATCTTCCGGGGCGGAAATTGAAGAATAGAATGTGGTCTATACTCTGCGGGTCATCGCTGTCTGCTGCCGGATTCCATTTTGGCATCAGGTCGGCAACGCGCAAAGCCTCGGCATCCATATACACGTTACCGCTACTTTTTGATATGGTTGCGCTGTGCGGAGTACCATCGGGGGCAATTGAAATTATTACCTCGACTCTTCCCCTTAAGCGTTCGCCCTTGCACTCTTTGGGGTATTTTTGGTTCTTTTTTACAAAATCTCTTATGGCAACGTTGCCGCCAGGGTAGCTCGGGTAGCTTACCGCCGGTCTTGAACTTGTTTTTGCCGGAACTTTACCGCTTTTTTTTGCAGAGTCCTTTATCTCCTGGACTGAGCTTTTGTTCCCTCTGTTAAAAGGTTTGTTGTCCACTGGAGATAAATCCTCTTTGATGTCGGTCTTTAATTCCTTGTCAATGGATTTTATCTCCTTCTTCAATGGCTTTTCAAGAGGCTTGCTCTCGACGCTCTTGAAATCCATTTTTTTTATTTCCATCCTTGTCTTGATTGAGTCGGATGGCGTGGCTGCAGAAATCTCTCTGGCAGTAACGCTGTTACATAACAATATTATTCCTGCAAAAAAGAATATTTTTTTCATAAATAATGTCTTATATAACCTGCAAAGCCTGTTCAATGTCTGCGATTATGTCCTCTGCGTCTTCAATTCCCACTGACAGACGGATTAAATCGGGGTCGATGCCAGCCTCAATGAGCTGTTCGTTGCTCAGCTGACGGTGTGTGTGGCTTGCAGGGTTCAGCACGCACGAACGTGCGTCGGCTACGTGTGTTACAATGGCTATAAACTTAAGGCTGTCCATGAAACGTATTGCATCCTCTTTGTCGCCTTCGACGGCAAAAGCCATAACTCCACAACCGCCGTTAGGAAGATACTTCTGTGCCAGGCCATAGTATTTGCTGCTTGGCAAACCGCAATAATTAACCCATTTTACCTTTGGGTGTTTCTCGAGATATTCTGCTACCTTCTGTGCATTTTCGCAGTGGCGGGGCATACGCAAATGGAGTGTCTCGAGTCCCAGGTTTAGCAAGAAAGCGTTCTCGGGTGCCATCATTGCACCAAGGTCGCGCATAACCTGTGAAACCATTTTTGTTATGTAGGCTGCTTTGCCGAAATTCTTTGTATAGATAAGTCCGTGATAGCTGTCGTCGGGCTCGGTAAGACAGGTGAACCTGTCGTGCTGGGCCTCCCAATCGAAGTTTCCGCTGTCAATTACACAACCACCTACTGCAACGGCGTGGCCGTCCATATATTTTGTTGTCGAGTGTGTAACGATGTCGGCTCCCCATTCAATAGGTCGGCAGTTGACGGGTGTTGCAAATGTGTTGTCAATGATAAGGGGCACTCCGTTGCGATGAGCAATGTCGGCAAACTTCTCAATGTCGAGCACGTTCACGCTTGGGTTCGATATTGTCTCGCCGAACAGTGCCTTGGTGTTAGGTCGGAACGCTTTCTCTATCTCCTCGGCAGGCGCATCAGCGTCTACAAATGTAACCTCAATGCCCATCTTCTTGAGTGTTACGGCAAAAAGGTTGTATGTACCGCCGTATATAGTTGTTGCCGATACAAAGTGGTCGCCAGCCTGGCATATGTTGAGTATGGCGTAGAAGTTCGCTGCCTGTCCCGATGATGTCATCACTGCGCCTACACCGCCTTCGAGTGCATTGATTTTTGCGCCTACCGCATCAACGGTGGGGTTTTGCAGACGGCTATAGAAATAACCACTGTCTTCAAGGTCGAAAAGACGTGCCATCTGCTCACTGGTTTCGTATTTGAATGTAGTGCTTTGAAAAATTGGCAACACGCGCGATTCGCCTTTTTTAGGTTGCCATCCGCCTTGCACGCAGAGCGTACCTGTATTAAGTTTCTTTGTCATATTGTTCTGTTTTTTATCTATCATTTGACATATGTCGCGAAGATACGAATAATCTCTCTAAAAATGATACAGAACATACTTTTTGTTATAGCAGTTTCTTGTCGGTGCTTTTTCGTGGGATGCAAGAGCCCCTATGTGCTACAAAAACAATTGTTTGTTTAAAATCTGTTCCCGGTTGTAAATAATTGCTGTTTTTTGGTTGTAAAAACGAGCGGAAATTTGTATTTTTGCATGTTTGTATGCTATTGTGTGGTAATAAGTTACGCATAAAAATACAAGTTTTTTCAAACCGCTTTCCGGGTGTTTTTTAAGTAATGTAAATAATTGTTTAAAAGATCTCGGTTTGTAACGTGTTGAGTATAAATAAAAAACAAAATATAAAAATGAAAAGAATTTTTACACATCTTTTTGTTGCTGTGCTGCTGATGTTGAGTACAACATCATGGGCGCAGTTGTCCTCTCTTGAGGTTGGACAAATTTATAGGTTCGAAAGTGCCAGGGGTGGTCGCTCGTTGAGGGCTAACGGTTTTGACGATGTGCATACCAAAACTACGGATCTCAATGACAAGGCTCAGGAGTGGTATGTGACCAAGGATGGCGATTACTATGTGTTGCGTAATGTTGCTTGCGGTAAGTACCTGAGAGGAACTTATTCTTATGGCGCAGCCTGGGGAATGACTGATGATTATTCATCTGCGTTAAATAAATTCCAGTTGTTGACTTCAAATTCCACCCTGAATACTTTGAAGACTAAAGATTCCGATGGTTACGGTCATATGCACGATGACAATAATGGTGATAATGGCGGCTATAATGTGGTGGGGTGGCTTAATAACAATGACAACACCGGTTCGCATTGGACAATAACCAAGGTCGATTATACAGCAGAGCAGATAACCGAACTCCTTGAAATGGCACCGACAGTTGCAGAGGTTGCATCTTATTCTACTGCACTTAATGCGTTGTTTAATGATGGTGCAGGAGCTTGTGTTGCACCTAAACTTAGTTCGCTCAATGCGGCAAAGGCGACCAGTGAATATAAGGCACTCCCAACCGGGTTGAAAACTATGGTCGATAAGGTGTATGGTGATGCTTGGGGTGAGGATAATGCCGATGCAACAAAACAAGCGAACAACCTTAATTGGGATGCAGAATATGCCAAGAAATTCCGTGTGCAGATGTATGAGCCATACAGTATTGCAGGCGACATTACATCGTGGCTTGGAATAAACTCTCACGCCAACAACGATAACCCTACAGGTATATATATGCCTGCTGCCGGCAATCTTTATGTAATGGTGGAAGGTGAAATAAAAGAGGGTGCAACATTGCGCATTGTCGATGGATATACAAACCGTCGAATAAACGGAACCACAACAGAGAGCGCTGTTGAGTTGAGACCGGGCTTGAATGTCATAAACTATACAGGAGCTACCGGAATGTTGTATATCTGCTACAATGTCGATACCTACAATCCCAACGGAGCAACACCTACCGAAAAGTTTCCTCGTAAACTCTCTGAGTTTGCACCGTTGAAAATCCACATCGAGGGTGGTGCCATCAACGGTTTCTACAATGCCTGCGGCGACTTCCGCGCAACAACAGATACAGAGAATCTTTGGAAGACATATACAGGTGCTAATGTTGATGCCGACGCCGATTGGGAATATATGGAAACTCGTGCCAACTTGAGCATATTGCCCATACTCGGCCATCGTGAAATACTTCTTCTTCAATTGGAGGATGAACAGGGTGGTCGCGGTTTGCGCTCTTTGTTACCCGAGGCAATAAATTGCCCTTCTACTCCATACAGCTATGCTGAAACCTGGGCCGACTATGGCATGGGTTGTGACCCCTCAACCGGAAAAATCAACATTGTAATGGAGGCGTGGGACCGTATTTTCTACTCTCAGCTTGCAACAATGGGTCTTGTCAGCAACTCACAGATGAATAGAATCAACGCCCTCTATCCACGTTGGACAAAAGAGGGTGAGTGTGCCGAGATTTACAACTATGGCAGTGCAACTATCAATAATGATACACAGACATATTTGGAGTTCTGCCAATACGTAGATTATAGCGAATATTTCAATCATCATGGTGTCATATTGGGTACAAGCAGCGGTAATCCTTATGGTGGCGGCGACCACGTAGGTTATCCCATCGGTGGCTTCAGTGCAGCGGTCTATGACTTGCCTAATACAGCCGGTTCTACTTGGGGACCTGCCCACGAGATTGGTCACCAGCATCAGGGACTTCTCACTTTGAATGGTCTTACCGAGGTTACAAATAACCTGTTTTCAAATATCTCTTTGTGGTATAAGGGTATGTCAACATCGCGCTACAATGGCAGTGACGGTTCATTGGAGAGTGTGTTGAATGCTTTCAACACTAACGGCAGTGACATATATACCAATAACATCTGGGCACTTACCCATCTATACTACCGTTTGTGGCTCTACTATCACTTGGCTGGTAATAACACACAGTTCTATCCACGTCTTTTCGAGCTTTTGCGTCAGAACCAGATGCAGAAGGGCTATAATGTGTCGGGTGATGTATCAACGTTGCACTTCTACAAACTAACTTGCCAGGCTGCCGGTGAGGACTTGACCGAGTTCTTCCGTGCGCACGGCTACTTCTCTGTAATGGAGGACCGTTTTGTGGGCGACTATAGCAACTCTGTCTATAATGTTTCGCAGCAGATGATTGACGATGCAATTGCATATGTCAAGGGGCAAGGCTATCCCGAGAATCTCTCGATACTGTTCATCAATGACGATGATGATACAGCTACTTATCTGCAGCACGACGGAGAAAATGCACGTGAAATATACGGCGAGACAAAGCCAAACTCCGATTTTGGTTCTGTAACCGATTTCATTGCCGGCAATGTGGCAACAACACCATACACAGCAACGCTCAATAGTGACGGAACACTCACAATGAGCGGTGGCGAAGGCGGTGTCGGCTTCCTCATCGTCAACGAAAAGGGCGAGATTGTGTCATTCAGTAACAAATCTACTTTTGCATTGGGTGATGAGGCTATGGAAGCAATAATTTCGGGTAATGCAACAATCAAGTCTGTCGGTTCTGCAAGCAATGTAGTTGAAGCCGAGGTGGACCTCACTATATTGCAAAAGGAAGTACTTGGCGCTATGATATCAAAGGCACAGTCTATTGTTGATAAGGTTGATGATACATATACAAAGATTGGCTATTTCAAGAAAGCAGCGGTTGCCGGCCTTGAAAGTTCTCTTGAATACGCCAAAGAGGTATATGCAGGTGCATCGGGCTATGAGGCCGCATACGACCTTCTCTATGCCGAATATACAAAGGTGTTGGAGAACAAGGATGCTAAGATTCCTTTCAATCCATCACTTACCTATATTATAAAAAACAAGGCCTATTCAAGCGAAACAATGTGGGTGAATAGTTCCGGTGTTGTGCGCTCCGAGGGTGGTGTTGACCAGACAAGCAATGATGCAAGATGGAAGTTCGTGGAGACATCAACAGCCGGTGTCTATAATATCCGTACTTTGAGCAACAAGTACATCCCTGCAGTGCAGCAGTCTGCTTCAATGAACGCTACAAGCGACAAAGCGGACAACGATGCTCTTTACACATTGGAAGAGGTGGCTGATGGTGTCTGGGCAATCAAATTGTCACCTGCAGCCGGTTACAGGAATCTGCACTCGTCTTGGAGCAATGTGGTTGGTTGGGAGACCGGTGCCGATGCTTCTCGTTGGTATCTCACCGCTGTTGCTGCCGACCCGGTGATTGCTGACCTTGCCAATCTTGAGGTTTATATAAATAAAACCGAGCAACTGCTTGATGAGGTAGTTGGTACTGTGACATATACCAAAGGCACACCGCTTTCATTGCAGACAACAACACAAAACAGTGCAGGCTATCTTTGGTCAAATGCTCCGGAGGATTCCGAGGGTAGTATCAATTATCTGGTCGATGGAACAACCGGTGTTAATGCAAACTATTTCCACACCGAGTGGAGTAGTGAGCCACCATCGGGTTCTCACTATCTGGCTGTATATCTGGGCGAGGATAATGACCTCTCAAACTTTACATTCAGCCACACAACCCGTTCGGGAGCCAGTGCCGATTTCCCAAAGAGTGTAGATGTCTATGGTAGCAACGACAATGTTACCTACAAATATATCGGCTCGGCATCGGGTATGCCGCAGAGTGCCGGCACGGCTTGGGAGTTTGATGGAGTGATGCTCTCGTCATATAAATATCTGCGCTTCAATTATCACGCGAACCGTGGCTACTGGCACATGGCAGAGTTTGATATAACACCTATCACCGATTTCACAGCAATAGTCAACGATACATACAACAGCACTGTCACTGTAGATGCCGTTACAGCAGCAATGAATGCTCTGCACAATGGAAAGAGAACCGCAAACAGCATATCGCCGACAAGCGGTGATATTGATGCTAAACTGCAGGCGCTGCAAAGTGCTTATAAAACATTGTATGGACAGTACGAGGCAACAATAGATACCCGCAAGGCAACGCTTGCCCAATTGGCTGCCGAAACGGAGACACTTATGAATGGCGTGGGAACTGTTACTTTAGCGGTAGAAACTCCAATCACCCTCACAACAAGCAATTTCTATTGTAATGCACCGTATATAGCATCGCAAAATGCTGATTATTCAGCAGAATATGTTTCTAAACTGACAGACAATAACTCGGGAACATATCTGCATACTCGTTGGAATACCAATTCGGACGATGGTGACTATCACTACTTGCGTGTAGATGCGGGAGAAACAACTCCAATTGATTTGTTCTATTTTACCTATACTACTGCATCACGAAGCAAAAAGGATATGCCGCTCACAATGGTTGTTGAGGGTGCAAATGAGATAGATGCGTCAAATAGTACAATAGATAATACATTTACTGAGATTGCGACACTGACACCGCTACCCGAAGTCCTGAATACGAATACCGTATATGAATCTTCTGTTCTGGGAAGTGCAGATACAAAGTATCGCTATCTGCGCTTCAAAGTGACCGATATTACAGCCGATGAAGATGATAAAAACGGACACCCATTCTTTACAATGTCGGAATTCGGCTTGACATCCGTTACCGAAGAGAATGTTACAGTGAACAATGCATACAAGAATTTTGTCACCGATGAATTGCTGCTCACAACAGTGCATACTACAAATTCATCAAAATCAATGAGTACCAATGCTCTTGTTACAAGTGTACCTTTGCTCGATGCGCAGATTGCCGACCAGACAGCTGCAAAGGCTGCCCTTGAGGAGGCAATGGCAAAGGTTGTTGTTGATAAGACAGCCTTGCAATCACTCTATGACGATGCTTTGGCATTGTATGGCGAAATGTCTGAAGACGACGTTGTGAATGCCAACTATGCTCCATCGGCATTGACAAACGAGAAACTTGCAGAGGTAAAAACAGCCCTTGATGCTGCGAAGGACAAACTCGATAACAGCAATTCACAAAGCGAAATCGAAGATGCAAGAACTGCTTTGCAGGCAAAATATGATGAACTGCTTGCCATTAAGGATGCGAACGTGGCAACAACTATTGACAAGAGCGAATTGAATACAGCAATTGCCAATGCCAATGCTTTGATTGCTGCAATTGAGGCTAAGGGTGATGGATATTATGAATCAGTTGCAGGGTTTGGCCTTGCCGAATTATCATTTGCCTTGCAGAATGCAGAGACTGTTGTTAATCGTTTCTATCTCACAGAGGAGCAGTATACAGAAGCATTCACTCTGTTGAATAATTGCTACACAACAACAAACGGCATTGTTGCTCTTGACTGCAACAGCGAGAACCGCAATAACCTTTCAACACTCATTGGCAACGTGAACGCTCTGCTTTCTACTATTGCAGTTGAGGGTGAAAACACTCAGGCATTGCCTTTGCAGACGACAAATGCCAACGCTGATTTCTACATCAATCTTTCAGCAGTAGGTGACGGTAATGTGACAAATCTTATAGATAAGAATGCCGATGGCAGCTCAAACATTAATACTTATGTCGGTTCTGCTTGGGGTGGTACTATTGCTGATTATACACACTATGTACAAGTTGACTTGGGCGCAGACTGCTCTTTGGACAAATTCTCATTTGACTACGCAACCCGTAACAGCGGTCATGACACAGAACGTCCTGTCAAAATAAAGATTCTTGGCAGCAATAATGGAACAGACTTCACAGAGGTTACTGTAATTGAAGAGGGTCTTGCCGAAGGTGCGGGCGAGAAGTCGGCATTGTTGTCGGTTGAACTCGGCAAGCATTACCGCTATATCCGCTTTGCGGTCAAGTCGGGTGTAAACTCATTCCACATGTCCGATTTCAACCTCTATACCAAGTTGTCGCATACACTCAAGGAGTACTATACGACAGCCGAGGGGCTTGACCTTACAACATTGTGTCTTGCGCTTGACGAGGCAAAAGATGCAGCGGCCCGTTATATGACTGCAGAGCAGTGCACTGCTGTTTATAATAAACTCGACGGTTGCTATACAACTGCAAATGCTATTGCAAGCAACGATTATAGCGACCGCGATGCGCTTGCTACTTTGAAAACCGCTGCAGATGCTCTTGTTGACGCTGTTGTAGCCATTGACGAGACCGAAACGGTGTTGGCATTGCAGGCAACAGATGCGAATGCTCCTTATTATATATATTGCAACGCGCCGGGTGCAACAAATAACTATGCAGGTGACAACTTGGGTGTTGCTGCATTGCTCGATGCTGATGAAGGTGGCGAACCTATTACCGCAACATTCCTGCACACTTCGTATGTCGCTGGTAGCCACGATGATGCCCTCGACCACTACTTGCGCGTTGATATGGGCGAGAGCAACCTCCTGTCGTTCAAGTTCCGTTATACTCCACGTATCGGCAACACCGGCAATGCTCCATTGGTGATGCTCATTGAGGGTAGTAACGACTGTGTGAACTTTGAGGAGATTACAACACTCACCGATATGGCAACAACATATCAGTCGGGTGAGATAACAAACGATAAAGCCTACCGCTACATCCGCTTCATGGTTAAGGAAACGCATAATCACAGCAAGTTTGATAACCATGAGTTCTTTGCAATGAGCCACTTTGAGATGACTGCTTGCAAGACTGTTACAATAAATCAGGAGTATGCATCGCCTAACTTGTCGGTTGATGTGGCTGCAAATGCTTATAACGA
>JAGCMB010000026.1 GCA_017646665.1 Bacteroidaceae bacterium
ATGAATGCCGAGGCCGAGGCAAACAGCGATAAGTACCGCATTGCCAAGCGTGCCAAGGAGTTGAACCTCGATGCAATCCACGATACCGTACACGAAATGGCAAAGGACGAGGCTCGTCACGGCAAAGGCTTCGAGGGCTTGTTCAACCGCTACTTCAAATGATGACTTAAATTTCCAACATATACTAAATGTTTAAGAAACTACTTTGAAAAATATCAACTGAGAAGAAACCATAAATGTAATTGTTTTAGTAAGTGAATAGTGTTTAAATGTTGCGCGCCGGCTGTAGTGATACATCCGGCGCGTTTTTTGTTGGAATTTTGCGTGCAATATTGCTTTTGGTTACATGCTTGCACGCATTGGAAAACTTGGCTACTTCAAGAACACGAAGTATACTGCAAGCACAAGGAAAATCACCGCTACAAGATGATTCCATTGCAGTGTTTCTCCTTTAAAGAATACAGATACTATGACTCCGAAAACAAGACACGAGATAACCTCCTGTATTACTTTGAGCTGTACAAGAGAGAATGGGCCTCCATTGATGTCTGAGCCAATGCGGTTGGCCGGGATGAGGAATGAATATTCAAGCAATGCCACACACCAGCTGATGAGTATTATGACGATGATTGATGTGTTGGGCGAAATGATTTTCATGTCCTGAAGTTTCAGGTTGCCATACCAGGCGAGTGTCATGAAGCTGTTCGAGATTATCAACAGCAGGATTGTTAATAGAATTTTTGACATTGTTATATCTTTTTACTGTTTTTTGACTATTTTCGGAGGTAGCAGGGTGGGCTGTATGTTGCTCATTGACCCCCATAGATTATAACGTGCTTCGGGGTTTAGTGTTTCAAGGTGTGCCAACAGGTCTTTCATCGCTTTGCGGTTTGAGTCGTTCTCAAAGGGGCAGTTCTTTATCTGTGGCGGGAATTGGCTCTCGATGGCGTATGCTTCGACATCGTTTTCGTTTACAAGGCACAGGGGGCGTATGATGGAGATAGGGAATTTGTCCATTTGCATAACCGGTGCCATTGCACTGAATGCTCCCTGGAATGTGATGTTTATTAGCATTGTTTCAATGAAGTCGTCCATATTGTGTCCCAGGGCAATTTTGTTGCATCCTAGCTCTTGGGCTAAAGTGAAAAGTGCCTTGCGACGATTCCAGGAGCATAGGAAGCAGGGTGATTTGCGTGTGTCGGTAGATGCATCGAAACCACTTTCTATTATGTGAAATTCAATTCCCAGTCCGTTACAGAATTCTTGTAGAAAATTGAAATCCGATCTGTAAGGAATGTTTACCATCGTTACGTGCGCGGCAACAATGCTTATAGAGGGCTTGAATATGCGGCTACGCTCACTCATCAATTGCAGCAGGGTGAGCGAGTCCTTGCCACCCGACAATGCTACTAGGATTTTGTCGCCGTCGGCGAACATTGAGTAATCTTTCGTTGCCTTGTTGAACTGCTTTTGTATCTTTTTGTATATTTTTTGCTGTAGTGTGAACTTGGGCATCGTTTCTCTTTTTTTTGCACCTCATTTTTGCGGTGCAAAATTAGTCAAAATAGTGTATTGATACAATTTTCTCGGTTTATCTTTTCTTGACTATGTGGGTTATAGCCCCTCCTTTTCTTAATTTATTTAAAAAAAAGCCCCTACGCAGTGGCTGTTCTCTTATTTTATTTATATATTTGCAGTAATAGCGATGTCTAAAATTGTATTCAATAGTAGCACAACCTGTTTATGAGAAAATTTCTATCCTTTATTATACTCTCTGTCTTTGTCTTGACCGGTGCTTTTGCCCAAAATAGAAATACTGCCAAAGCATTGTTCAATGCCGGTAATTTTGAAGAGGCAAAGCCTATGTTTGAGAGTCTGCTGAAAAAGAGCCCTAAAAATAGCGAATATAACTATTGGTATGCGGCTTGTTGTATTGAAACCAATGACACGGTGGATGTTGAGGCTATGCTTGAGTTTGCAGCGTCACGTAATATTGTCAAGGCTTTTTGGTACTTGGGCGATTGGTATTCGTTGCAGCAGGATTACTCTTCGGCAGTGGAGAACTTCGGCGTTTTTATCGACAAGACAAAGGACGACTCCTTGCGTGTAGTGGCGCAACAAAGGATGAACCTGTGTGACAGGCTCGACCGAATGGTGTGCAATAGTGAAATTGTCTGTTTTATAGATAGCTTCGTGGTCGACAAGGATGCTTTTCTCACGGCATATACTATGGGTAACGATGTTGGACGCATTGCTACCTGTGCCGAATATTTTGGTGATGAATCGCTGCCCGGTTTTGTGAATGAGACAGAACGTGGCATGGATATATTCTTTTCGGACGAGAATGAGGATAGCGTTCCGTTGATGAAGCTTTATCGTCGTTCGAAAATGGGTGATTCCTGGGGTAGAGTGCAGCCTATCGTCGGGTTTGAGACCAAGGGCAATGATGATTATCCGTTTATGCTTGCCGATGGTGTGACGCTATATTTTGCCAGTGATGGTGAGGGCTCTATTGGTGGCTATGACATATTTGTGTCGCGAATGAACACCGAAAACGGCCGTTTCTTCCGTCCCGATAATGTGGGAATGCCTTTCAATTCAACGGCTAATGATTATATGATGGCGATAAATGAAATGGCGAACCTGGGATGGTTTGTCAGCGACCGCAACCAGCCCGAAGGCAAAGTCTGTGTCTATGTCTTCATTCCGAATGTTGAGAAGGTGAGGGTGGACGTAGCTTCAATGGGCTATGAAAAGGCTCTTGCTATTGCCAATATCTCCTCTATTGCAGATACTCAGAATGATGAAACAGCCGTCCGTAAGGCACGACAGCAGATGGCTATGTTGATGTATTCTCGTGAAACGAATAGAAAAAAGGTTGATTTCCTTTTTGTGATAGACGACCATAATGATTATAATTCGCTTGATGATTTCAAGAGTGAGGCAGCGCGCAATCTGTTCCAAGAGTGGCAGAAACGTACAGAACAGTATCGCAAGGATCTCGAACAGCTTGACTCTTTGCGTCAGGAGTATGCCTCGTCTTCATCATCGGTGAAGGCTAAAATGAAAGAGCGGATTTTGGCGCTTGAGAGCAGGGTTGAGAATGAGTTCTCTGCGTTGAAGGGTGTTGAGTATGAGATAAGGCGTCTTGAACAGGAAACGCTGTATGGTAATTGAATATTTTAAATAAACTTGTTATGGATATATTGATAACGGTTCTGCTTGTTCTTTTTGCAACGGTGATGATGGTGCTGGAGGTTGTGTTCATTCCGGGTTTCGGTTTTACAGGAGTGCTTGGTATGCTCTCAATGATTGGCTCGGTGTTCTATGCTTTTGTGCAACTGGGCAGTGTTGCCGGGTGGATAACTCTGCTTGTTGTTGTGATGGTGTGCATATCGTTGTTCCTGTGGGCGCTTTATGGAAATTCGCTTGACAAAATGGCTCTGAAAAAGAATATTGTTTCTAAAGTGAATGAGCAGGATGTGGCAATGTTCGCTGTTGGTGACCGTGGTGTTACCAGAACACGTCTTGCGCTTATCGGTGAGGCGCTTATAAAAGATAAGGTGGTTGAGGTGAAGTCTGAAAGTGGCTTCATAAACGAGAACGAGGAGATTGAGATTGTGCGAATTTCGGGCGATTCGTTGTTCGTGGCAAAAACTGGAAATAAGAAATAACTAAATATTTGTATTATGGAAGCTAATTTATTTTTGATTGGCGGTGTAGTAGTGGGACTTTTGGTCTTTTTGATTGTGTTTTTCCACTATGTGCCATTTGTGCTTTGGCTGTCGGCTAAAGTATCCGGTGTTCAGATTTCATTGTTGCAGCTGTTCCTTATGCGTATTCGTAATGTACCTCCCGGAACAATCGTTCAGGCGATGATTGAGGCTCACAAGGCCGGACTGGAGAATATAACCCGTGATAGTCTTGAGGCGCATTATCTCGCCGGAGGTAATGTGGTGAAGGTTGTACACGCTCTTGTTTCGGCATCAAAGGCAAACATTGAACTTTCATTCCAGATGGCAACTGCTATCGACCTTGCCGGACGTGATGTCTTTGAGGCCGTGCAAATGTCGGTAAACCCCAAGGTTATCGATACTCCACACGTCACTGCAGTTGCTAAGGATGGTATCCAACTCATTGCCATTGCCCGTGTAACTGTGCGCGCAAATATAAAGCGTCTTGTCGGTGGTGCAGGCGAGGATACTGTGCTGGCTCGTGTAGGCGAGGGTATTGTGTCGTCTATCGGTTCGGCCGAGAGCCACAAGGCCGTTCTTGAGAACCCCGATTCTATATCAAAACTGGTACTCAAAAAGGGACTTGATGCCGGAACTGCATTCGAAATTCTATCTATTGATATTGCTGATATTGACATAGGTAAGAATATTGGTGCTGCTTTGCAGATTGACCAGGCCAATGCCGACAAGAATATTGCCCAGGCTAAGGCCGAGGAGCGCCGTGCTATGGCTGTTGCTCTTGAACAGGAGAATAAGGCTCGTGCCCAGGAGGCTCGTGCTCACGTTATTGAGGCTGAGGCCGAGGTGCCAAAGGCTATGGCTGAGGCTTTCCGCAATGGTAATCTTGGTATTATGGACTACTATAGAATGAAGAATATTCAGGCCGACACGGCTATGCGCGACAACATTGCAAAGGATTAATGTGTTGTATGAGTGTAGACCTATAAATTTATTTTATTATGAAACGTTATTTCGCTCCTTCGGAGTTGCTCATTGAACCCAATGGGGCTATCTATCATCTGGGGGTTAAACCAGAACAGTTGGCCGACAAGATTATCCTTGTGGGTGACCCGGGACGTGTGCCTATGGTTGCATCCTATTTCAGTGAACAGGAATGTGATATACAGCACCGCGAGTTCCGTACAATTACAGGTGTGTATAAAGGTAAACGTATAACAGTTGTTTCTACGGGTATCGGCTGCGACAATGTGGATATTGTAGTGAACGAGATTGACGCTCTTGCAAATATTGATTTCTCGACACGCTATGAGAAGGATGAACTGCGTAAATTGCAGATGGTGCGCATTGGTACTTGTGGCGGTTTGCAGCCTCATACTCCTGTCGGTACATTCATCTGTTCGGCAAAGTCTGTAGGCTTTGATGGCTTGCTCAACTTCTATGCCGGACGCAACGAGGTGTGCGACCTTCCAATGGAACGAGCTTTGCTCAACCATTTGGGGTGGAGTGGTAATATGTGTCAACCGGCTCCTTATGTCATAGCTGCCGATAGTGAGCTGGTGGAGCGCATTGCGAAGAATGATATGGTGCGTGGCGTTACAATTGCCTGTGGTGGCTTCTTTGGACCTCAAGGCCGTCGCCTGCGTGTGCCACTTGCCGACCCGCATCAGAATGAGAAGGTCGAGTCTTTTATCTACGAAGGCCAACAGATAACCAACTTCGAGATGGAGAGCTCTGCGCTTGCCGGCTTGGCGGCTCTTATGGGGCATCAGGCTGTTACTGTTTGTCTTGTAATAGCCAATCGTCGTGCCAAAGAAGCTAATGTCGACTATGGTGCAAAGATGAGCGAATTGATAAAGACAGTTCTTGATAGGATATAATAAAAACTGAAAGGTTGAAGCAGAAAACGAAAAGGCAACTTTTCGTTTTCGCTTTTGCTCAAACCTTTAACCTTGAATAATATGAACGACACAATATGCGCATTGGCAACGCCGCAGGGCGGAGCAATAAGCATTATAAGAATATCTGGCGCAAAGGCTATTGAATATACATCGCAAATCTTTACACCACGTAGGGGATTGCCATTGGCCGAGCGCAAATCGCACACTGCCGTATTCGGTGACGTATGCGTCACCCCCTGCGAACTGCTCGATGAGGTACTTGTGACAATTATGCGTGCTCCATATACCTATACAGGCGAGGATGTGGTGGAAATAAGTTGTCACGCCTCAACATATATAACACAGCAGTTAATGCTTGCACTCTTTGCTGCCGGAGCGCGCCAGGCCGACCCGGGTGAGTTTACAATGCGTGCTTTCCTGAATGGAAAAATGGATTTGAGTCGTGCCGAAGCCGTTGCCGACCTTATTGCATCATCGTCCAAGGCTTCGCATCGTCTGGCAATGAATCAGTTGAAAGGAGATTTCAGTAATGAACTTGGAAATCTGCGCGATAAACTGCTTAAACTCACTACGCTTATGGAACTTGAACTCGACTTCAGCGAGGAGGATGTGGAGTTTGCCGACCGCACCCAACTTATGCAGTTGTGTGACGATATTGACCGTGTTATGACACGCCTTACCGACTCCTTTGCCGTCGGCAATGCCGTGAAGAACGGCGTGCCTGTGGCCATCGTGGGCGAAACAAATGCCGGTAAGAGCACACTGCTCAACGCCCTCTTGCGAGAGGAGAGAGCAATTGTGAGCGACATTAGCGGAACCACACGCGACACCATCGAGGGTATGATGAACATCGGTGGCACGGCCTTCCGTTTTGTCGATACGGCAGGTGTGCGCGAGACACAGGATATTGTGGAGCGCATAGGCATTGAGCGTGCCCTTGAGCAACTCAAGAAATCGTCAATAGCATTGTGGCTTGTAGATCCGGCGGCCGACTATACACAGATGGAAATCACTGCAAAAAAAATACTTCCCGAGTGTAAGGACAAGAAACTTGCGGTGCTCATAAACAAAAGCGACACCGTCAGGAACGAGCATCTTGCCCAAGTTATGGAGTGGGGTAGGAATCTTGTAGCCGAATGTGGCGAAGACGTTGTGTGGGATAGTGACGATATATGGGCAATATCGGCCCGTTACAGAAGTGGCTTGGACAGACTCGAGGAGTTCCTTGTGCGCAGTGCTGCCTTGCCCTCAATCTCCAGTGGCGATGTTGTTGTCACCAACGTGCGCCACTATGAAGCCCTCGCCCGTGCCCTTGCAAACATCAAGGAAGTAAAGCAAGGCCTCGAACTCGGCCTCAGCGGTGACCTCGTGAGCGAACATCTGCGCGCCGCCATCAACAACCTCAGCGAAATCGTCGGCGAAGTAACCAACGACGAGGTGCTTGGTAACATCTTTGCCAATTTCTGTATCGGCAAGTAAAAGGACTTTATCATTAGCTATCATAAACTATCAAAGGCGCTCATTTAGAGCGCCTTTCGTGTTTTTATGATAAAGTCAAGTTGTCATTGATATAGCATAGTTTATCACTTTTTTGGGCCATATTTGTCCCACAATGTCAGATATCATCACCTGTCCTACCACTATTAAAGAGATTTCACCAAGTTTGCAATGAGGTGCAACGGAGTGAAATGGAGTGCAATGAGGTGCAACTATTCAGGGTGTAGAGATGCAGATTATCTCGGCAGAACACGCGGACAAGATGCTTGAGGCGGATACAAATGACGAAAAGACTCACGAGTGCATCTTGAAGAACGGACGATTCCTATTTGAGTCGGAGAACGGCAAACTAACTACTTTATATAAAGTACAGAATTAGGGGCATCATCACTGACGCCCCTTAACTTCCACCTATATTATCTTGGTCCAATAAAACGATCACCATTGAAATGAATCATATGGTCTGGTGTATCAGCAAGCCACACTTCTGTTTCCCAAGCGATATCTGTTACATGTTTTTTAAACTCTTTTGCATTAGGGAATGCTGTAACATATACTATCCCATATGGACAGTTTTGTGTAAACTCTTCAAGTTCTACCATTCTTTTGGCTGATACTGGACCATGTGAAGTGACAACCTCTATTAAAAATAACCATCCCTGCTCATCATCAGATATAATAACATCTGGCAATTTTGAGTGCTCTGTGATGACTAAAGATAAAGCTTTTAATCCTTCATTATCAACATAGAGATCTTTGTCTTCTGTGTCACCTATATACAACAACTTGCTACCCGCAGCAAAGCGAGGAGCGAATTCGTTAATAACTGCTACTTGAATTTCATTGTGCTCGCCTGGAGAAAGATGGTATTCTTTCCCATTTATATTCAATGGTATTTTATTCAGTTTTCTTTCAGCTGCGTATTTTTGTTGTATTTCGGCGTGTGCTGCTATAAACTCACCGGTATGTGCCTTGAAAGCATCAGTCCCGTAAACCTTAATCACTGTTAATGCCTCATCAGTCAAGGCATAATGAGCCTTCGGGCTATTGACTGGAAGATTAGGATCATCAGGATTATAGCTGGCAACACCTGCTTGAACAAACTGGTGTAACACTTGTCGCCTAAAAGTCTCTCTGGTATTTGGAGCATATGGAGCATCAGCTTTGTAGTTTGCATTAACAAACGCCATTATCTCCTTTGTAATTCTCATGCTCTTTTTAATGGCATTGGACCAATGATCATCCTTTTTTATTTCGCAAAGAGCCAAAAGTGTTAGAGCAGAAAGCTCATTCTGCTGCGCTTCTGGAAGCCCTAGTGATTTAAGAATGTCTTGTGCATCTGTAATTTTGCTCATAATTGTATGTTAAAGTGCCTCTCTACAAGGCTGTTAATATAGTCAATAGAATAATTGTTGTTTAGTATAATCTTATTTCCAATTTTCCGAATGTCATCAATTGGAGGAAATGGCATTATTCTAAGTTCTGTAGCGCTTACATTTATGCTTCCATTAAAGAGACGGAAATATTCATCAAATAATTTACTATTTAGCAAAGCCGCTAGCCCGATCGTCTCGTCTCGTCTTAAATGGCCATTTACTCGATAAATATAATTCAATTTATTCTCTACGCCAACATACTTATCTTTAGACATATTACCAAAATAAGGAGCTGCTATCAATCTACTATCATCATCCTTCGAGCTCATTCGTCTAAGAAAAATATAGTTTTTGTTAGGTAATAAAACTTGTTTAGTGTCTTGAGTTATACATATAAACTGTCCCTTATTTTTTCTAACGACTGGATGGTCTGTCAACATCTTAACTACATTATGCATCCAATATAAAGGGACTGTATTACTATCATGCTGGTCTACAATGTGTTCTTGAGTGCGAAACGCGACAACTGGTCCCGTTGATATTTTAAATCCATAGTCCCCCATACATCCATTCCAAGAACGAAATAGTCGCAATACATTCACTCCATCATCAGTGGTTGGGATAAACAGTATTTTGTCATCCGAACCAGTATCGACGATCTCTAACTTAGAGTATTCTTTTCTACTAGACTCTTCGATATCATTAACTCCATTACTATATGAGACTACTACTTTGTCGCTGTTTTGGGTCGTAAACTTCGATATGATGAGTTCTTGTAGTACATCATCTTTTGCAAATGTATCTTTACGAGTACTAAAAAGATGTACAAAATCCAACGATACATTACAGAATAAAAAGTTGCGAAACGATTGAAAATAGCGTCCAGAAGCAAAACTTCTTGGAGTAATGAAGATCATTTCACCAGTATCCTTGAGCATTCTAGAGCATATGGCCATAAATAGGGCATAAATATTAGTCTGCCCATCTACTATATCAATACATGATTGTGTTCTATAATCATCCTTGGCTAATTTAAAGTATGGTGGATTAGAAATAATATAATCATACCTCACTCTGTTGCTATCAAATAAATCCTGCGACGATAGATAATGATGATTTGAGATAACAAAATCATCATTATAAAGAGATGTGTGAAGAGTTATATTTCTATATTCAAGCCACTCCTTTAGGTAGTTTGCAACTTTATTTATCAATGGGGTTAAGCAAGTGTCTGTATCATAGACATCCAATATAACTTCTCGAAGGCAGTTGTTTGTTGTAGCTATACTTTCAATTAGCGCACATGATAGCACTAAACTACCACAGCCTGGGTCAAGTATTCGTATAGTCGTGCTTTGTGTTGGAGTGGCAATGCTTCCCATAAATTTAGCAATGCCATGCGGAGTAAAAAATTGCCCTTTATCTTTTTTCTCCTTCTGAATAGAACATGAAGAATATGAAAAGCCAACACGCTCTGCAAAGCAAGAGGGTGTTTCTCCAAATATAGGCTGGATGTGAGTATCCATATTCATATTTTCCATTCATTACAAATTATACAACAGGTACAAAGTTAATCAAAATACGCAATATAGAGGCTGAGAACGAACAATAAAATCGCTTATCGCCATTAAAATAAACCTATTATGCGTCTTTTCTCTACTCTTTCAATAAAAAGATTAGAGTATGAAACTATCATTAGGACGCAAATTCAATAATAATTACACTAAAATACACATTTGGAAAAGTCATGAATAATTACTATCTTTACGACAGAAACGTGCAAATTAGAGGACCAGATTGTATCACCAGTACTGATAATCTATCAACCTGATTTACTCATTGTTTATCATCGTTTATTATTGATTATCAGAATTTTGGGCCGTATTTGAGCCACTAATTTGTAACTCATTGATACTCAGATATGCTTAACTTTCTGCATCGGCAAGTAACTAACGCCCTCTAATGCACACTAATAAACGCTAACGCCCACAAATAGCAACAGAAATTCCCACAAAAATAGACGAATAAATCCCGAAAGTTAGACTCGACTTTCGGGATTTTTTTATGCTTTAATATCTTCAACAAAAATATCTCGCCAAGTTTGCAATGGTGTGCAATGAGGTGCAACGGAGTGCAACGAGCTGCAATAACAGGGCGAAGAGAATAGTGCTTTCTACTAAAAAGGCATTGGTTGTCGGAGGCGAAAGTCGTTCACAAATTTTTTTGCAAAAAAATCACCAATTCTCAAACCTTATCACTAACGCCCCTCTACTCTTAATATGAAAACGCTTCCAAATAGTTTAACTTAAAATTTAAAACTATGACAATGCAAGAAAAAACTTTATCATTTGAGCAGCTACCGGAGCTCATTCAAAATCTGGTAGAAAGAATTGAAGCACTTGAAAAGACAGTTCGCGAGAAGCAGCAACCTCAGCCACTCGAAGGAGAGCTGATGAGTGTGGAGGATGTTTGCAATCTGCTTGGCAAATCAAAATCTGCGGTGTACCGAACGGTAAGGTGTCACGACATCCCGTTTATCCGCCAAGGCAACAGGTTGTACTTTGATCGACCAACCATCAAGAAATGGCTCGAGAAGAAACAAAATATCGAGTGTATCACCAATATGGAGGAGTTCGAAAAGTTTATGACTCCCGACCCATGGCGATACCTAAATCGACGATAGCAAAGTGGGTTGATTAATTAGACTAACATTGAAAAGGCGACTTCGGTCGCCTTATTTTTTGTCTGTTTTTGACATCAAAACAACACCTCTTCTACCTTATATTTATA
>JAGCMB010000027.1 GCA_017646665.1 Bacteroidaceae bacterium
AAATTAGAAAGAACAACAAGATCAACAACAACAGCAACAGAAACAGCAGCAACAAGAACGTGATTTCCAGGAGGATAAAGAACAAATTGAGCAGATGCTGAAGGCTTTGATGCAAGACGAAAAAGAGATCAGAGAAAAGATGGAAGAGGCTGAAAAAGTTAAAGTTAAGGCAAATTCTATTGATAAGAACTGGTAAGCAACTTTTTTGTAGAACATATATTATTGACAACACAACATATCAATGAGAAAAATAATATTATCGACATTATTGATTCTGACCACTATCTGTACGGCTTTTGCCGATGAGGTGTCATTCATCGCATCAGCACCAAAATCCGTTGTGGCCGGTAAACGCTTCGAACTGAAATACGAAGCCAATAAAAAGACTGATGGTCAGCCAACTATTCCGGAGATTGATGGACTAAGGATTCTGACAGGACCTCATAGCTCATTTTTCACACAAAGCTCAAACGTAAACGGACGTAGAACATCAACACAGACTATAACATTTACATATATAGTTGTGATTGACAAGGAAGGTGATGTAACAATTCCTGGTGCATCGGTAATGGTTGATGGAAAACAAGTGGTGTCAAATCCAGTTACAATAAAGGCATTGCCCGAAAGCCAAGCTGCGGCTGCGGCATCGTCACAGCAACAGAATAATAATTCAAGAGGATCCTCTACACGACAAAGTGGCAGTTCAAACACGGATATTTCGAATGAGAACCTTTTTATTGTGGCATCTGTGAGCAAAACAAAGGTTTATGAACAGGAGGCTTTGCAATTGACCTATAAGGTATATACAGACGTAAATCTTGTCAATTTGGACAATCCGGCTCCCGACCTTAAGGGGTTCAATATTCAGGAGGTTGAATTGCCTCAGCAACGACAGTTTGAACTGGAACGTTACAATGGCCGCAACTACAACACAATGGTGTGGAGAAAGTTCATATTGTTCCCGCAGGAATCAGGTAAACTTGAAATCCCGTCGATGGAGTATGAGGCGGTAGTGGCTGTGCAGACACGCAGGACAATGGATCCTTTTGAAATGATGTTCAATGGTGGCTATTCATACGTTAACGTAAACAAGAAAGTCAAATCGAACAAAGTAATCATTGATGTTGAAAAACTTCCTGCAGGAAAGCCACAAGGCTTTTCCGGAGCGGTGGGACAGTTCAATGTCAGCAGTTCGGTCAGTGCATCAAGCCTGAAGTCAAATGAGGAATTTACTTTAAAGGTTGTTGTCAAAGGTGATGGAAATATGAAACTTATGGGCGATCCGGTTGTGGAATTCCCCTCGGAGTTTGATGTCTATGACCCGATAATCAGCAACAAATACAAACTTACAAACAAAGGTTTTGCCGGAGAAAAGATTTACGAATATGTTGTGACTCCACGCACTGCCGGGCAATTCACATTGCCGGCTGCAAAGTTTGTATATTTTGACACTGCAACCAACAGCTATAAAGTTGTTGAGGGTAAGGAATTTACCATTGATGTTGCAAAGGGAGCTACAACAACGGCCCAAACCGGTAATGTCTATATAGTAAAAGAGGAGGGTAAACTCCTTGCCAACGACATTCGCTATATCAAATTGGGCGCAGATGAAAATGGCAATGACGGCAAAATCTATGAATCGGCTCTATATTGGTTGACATACGTTGTATCCCTTCTTGCTTTTGTCGTTGCTGTATTGGTATATAGAAAGCGAATAAAAGAGAACGAGAATGTGTCGCTTGTCAAGACTAAAAAAGCTAATTCTGTTGCAGTACGTCGTTTAAAGAATGTCAAGACCCTGTTGCGCAATAATCAAGAGAATGAATTCTACGATGAAACATTAAAGGCTATATGGTATTATATGAGTGACAAGCTGAATATCCCACTTTCTCAGTTGTCTAAGGACAATATCTCAAATGAACTCTCAAGACGTGGCTGTGACGATGAACTTGTTGCTGAACTTATGAATCTGTTGAACGAGTGTGAATTTGCCCGCTATGCTCCAGGCGATTCAGGTGCGACAATGGATAAGGTGTATAAAATGGCTGTAGCTGTAATCAGTAAAATGGAGAACTCAATAAGAAAATAATATGAAAAAAATTATATCAGCATTTCTGTTTATTATAATACCGTTCTTCGCAGTATCTCAAGAAAATGTAGGTTTTACAAAAGAAATTGGAGATAAGGCATACTCAGAATCAAGGTATAACGATGCTATCGACATTTATGAGGCAGTCATTGCCGAACAGGGTGCATCGCTACCGTTGTATTATAACCTTGGCAATGCTTATTACAGAAGCAATCAACTCGGCAAGGCTATTCTGAATTACGAACGCGCGTTGGGTATAGATGCGTTCGACGAGGATACAAGGGCAAATCTTGAATTTGTACAAGAAAAGATTGTCGATAATGTACCTATGGATGAAATACCGTTCTATAAGGAGTGGGGGAATTCGCTAATATCTCTCTTGTCAAAGGATGCTTGGGCTGTTGTAGGAATTGTAGCATTTGTCGTAATGCTTTTAACGCTCTTCTTCTATCTTTTCAGGAACAATACGCGCAAAATATCACTCACTTTGGTTATCATAAGCTTTGCAATTACTGTGATTTCCAACATATCGGCATATAATCTTGGCAACTCGGGGAGCGAGTTGCCCGAAGGTATAATATTGGACGAAATGGTGGTGGTAAAAAGTTCGCCCGATAGTTCCGGTACAGAATTGACAAAGATTCACGAAGGATTGAAGGTTATAATCATTGATGACGCTCTGAGTGATTGGGTTAAGATTGAAGCCAATAACGGCAACCGGGTTGTCGGGTGGGTAAAAACAAAGTCATTGGAACGTATATAGAATTTTTTTTTAGGGGATTTGAATGGACACAAACACAATTATTGATTTAGACAAATACATTCTTCTTGCCATCAATGGCAGTGATTCAATTTTCTGGGATGGATGCATGAAGGTGTATACGACCATTTCAATATGGATACCTTTGATATTCATGTTGCTGTATTTGCTAATAAAGAATAACAACATAAAGAACTTCTTTTTGTTGCTTTTCATTATTGTGCTTGTGGTGGGCCTTTCAGACAGCATATCATCAAGTCTATGCAAACCATTTTTTGAACGATGGAGGCCGACACGTGACCCCGGCTTGATGTTCCTTGTCGATGTAGTAGATGGTTACAGGGGCGGTAGCTATGGCTTTACTTCGAGCCACGCAGCGAACTCATTCGGCATTGTAACGTTTATAATCCTGCTTGTCAAGAACAGAGCACTTTCTGTCTCACTTATAATTTGGGCTGCAATGAACGCTTTTACAAGAATATACCTTGGCGTTCATTATCTTGGCGATATACTTGCCGGTACATTTATCGGTGTCACAGTAGGATGGAGTCTTTATGGCCTGTACCGCTATATATTGAAATTGCAGAAACAGAATAAACACCGTGATTGGGTTTCGAGTCAGTACACCAAAAGTGGTTATCTTGTATCAGATGTGTATCTTTTGCTTTTGGTTTTATATGCGACGTTTGCAGCAATTCCTCTGATATCATTCTTTAGCTTTATATACTGACGAAAAAAGCAACCGACCGGTTGCTTTTTTTATCTTTATTCCTCGCCATCGGGCGTATGAAGTATCAGGGTAGTGGCACCTAGAGTTATTATGGCACCGTCCTCAATCAACAAACGTTCACGATTTCCAAGTATGCGGTTCATGACAAATGTTCCGGTCACGCTTTGGTTGTCGCGTATTGTGTATGTCAAATCGCCCGAATATCCGCGCTTTACATTGATAATGCAATGACGACGATCCATACTGGGGTCGTTTGTCTCAATGGGATTTGAGATTACTGTTCCTTTATTATATCTGCCAAACATATTGTCGCCCTCATGTAATGGGATAATCTGCTTATAGCAGAATGTATTTTCAATGACAACGATATGGCCGAAGTCCTCGGTTTCAATATCTTCATCATTCTCGCCAATACGTATTGTGAAACTTTTGCGACAATGTTCACACTCAAACACCAAAGACTGGCCTTCTTTGTAGCTTGATGCATCAAAATCTATAGCATAGTCACACTTGGGACAGATTATCTTACTCATATATTGGATTGCAATTAATGGATGTAGACCCACGCATCGGAGAATGTAGCTTGGATACGCTCCAAAGCTGCATTTGCGTCGGACTCGTTATCGTAGCTTTCTATTGCTATACGGAATCGTCTATCACCCTCGACAACTTGATAGTCGGCCTTCATTTTTCTTGATAGTTCAGTTATTGCCAACTGTGCATTTTGCGGATTAGGTGTGCTCGCTACAATTATAGAATATTGCTTAGACGCTTCTTTAGACAGGTTTGCAGTATCGGATGATACCTGAATTTCTTCATTTACTTCTTGCTGTTGCTGCGGTTCTTCTGTTACGGATACGGCTGTATTTTGTACACTGGCCGGGAGTGTGTAGATGTGGGGTGTTACCGTTTCTTCAACAGGAGCTATTTCACATTCAAGATTTTCTGTCAAGGATGGAACTGATGGCTTTACATTGACATCCACCGGTGTAAAACCGGCAACAGACAATTGAATATCACTGTTGTAAATGCTGTTTCCAATTGGTACAAGCACAAAAATAAGGATTATTGCCGCAGCAATAGCCGACACATATTTGCTGATGCTGCTACGTTTGATTACGATATCCTTTTTCTTAAGTTCTTTGAGTGGAGAAATTGCCAATGGTTCAAAACCATAGTTATATGGGTCGTCAATGCAGTTGTCATTTGGAGTGAATGATATTTTACCGTCAATATCCATAGTAAATATACCCAAATCGCCAAAGCAGACAGTTCCGTTGTCCGACAATTTTGAGCGCAATGAATCAATGTCGTTTGCAAGGTATTCATTTGCCTCTTCATAGGACAATAGACCGTCACCCATATATTCAGACAACAATAATGCATCGTCCACAGTTACCTGTGGATTGAATCCAAGTTCGCGGTGGGGTGGCATAAAAACCTTTTCCTTTGCACTGTAATACGCAGGAACTCTGTGTGCAAGGAATGCTCCGACTCCCGGCATTATAACACAATTGTGTTGTGCTATGAGTTTTGATATGTTCTTTATTAATTTTTCCACGAAGCAAATTTAATAAAAAAAAGTGGTCTTGCAATGAAAAAGAAAATATAATTTACTCTAGTTTTCTGCTATTTGCCTTTACATTCATACTTAGCCATACATCTTGTCCTGAACATTTTCCGCAATACATAATAAGCTATTGTATTTTCTGTCTTATCTTTCATCTTTTGCGGGTTCCATATGTATGCCGATATGGGTATCCTTGCCAAATTCTTCTTTTAATGCAACCTCAATGTTCCTGGTTATCTCGTGAGCGTCTTTCAATGACATTGCACCGTCCATCCTTATGTGAATCTCTATTGCAATGTTATTTCCAATGCGTCGTGTGCGTAGGTGATGAGGAGATTTCACTTCGGGGAAAGAGTGTATGATTGAGAGTATTTTTCCTTCCACTTCATTTGACAAGGATTTCTCCAACAATTCGTCTATACAAGGTTTTACCAGATCAATGGCAACCTTTATAATGAATGTACTGACAATTAAGGCTGCAATAGGGTCGAGAACCCTCCATTTTTCTCCTAAGAACATGGCACCCGCAATGCCGATGAGCGTGCCGATTGAAGAGAATGCATCGCTCCTGTGATGCCACGCATTTGCAATGACGACCTTTGAGCTTAGTCTTCGGCCTTTAAAGACGGTGTATTGATATAATATCTCCTTGGAAACAATGGAGATGGCCGCTGCAATCAATGCAAGTATGCTTGGAGCCTCGAGAACCTTGCCGTTGAAAGCATCGATTATGCCGGTAACGGAGTTTGCAAGAATACCAATTCCGACAGCTATAAGGACAGCGCCAATTATGGCCGTTGCAAGAGTCTCGTATTTGCCGTGACCGTAATCGTGGCTCTCGTCCTGTGGCTTGCCCGAAATTCTCACGAAGACAATGACAACAATGTCCGTAACAAAATCGGATAAGGAGTGTACTGCATCGGCAATCATAGCCGAACTATGCCCGATGAAACCTGCAAAGAATTTGAATACAAGCAGAACGAAGTTCACAATGCTACCAATTATGGTTACTCTGTAAATTCCTTTTTCACGTGTAGTGTCCTGTGATGCCATAAACATTTATATAGAATTCCTGAATTGCGAATTTAGGTAAAAGCAATAATAAATATAACACATCATCGAGAATATTTTTTTGAAAAATATTTCATTTTCTCTTGACTCGTACCTTAGGTCATACAATATCTTTGCACCTGCTAGCAAATACATCGTGCGATTATGAGAGAAAAAACAAAGTTGAAAATCGGAGAGTTCTCCCATTTGATGCAAGTGACCGTTAAGACGTTGCGTCATTATGAACAGAAGGAGCTGCTTATCCCCGATGAGGTGGATGAGTGGACCGGATACCGTTATTACAGTATTGCCCAGATGCATAAACTTAATTCTATACGTAAGTTGCAGCAGTTAGGCTTTACACTCGAGGAGATAAGGAATCTTTATGACAATGAATACCATGCCCCAAGTGTGGAACAACTTTCCAAAAAGATTGAAGATACGGAAAAGTTGTTGAAGCAACTTGTGGCAAGACGTGATCAGCTTCTCGAATGGATGGATTCTTTTAAAAAATTAAAGATTATGGAAAAATTCAGTATTGAATCATTGCCCGAAATTATTGTAGCGAGTCATCGTGAAGTAATTTCAGATTATGCAGCACTTGCTCCTTTATGTGTAAACGTAATTGGCCCCGAGATGCAACGTTTAGGTTGCAAATGTCCACCTCCCGGCTATTGCTTCACAATAGAGCACAACAAGGAATACAGCCCAACCGACATTGATATCGAGTATTGCGAACAGGTAGAGGATGTTGGTGTTGACAACAGCATCATACAGTTCAAGCAACTTGCAGCCGTTCCAAAAGCGTTGTGCATGAAACACTTTGGCCCGTATGAGCGTTTCTATGAATCATTCACCGAGGGATTTGCTTATATGGAACAAAACGGATACAGGATAGCCGGACACCCGCGTACCTGTTACATCGATGGTATCTGGAACCAGGAAGACCCGGAGAAGTGGCTTTCAATCATACAGATACCGATAGAATGAGTTTGGATGAGCCAGCCATGGTTGGCTCATGCTTTTTATTATACTGAATATCGATAGAGTAACTGCCATTGTCATTCGATTGTCTGCAAAAATCTTCCTAATCTGCAGTTTTTGAACTAAATTTGCAGTGTAACAGAAATTTGGATAAAGATGTCACAGACTCCTCGCAAAATCGAGCTCCTTGCTCCGGCAAAGGATTATGAAACAGGCATAGCAGCAATTAACCACGGTGCCGATGCTGTGTATATTGGTGCTGCGCGCTTTGGTGCGCGACAGGCAGCCGGCAATTCAGTCGAAGACATTGCCCACTTGGTAGATTATGCACATATCTTTGGGGTAAAGGTATATGTTACTCTGAACACCATCATTTATGACGAGGAGATTGCTGCCGTTGAAAAGCTTGTGCAGGAGTTGTATGACGCTGGTGTCGATGCGCTCATTGTGCAAGATATGGGCATTGCAGGAATGAATATTCCGCCCATTCCACTGCATGCAAGCACACAAATGGACAACCGCACCGTCGAGAAAGTAAAATTCCTTTCCGATGTTGGTTTTCCACGTGTTGTACTTGCGCGTGAGCTGACACTAGAGCAGATAAAGGAGATACATACAGCTGTACCCCAGACCGAGCTCGAAGTATTTGTCCATGGCGCGCTATGCGTAAGTTACAGCGGAAAGTGCTATGCATCGCAACACTGCTACGGTCGCAGTGCTAATCGTGGTGCTTGTGCACAGTTCTGTAGGTTGGCTTTTGACCTTGTAGATACCGAAGGAAAAGTTGTTGTACGCGACAGGCATCTGCTCTCACTCAAAGATATGAACCGTTCGGCTTCCATTGAGGATATGCTTGATGCCGGAGTAACATCGTTCAAGATTGAAGGCCGTTTGAAGGACGCTTCGTATGTAAAGAACATTACAGCATATTACCGCGAAAAACTTGATGCTGTATTTGCAAGAAGAAAAGAGTTTGAACGCGCTTCGCAGGGCAAGAGTTATCCTCAATTTACTCCGGCTCCGGAAAAAAGTTTCAACCGTGGCTTTACCGATTATATGCTACACGGTTCAAAAGAGAATATGACCTCCTTCGAAAGCCCCAAATCCAAGGGAGAATATATTGGGCGTGTAAAATTCGTATCGCGTTACTATTTCACCATCATTGGTGGTGATTTCAACAATGGCGATGGAGCCTGCTTTGTTGGTGAGGATGGGAAATTACACGGTTTCCGCATAAACAAGGTCGAAGGCAACAGAATCTATCCACAAACAATGCCTCAGATTGAAAGTGGCAACGAGCTTTACCGCAACTATGACTGTGATTTTGAACGCCTGCTATCGCGTCCCGACGCACCTCGCCGCATTGCTATATCGTTGCTCTTCAGTGACAGTGCATTCGGATTCTCCTTGCAGGCTGTTGACGAAAGTGAAGTGGAGCATTGCGTTGAAATACCATTTAAAAAGGAGGTTGCGCGTTCATCGCAACGTGATAACATCATAAACCAACTTGGCAAGTGGGGCAACACTCCATTTGAGGTTTCCAATGTCGATGTCAAGCTTTCAGACGATTGGTTTGTACCCTCGTCGTTGCTCTCCGAAATGCGTCGCACCCTTTCTGACCTCATACTGAAGAACAGACGTGCCGGCGTTAAACGCACGGATATGAGATTGAAGGAGAATAATATTGATTATATAACAACAGCTCTGGACTACAAAGGGAATATCTCCAACAAATTTGCACAACAGTTCTACAAACAGCACAACGTGTGTGATGTGCAGCCGGCTTTTGAACTACAAGGCAAGGAAAATGCAACCGTAATGTTCTGCAAGCACTGTCTGAAATACAGTCTGGGATGGTGCACAAAAAGCGGTAAGCCATCGCCATATAAAGAGCCATTCTACATAGTGTCGGGCGACGGACGCAAATTTCGTCTGGCGTTCGATTGCAAAGAGTGTGTAATGAGAGTGGTTGCTGAATAAAAAAAAGCCACGCCTTAGGGGAACGACGTGGCTTTCTGTTCCGGGCAAACGCCTTTGCCCGCTGGATACCGACCTTCGCAGGCAGGCGTTTCCATTTTGAATCTATTACTATGAAAAACACATATATATAACATTTGACAAGGCTGTTTTGTTTGCCTGTTCTGTGTTAAAATATGTTATTTTCCACAAATCTCCTTGTAATCACAAAATTCACAACGCTTGCAATCGCTTGTCGGAGCAAATGGAATGTTTACATCAAATATCTCCGACAACACCTGTTGCAGTCTGCTCATATATTCGTTTTCAATTGAGGTAATATCATCTATTGGAGTTTTGCTCAAATTTACAACGAATTCATTTCGTGTGGCATTCTCTTTACGATGTACATATAACAATTGTGGCGATATTTTTCTTGCACCTGTCTGTCTTATCTTTTCTATCCATCTACCGTGTCCGTTCCTGTTGTTCTCAAGTGCATCCTTCAGTGCTATGGAGTACAGAAAGGCTTGCAGACGGTAACCCGAAGACTTTATCTTATGAATAAATATATCATCAAGGGTTACATTACCTTCCTGTTTCTCTCCACCGCCGGTTTTATAGTCTGCGACAATAATATTGTCTTGCTTGCAATCTACACGGTCAATAGTTCCGCCCAATCTGATTGAAATATCATTCTCTGCGCTTGTAAATCTATAAGGCATTTCTATTTCAACTTCGCTGCCAATGTACCTGAATGGGGCATAGAGAGCATCCATTTTTACAAGACGTAATAAAAAATGATGCAGCACGCCACGTTTAATGTATTGTTCTCCATTATACACAGGCTTGTTGTCCTTAAAAAACTCCTTTTTGAAAGCCTTGTCTATGAATTCATAAAGCAAGGCGGGGTTCTTTATATAATACTCCAGGGCTGAGGCTGTTATAAGAGAATTGACACCCTTGTCGCTTATCTTTTCATACAAATATTCAGCAGCTTTGTGGAATACTGTACCAAAGTCATTATCCTTGAAATCCTCGTCAACATCCTCCAATGGCTTTATCTTCATTATGTAGTAATAGAAAAATTTCAAACCACAGTCAATATATTTATTTATTGCCGATGGTGTCAGAATCTTCGCATCGCTACTGTATGTCGTGTCGAATCTGCTACGCAGAATATCAATCATCTCCTTGGTCTTCTGTTGTGGTTTCAGTTCAAGTGATGATGTTCCTTGTTGTGAACTGAGTGCTATACGTTCAATATTGTACAATTTACTGCCAATTAGTTGAAGTATGTAACGTGAACACTCGCCTCGTGTCTTGCTGTCAGACGAGCTGTTGTAGACAAGTGTAACATTCTGTGCACGCTGAAGCAAACGGTAAAGATAGTAGGCATAAATTGAATCGCGATGCTCACTCAATGTCAGTCCAAAGGCACGGTGCAGATTATAAGGAACAAATGAACCGTCGCTACTATTTTTAGGAAGATTGCCCTCATTGACTCCAAGTAGAATTATGTTCTTGAAATCTAGATTACGGGTTTCAAGCAATCCCATTATCTGCAATCCAACAACAGGCTCACCGTGGAATGGCAGTCTTTGTGACGACAACATTCTTATAAGGAGTTTTCCTATTGTAGACTGTTGAAGGTTCAGTTCGCCGCTTTCCAGCAATTGCACAAGACGTCTACATTGAGTATACACCTTAAGGATTGCCTCCACAAAAAGTTGCTCATACAGCGAACTCTCCTCACCGTTGTGCTGGCGCTGTGCAATGTCATAAATGAGCTTGCTCAGGCCGATAAGCCACTCTTTGTTGTCGGTTGTGCGTGTAAATACCGACGCGAGGAATTCATCTGGTGACAGAATCTCTTTGCTTGGAAAGAAAATCTTTTCGCGAAGCAGTTTGTTGCGCAATTCACGGCTGTTTTCGCTGCCTTGTATCACATAGGGATGTTTGAGTACACTGCTTACGTGTGACAGCGTGAAGGCTTCCTGCTTTTCGCTCCATCCACGTATCTGCAAATCAACAAGTTGTTTCACAAGCCCGAATATAGGAGTGTGCGTTATTGGGAAACCCATTGTCACATTCATCTGCCTGATAGGGTGGCCGTTGGCTTCTTCGGGTATAGCGTGTAAGGTGGCTTCGAGCATCGTTTCGTCACAAAGCACAATCGCCGTTTCTATCTCATTTTCTGTCAAGTTATCGTTCAACCATGTTGAAACATACCTCACAGCACTGCTGTTATTGACTGTTTCAACGACTGTTATCTTTTTGTCTGTCTTGAGATTATTGAAATATGTCTTGTCAAAAGCACCCGGGAATTTTGCAATATTACGGTTCATAAACAACCCAGCCTCGTGTTTTGTGTCTTCGGGTGTGCCTGTGTAATAGTTGTCATAGTCCCAATAAAATAGGGCTTTTCCCTGTTTGTTTATGTAGTCGAACAGGCGTATTTCAACCTCGTTCAAAGCATTGAAGCCGACAAAAATATATTTGTCATAATCCAATACGATATTGTCGCTGTTTTCAATGACATCGCGGTAGAGCATTCCTTCGTATGCAACACCGGCACTACGCAGTGAAGACTTGAAATTTTCATAAACGGTGTATAGGCGTTCCCAGATTTCCTGAAAATTATTTTTTATATCGCTTTCAATCTCCGGCTTAAAATTGTTGAAGAACTTTCCTATAAGCTCGGCCTGTTTAGAGTCAAGAGTATTTCTTGCGGTTCCTATTTCGCGCAAATCCTTTATGTTTGAAAACAGTTGTTTGGCATCTACAAGGTGTTTGTCTACATCGTCAAAATCCTTTATCAACATTTCGCCCCAATAATAGAAACTGTCAAGCGATTCGACACTTTTCTCATAATCGGTGTCGCTTTCGCCATTGCGTCTTGGACGAATATATTCCTTGTATAATTTGCTTACAAGCAGGATTGGGTCACCAATGGCAAGGGAACTGCTTTGCTGGAACAGTTCATCAATGGTCATATATCTCGGGCTCCACATTGGGGCATTGTTACTGCTCTCGAGCAGGTAGCGGTTGAAGAACAACCCTGCACGTTTATTGGGAAATACAACTGCAACATCTTCGAGATGTCCATTGAATCTCTTGTATACGTCGTTTGCAACGAGTTTTAGAAATGGTGTCATATTTATATCTCCTTTATTTCGTTCTTGTATCCATACCATAGATAGCCTTTGACGTCTTTGTAGCCGATTTTCCTGAGCAGATCCATATAAAGCCTTACTTGCTCAATATGTTCTTCTCTTTCGCGTGCGAATTTATAGTCAACGACAATGGCTGTGTCACCCTTTATCATCACCCTGTCCGGCCTGCGGCTGTTCTCCTCGCCATCGGCAACAAGAATGGAGCGTTCGTTGAAAAGTTTGTATGTCCCATTGAACCAACTTTCGGCTTTTGGATTGTCAAGGGCACGTATCAGGATATTCTTTGCGCTATTGTACTCCTCCTCAGTTGCAATAAGGCCTTTAAGAACCAGAGTCTTTTCCAACGCCTTATCAATGTCAGACTTCTTTTCTATATTCGATAGAAGAAAGTGCATCAGCTCACCTTTTGCTATGTTCTCCTGCTGTTTCTGCTCCGTTTTGTCTGTTGCAAGAAAACGTGCAAGTTCGCGCGATTGGCGGAATTCTATTCTGCTGTCATAGTAACAGAACGGCATATTAAGGATACGCGGTTTCTCTTCAAATGGGTTGTCGGCCTTTTCCTCGCCTTTTTCACACTCTACATTCTTGCTATGCACAATACTTCCATAGCGTAATACGTTTTCTTTCGCATCGTAAACACTGCCCTCTAGATTGAAGTTCGGTATAACTGCATTCAATAGTTCCGACACGCTGTTTCCCTTGTTCGAGACTTTGTCACTGAACATTATAAGATTGCTCTTGGCACGTGTCGTCGCTACGTAAAGTATGTTCAGATTGTCAACGATTTGGTACAGATATTCTTTGTTGTAATCTTTCTTGTATATTGATATAGCCATTTCCTGCTTGCTGTTCACAGGTAGCAGACTTATGTTGTTGTAGGGTGCGACATTGGGTTTACACCAAAGGATGTTACGGCCGTCACCTGTGAGTTTCCAATCGCAGAAAGGAATGATTACCGTGTGGAATTCCAGACCTTTTGATTTGTGTATTGTCATTATGCGCACACTGTTTATGCTTTCGGCCGGAATACATTTATCTTTAAGACTTTCGTCCCAGGCTTCAAGAAATTTATTGATGTCGGCGTGACGGGTGTTGATGTATTGCGATGCGTAATCAAGGAATGAGTATATGTAGGCGTCTTCATCGTTTTGGCTGCCGACATTAAGCAGGGCAAAAAGCTGCTCGATGAGTTCATATACCGGCAAACCCTTCAGACGTTCTAATTCGTTGTGCAACTTGGATGGCAGTAGGGTGGTGATGTCAATATTCCCGGTGTAACAGTTGGCAACATCTTCTTTTCCATCAGCAGTTACTCTATTGTATAGATTGATTAAATTCAGAATATTGACTTTATCCTCGGGCGTTGCAATGTATCGCAATGCGGCAATTACCAATTTAACGGTTTGTGACGAGGATAGCTTGTATGCTTCATCGGAAACAATCTTCAAACCGGGGAAATTCTTATTGAACGCGTCTACAACAAGCTCCATTTTTGTAACTTTTGAACGCAATAATATTGCAATGTCACGTGGGGCGATATTCTCTTCATATAGCAGACGACGAAGGGTCTTCATCAATTCTTGCACAGCAATTTCATTGAAGTTCTCTCCTTCGTTTCCTTTGGTAAGGATTCGGACTTCGGTATATCCTTCCCAGGGTTTATCACTTTTCCCCGGTTTTGGTTGCGGTATTGCTTGCTCAACATCCTCATAGGCTGCCTTTATATCTTTTATTCCTTCACTGCCTACAAACTCTTCATACTTTGATGCTATACTGTCAATTGCAGCGCGATAAAGTGCATTGTTGAAAGCCACAATACGACGATCGCTTCGATAATTGGTTGATTTATAAGTTTTACCATCGATTTTGACATCTTGGCTTGCAAACGTTGTCTGGTCACGTCTGAACTGTGAACCGATATTATTCATAATATTCCAGTCACTGTTACGCCAACGGTATATAGACTGCTTGACATCGCCAACTATAAGGTTGAAATTTCCGCGTGCCAGCACCTCTTCAAGAAGAACTTTAAAACAGGTCCATTGCAATTGCGAAGTGTCCTGGAATTCATCAATGAAAATATGGTTGATTTCAGTTCCGATTTTTTCAAAGATGAAAGTGGCACTCTTGTCTATCATTGCACTAAGAAGATGTGTCGTTTCGGCAAGCATAAAACGGTTCTCACGACTATTCTCCTCCTTTAAGGTCGCCGCGATATTGTTGAGCATAGCCAACTGATGGTAGTGTTCAAGCGACAGGGTGCAGTTTACCATTCTCTCATATAAAGGAATACTGTTCTTTATAAGGTCAGCTATTTCCTCCACGTGAGGACAAGTAGATGATATCTGTGATGGGTTTTCTGCCAAAGCCGCGCGTGTGGGTGTGATATTCACGATGTCGCCGTTGCGCATCTTTTCAAATATACCCCAAATACCCTTTTCACCATATTTGAAGTCGCGACTGGTAAATCCGTCAGCCAGTTCAAAAAAACGGGTTCCTATGTTTTCTGCAGTTGTCTTGATCTCCTTTTTTAATGCTGTAATCTCTTTGTAGAATGTTTTCAGCGCCAGACCATTGTCACGCTCCATCTCCTCACGCAACTTTTCCCCACGTTGCTGATACTCTTCACTGAGTATATTCTTGGCAAAGTCTTTTATCTCTTTATCCACCTTCCATCTCTCACCACTGCTCATTTTGTCTTCGATATAATTCACGACTTGTGATATTTGTGGTGTTTCGGGTTCAAGCCTCTTTATGTATGTATCAACAGCATTGTTCAGCAACTCTTCACCATCAAGGGAAATCTCCATATCGCCATTGAGATCGAGCTCTTTGGCTAGGCTACGCAAAACAGACTGAAAAAAAGCATCGATGGTCTGTATGCGGAAGTGACCGTAATCATGAAGTATGTATTCAAGAGCTTCACCGGCTCTCTTTCTGATTATATCATCGTTGTATTCAGGAAGTTGCTGCCTGATTTTTTCTGTATAATCGGCAGCACTCTTCAGTCCGTTCGCAACACCGTATAGCTTTCCAAGAATACGCTCCTTCATTTCTGCTGTCGCCTTGTTTGTAAAGGTTACAGCAAGAATATTGCGGTACGACTTCGGATTGGAAATCAACAACTTTATATATTCAAGAGCCAAAGTAAAGGTTTTTCCCGAACCGGCTGAAGCTCTATATATTTTAAGGTTTTCACTCATATCGTTTTACTATTTACGATTTTCAATTATCTCAATCTTGCTTTTGCCTGGCGATACTTTCTTTACATTGACCTTCACCGGTATCTGTTCCAACATCTCAGAGAGATGGGATATGACACCGATTTTTCGGCCACGGCTCTGCAATTTTTCCAGTACCATCAATGCTGTCTGTAATGTATCCTTGTCCAGAGCACCGAATCCTTCATCAATAAATAGGGATTCTATGCTCATATAGCTTGATGAAAGAGAGGAGAGTGCCAATGACAATGCCAACGATACTATGAATGTTTCACCGCCCGAAAGGGTGTGTGCCGAACGGCTTTCCGACATCATATCAAGGTCAATGACCTTGATTCCCAAGTTGTCATCGGCTATTCTGGCCAATCTGTATCGTTTTGTCATTTCTGCCAGATGCACATTTGCGACATCAAGCAGAATATCCAGTGTATATCCCTGCGCCAATTTCATAAGCGCAGTTCCATTGGACGAACCGAACATATTGCAAAGAGTACTCCAATGTGACATCTGCAACATCTTCTCTTCATACTCCTTACTGTACTTTTTGAATTCTGCACGATTTTTCTCATCTTTGAGCAATTGGGCATTTATTCGTATTATTTGCTCATTCGTATCCTGCACACATTTTTCAATTGATGCAATTTCATTCTGTATGAAGGTTGCATCCTCGCTTTCAAGAGGCTTGATTGTTGCATTGTGATGTTCCTTGAGGTTCTGCGTGCGTTCCCGAAGGGTTGCCTCTGCTGCCGTAACGTTCTTTTCAAGAGAGTCTATCTCTGCACGCATTGCTGCGATTGACGCGTGTTCTATTGTCAAAAGTTCGTCAAGTTTTGTCATTTTCAGACAATCCTTGCGTGCAGCGAGGTAGGTGTTGACTATTTGGGTTTGAGTCGTAATCCTTGTCGAGATTTCAACCGACAGCTTTGCCTTTCCTGAAATTCCCCCCTTCAACCTGTTAAGTTCAACATCTATCTTGCTTTTGTTCTCTGTTGCGGATACAAAGGCTTTGTTTATATCGGCTATCGCCTTGTTGTAATATTGCAGGAGAGCATCGGCCGACTCCCATTTGCCCAAAAGCGAAAGCAGTTTATCTTTCTGGCTGTCAATTTCTGTTTTCAACAGCTGATTTTTTTCTCTCTTGCTGTTTAGGCTGTTATCAATTTCGTCAAGACGATTTTGAGAATTCTGAAGTTTGTTCGTTATAAGGGCCTGCTCATTGCCAATTGCTGTGAGTCGCTCTTTGTAACTGTTCCACCTTGTAAATAGCCCGTTGAGTTCTGACACAACATTTTCGCCATCAAGCAGTTCGTTGGCATTGTCAACGCCGGCAAGAAAATCAATGTTGGCCTTTTTGTATTGAACAATAGCTTTTTCGTGCTGTTCGATAGCAACGCGTAATGTATCAATCTCGTTTTTGCTGTCCGAGAATGATTTTTCCAGATGTTCAATAAGCAAACGGTTGTCCGCTTTTGCCTTTTCCAACTGTTTCTCTTCGAGTAGATTGGCTGCAATCTCTACGACCTCGTGGTGCCTGCTGCCACATACCGGACAAGGTTCTCCATCGACAAGCCTTTTGCGCAAAACGGCAATTTCGCTCGACATTGTCTGCTTGAGCAATTCTTCACTTTGGCGTGCAGAAACAAGTTGTTCCTCATAACCGGAGTAGAGTTTCATTGCTTGTGCAAGGGTAGTTTTCTTGCTTTGCATCGACATGTTCTCATTGCCGATGAATTTTATGTTTGCAATGATACTCGGTATCATCGGTATCGTTTCAGAATAGGCCGAATGGTTTTCAATCCACTTGCTTTTTTCTTCCGATTCATTAGAGAGTACGGTTGATTCGTTTTTGCACGAGGAGATGTAATTTACAATTTTCTCACGCTCCTTATGCAAAGTTCCAATCTCAGTGTTCTGCTCTTCATATCTTTTTAGATCATTGGACAACTGCTTTTCCAATTGTACGGCCTCGGTTATTCGAGGCTGAGCATTCAGATATTCTGCATTTATCTTTTCCTGCTCGTTTGAAACAGATTCAACAACGCTGCAAATTTTGCCATAATCGGCATTATAGCCCTCTAATTGCTTTTCGAGTATTGCCAATTCAGAATTGTTGTCGGCGCTTTGCTTTTCAAGACTACGCAACGACATATAATCGTCACGAATTTCCTGCACACTGTCTATCTGTTTCAGTCTTTCAGCAACAGGCTCTGCTTCATGTAATTTTTCTTTTGCTGATTCGAGCAGTCTGTCGGCCTGACGAATCTGTTCGTTAAGCGCGTTGAAACGTATCAGCCAATCGTTCTTTCCTTTTAACAGTTCCTGTCTGTGCCTGTTCTCGTCAAGGTTTCCAAGAAGTTCCTGTTTCCTTTCACTCAATTCCGTTAGTTCTTCGTCGCTCAAAAGTTGCAGTGACTGACGTTTGGCTTCTATAAGCTCAACATCTTTCTTAACCTCCTGTGTCCTGGAGTATATACTTGCTGAAATTCGGCTGTATATTCCTGTATCGGTCAATTTCTCGAGCATCTGCGCCTTTTCATTCTCCTCGGCTTTTATGAATGCCGAAAAATTTCCCTGTGCAAGCAGGACCGCGCGAGTGAATTGTTCATATTCAAGACCGACAAGACGGGGGATTTCTGTCTTTGCTTCGTTTGCTGAAAGTTTTTTGTGTGTTCCTGTTGTCAGGTTGGTGAGGTCTTGTGTAGCTGCCGACAAATTTCCTGTCGGACTATTATGTACTCTTGAAACGCTCCAACGTGCACGATAGTCATTTCCATCAACTGCAAGGAAGTCTACTTCGGCATATCCTTTGTGCTTTCCTCGTTGAAGTATAGTCCTCACGTCGCTTTCGCTCACTGTTGACGCGCCTGTGCCTTCAACCTTTGTACCCCTCTTTACATTCTCAAGGCGAGGTGAGCGTTTGTAAAGAGCTATACACATCGCATCGAGTATGGTGGTCTTGCCGGCACCCGTATTGCCGGTTATGGCAAAAAGCCCTGCAGAACGAAGTGGCTCACTGCGGAAATCCACCTCGAACTCACCTTCGAGAGAGGCCAGATTACATCCTCTAATTGCCAATATCTTCATTGTATATACCCTTTATTATTTCATTTAATTTGTCTGCCAGATATTCCGGCATATCCTCGCCACATTGTTTTTTATATATGTCCTGCACAATTTCCGACGGGTCCTTGCGCTTGAAATCATCGTACGTCATTTGGGAATGACGCTGTTCTGTTTGAGTATTCTCACTTGTTGCCTGAATTCTGACCAATCTCACCGCCTTGCCGACAATGGCATCTTCAATCTGTTGCCTCAATGTGGGGTCTACAGCCCTTACCAGCACATTCACTTCAAGATAGGGTGAGTTGTCATTCAATTCGCCAGCCGGCAAATCTGCCAACGCCTTCAGGACGTTTTCTATCGGTTCGGGCTTAGCCGGAATGCTTTTTAATTTTACCGGTACATCGAAGACTATTTTTTCAACTATACAGTCATCGCCATTGATGATGATTTGCGTTACGCCTTGAGTATTGTTTCTCTCGGCAAACGACATAGGTAAAGGAGCACCGGAATAGCGTATGTTCTCACGACGGGCTACACGCTGTGCTTTGTGCAAATGTCCAAGGGCTGTATATGCAATACCGTCATTTGCGAAACGCGAATCGATACCCTCCATACCGCCTATTATTACATATTCCGAAGAATCTCCGACAGACACTTCGGCTCCTGATGCCTGAAGGTGTCCCATAGCAATGATGGGGTAGTACCCCTTTGCCCTTGCAATGTTATAGAGCTCATTATAAAGCATTGCGACTCCATCGCTGTATGTATCGGCTTCGGGCAAGTCGTTGTGTCGCAGATAGGGGACAGCAAGACAGCATCCACCATTTTTCAGTGGTATAATCATTCTGTCGTATTCTATTTTACCATCGATATAATGCACAATTCCCGACACATTTGTGTTAAAAACACCAAGGAGTGAGTTGGGGGCTTCAAGACGGGCTGCGGAATCGTGGTTTCCTGCGGTAATGATGACTTGCAAATGGGGATTTTCGGCTGTAACCTTTGTTAAGAATGTATAGAACATCCTTTGCGCCTCGGCCGACGGGTTTGGAGAGTCGAATATATCGCCGGCAATGAGCAACAGTTCAGAGCCGGTATCCTTGATGACGCTACACAACCAGTCAAGAAAGACTGCGTGCTCACGACTTCTGTCGTATCCGTAAAAAGTTTGTCCCAAATGCCAATCGGCCGTATGTATAATCTTCATTGCGCAAAATCGTATCAGATTGCTAATTTACTTTTTTTTTGGCAATTCTAAAAGCCTTCTTAGGATAAATATATTTCTTTTTATTTATCTTTTTCTTCGCTCTTTAAAATGTTTTATAGTAACTTTGCCGACGATTTGATTTGGCCGGTAAATACCGGCAATGTTGAACAATTTAACATTTTTGACAATGTCCAAATATTTAGTTGAAGACACACGCAAGGTTACGACACACCGTTTTACAGAGATGAAACGCAAGGGTGAGAAGATTGCTATGCTCACTGCGTATGATTATACAACAGCCTCAATTCTTGATGCCGCAGGCATTGACGCACTGCTCGTTGGTGATTCTGCATCAAACGTAATGGCGGGTAATGTGACAACACTCCCTATTACGCTCGACCAGATGATTTATCACGCAAAGGGCGTGGTTCGTGGCGTTAAGCGCGCATTGGTAGTTGTGGATATGCCTTTTGGAACATATCAGGTGAATGCAGACGAGGCTGTAAAGAATGCCATTCGCATTATGAAAGAAACTCACGCCGATGCTCTCAAGCTCGAGGGTGGAGAGGAAATTCTACCCTCAGTACGTAAAATCCTTGATGCAGGTATCCCCATCATGGCACACTTGGGACTGACACCACAAAGCATCAACAAGTTCGGCACATACGGCGTGCGTGCAAAGGACGAGGCCGAGGCTGCAAAACTGTTGGCAGATGCCAAATTACTTGCAGATGCAGGCTGTTTCGCTCTTGTTCTTGAAAAGATACCCGCAGTGCTTGCCGAAAAGGTGGCAAAGAGCATTGATATACCAGTTATCGGTATCGGTGCCGGCGTCAATGTAGACGGTCAGATTCTGGTATACGCCGACATGCTTGGTATGACATCGGACTTCACACCACGTTTTTTGCGCAGATATGCCGATTTGAACACTATAATAACCGATGCAGTAGGTAGTTACGTAGGTGATGTAAAACGCTGCGACTTCCCTAACGAAAAGGAGCAGTATTAATAGAGCGATACAATATAGAAAAGGACAGATTTCCGGAATTGGATAAATCTGTCCTTTTTTATACAGTCATCTTTGTCGCTTATGAAGAATATCGGTTACTGTTCTATAAAACATATCTTCGCCAACATCTTCCGATGTTGTCATCAATGAATACAATTCAGTAGTCGTGAAGAATTCGTTATAGGCTATGAGCATATAAAGCCCAAACGGATTTTCAACATTCTCTTCAGTGGTCCTGTACAAATAATTCAGAAGACGCTCCTGCAGCTCCAAGCCTCTCGCCCCTAATTGCACAAGCGTGTCACCACCCAAAGGGGTAGAATAGCAAGCCTTCTCAACATCTTCAAGTTGAGCTATATAACCTTTAACAGTATCCTCTGTCGCATTTTTCATATCGTTCAACGGTGTTCCTCTTGCCCGAGAATAGGCACTGTCTACTAAAATCTCGGTGCGTCCTTTCTCTACAAAAAACATTGCACGGTTATCAAATCCTTCTCTCTTGCTGTATATATACCCGATACAACTGTTCTCTATTGTTCCATTCAAGCAAAACTTTTGGTCTTGAACAATAGCACGAGAAAGCTCATTCAATGTAAATCCATCGGGCGAAGTGGCAAGGAGTATTGTTTCGCCATTCTCTATATTATTGATACATCCGCTGATATGAAAAATATCTTTCGGTTTGGTACAGGATACTGTAAGTGCCGGCAATATAATAAACAATAGAATTCTGTTCATACACAAAAAACAAGTCACCGAACATTATGTTCAGTGACTTGCGGATATTTGGTATGTCAATTTATCAGCAAATGTAGTGTGAACTGATAGACTGGTTGTTAAGCACACATTTGATAGCCTCGGCAAAGCCGTGTGCAACAGAGAGTTGCTTCACCTTTGGACAACCACGGTCGTAAGGGATACTGTTTGTAAATACAATCTCTGTCATCTTTGACTCACGTACACGCTCTGATGCATTACCTGACATAATGCAGTGTGAAGCAATTGCACGAACCGATTTCGCACCATTCTCCATCATAAGGTCTGCAGCCTTTGATATTGTACCGGCAGTGTCAACGATATCGTCAACAAGAACAACGTTCTTACCCTTTACATCACCGATAATCTGCATTGTGTCAACAACATTTGCCTTTGCACGTGTCTTGTGGCACAATACGAGGGGAACACCAAGGCATTTTGCGTATGCACTTGCGCGTTTTGAACCACCAACGTCCGGTGTAGCGATTACAAGATCCTCAAGATTAAGTGACTGAATATATGGCACGAATACCATTGATGCATAAAGGTGGTCAACAGGAATGTCAAAGAAACCCTGAATCTGGTCTGCGTGCAAGTCCATTGTAATGACACGGCTGACACCGGCAACGCTCAAAAGGTCGGCAACAAGCTTTGCACCAATTGAAACACGTGGCTTGTCCTTGCGGTCCTGACGTGCCCATCCGAAATATGGCATAACTGCGACAATGCTTTTTGCTGACGCACGCTTTGCTGCATCAACCATAAGCAACAGCTCCATCAAATTGTCTGAGTTGGGGAATGTAGATTGTACAAGGAATACATTCTTACCACGGATTGACTCTTCGTAAGAAACAGCGAACTCACCATCAGCAAAATATGTGGTGTTCATCTGTCCGAGTTCACAACCCAATTCCTTGCAAATTTCTTCTGCGAGATAGCGTGACTTTGTTCCCGCAAATACCATATAAGGAGTTTCTTTCATAATAAAGTAGTTATTAGTATGTTATTATTTCTATTTTGTCGTTTTTACAACTTGTCAACAGCCTTTTTGATGCATTTGAAACGATTAATCAAATCGGTATAGTCTGTCGAGCGGCAAGAGTCAAAATTGTCCCATATCAAATCTTCGAGAATAACACCTCCAAAACCGTATTTGGTAAGTCGTTTGAGGTTGTCTTCGTCAATGTTGCCGAATGCCCAGGTGTTTTTGTTAATCATCTTCTTGCCAATATCATTCAGTTCTGTACTTTGATAGTAAGTGCGACCAAGAGGACCATAACATACAATGTCATAGGTCTTTCGCAAATCCTTCAAATGGGTCAGATTATTGGCATATCCGACAAATTTTCCTTTTTCATTTCCGATTGGCGAACTGCCCATTGGGAATAGGGTGCCGGCAAGACTGTATTCCTGCATTAGTCTGTTATTACAGGAATATATTTTTTTATGATATTTTTTAGGTATAAGATTCAACAATCTTTCCATAAATTGAGGATGCGCATACTCCTTATACAGGAACAGATAATCAAGTCCCTCTTCAAAAAGACGTGTAATTATTTTATCTTCCTCAACAAAGAATGTCGGTTTTGTGGCAATAGCCAGTTTCATATTTTCAAAGTGTTTTAATCCTACTTGAGTGCAAATTTAATAAAAATTAAAATAACGTAAGCAATTAAAACGGACAATTATTGAAATATGACGTTATTATTTTCTATATAATTATCAAAACGCTTTCAGAGCATATCGGTTGGGGATTTCTCCTTTGTTGTGGAACAAACAGAATTATGCAGATGTTCTCTTTTTGTAACCAATAAAGAATTCGTTTATGGCACGAGAAAGTATTTTAATTTTAAGACAGAGAATTGACTTGCCTGTATTATTAGGGCAGTTGAATGCCGCATTGAGCGAGGAGTGGCTCGCATTCTACCAATACTGGATTGGTGCACAGATAGTCGAAGGTGCTATGCGCTCCGATGTACAACGTGAATTCGAGGAGCACGCAATGGAGGAGTTCAAGCACGCAAAACTTGTTGCTGACAGGATTATACAACTTGAAGGCACACCCGTGCTCGACCCGGCACAATGGACGCAACTCGCACGTTGTAAATATACACCTCCGTTAAACAGCGATGTAATCAATGTCCTCAATCAGAATATCGCTGCCGAACGCTGTGCTATCATACGTTACGAGGAGATTGCTACACTCTGCAACAACGTCGATTACACCACCTGCGACATTGCCAAACGCATTATGGCCGAAGAGGAGGAACACGAACAGGATTTGCAGGACCTGCATCGCGACATTGAATGGACAATCAAAGAAGTCAGCATAAAATGCTGACCCGAAGCCTTAACGGCCAATAACACGGAAGCACCCCACTATGTGGAGTGCTTCCGTGTTATTAAACAGTTGTTTTATTTATTGGTCTGTAGCATCAAGAAAACGTTTTGCAAGTGCGCCAAACTCCTCAATACGGCGGTCGCGCAAGAACGGCCACCATTGACGCACGGTTTCGCTGCGTTTAAGACTTACTTCAATGACCTCACACTGCTCATTTTCGCCAAAATCGGCAATAAATTCACCTTGTGGGCCAGCAACAAAGCTATGTCCCCAGAATTGGATTCCATTTGTCATGCCCGAAGGGTCGGCCTCGTGTCCGCAACGGTTGACTGCAATCACAGGAAGGCCATTGGCGACAGCGTGACCACGCTGGACAGTCTGCCAAGCACCAAGTTGGCGTGCCTTCTCCTCGGGAGTATCGCTGCTTTCCCAACCGATGGCTGTGGGATAGATTAACAAGTCGGCACCACGCAGGGCCATCAAACGAGCTCCTTCGGGATACCACTGGTCCCAACAAACCTGTACGCCAAGCATACCGATAGATGTCCTTATTGGGCGGAAACCGATGTCGCCAGGTGTGAAATAGAATTTTTCGTAATATGCAGGGTCATCGGGGATATGCATCTTGCGATATTTTCCGGCAATGGTGCCATCTTTGTCAAAGACAACCGCTGTATTATGATACAATCCCTTTGCACGTGCCTCGAACAGTGATGTAACAAGAACAACACCACATTCTGCCGCCAATTTTCCGTAGAAATCAGTGGATGGGCCGGGAATAGGCTCTGCGTATGAGAAATTCTCGGTTGATTCAACCTGGCAAAAATAGAGCGAATTGTGCAACTCCTGAAGCACAACAAGCTGTGCACCCTTAGCGGCAACCTGACGTATACAGTCGGCCAATTTATTCATATTGGCTTCTACATCAGCACCTATGCTTTGCTGTATTATTCCAACTTTTATAGTATCCATATTAATAATGTATCGCAATTGCTTTAATAAGTTATCGTCCTGTGGGGTATTGCATTGTAACGCAGTGCAATGAGCCGTGCTGTTTTATCAGTGCACGACAATCTATACCTACGATTTCAAGCCCCGGAAATGCTGTTTTAAGAACCTCTGCCGCGCGCAAGTCATTGTCGGGCTGTGCGTATGTAGGATAGAGTACCGCGCCGTTTATGACAAGGAAATTTGCATACGTCGCAGGCAGACGTTCGCCGTCTTCGTCGTAAATTGGTGATGGCGACGGCAAGGCCAGCATACGATATGGTTCATCGGTGATTGTGCGCAATGCGGCTATTTGCTTTTCCATTTCGCAAAGGTCAGTGTATTGCTCATCACTCTCGTCGCTGCACTGCATATATACAATGGTGTCGTTTGGAGCGAGTCGTGCTACAGTATCCACGTGTCCGTCGGTGTCATCGCCAATGAGATTTCCGTAGTCGAGCCATAGCACACGCTTTGCGTGTAGCATCTTGAGCAGGCACTTTTCAATCTCATCCTTTCCCATTGGTTGGTTACGGTGTGGCGCAAGCAGACATTGGCTTGTTGTCAGAATAGTTCCTTTTCCATCGCTCTCAATGGAGCCGCCTTCAAGTACAAAAGCCGTACAATCCTCATACTCGCCCTTTACGATGCCGGCATCATAGAGCTTGCCATTAATGGCATTGTCGAGCGAGGCTTCAAACTTGCGTCCCCAGCCATTGAAACAAAAGTCGACATAATGAGGGACATTGCTACCAAGCAGCGTGATAAAGGCGTGGTCGCGTGCCCAAGTATCGTTCGTATCACATTCAAAAAACCTTATATTTGATGTGCAGACATTGTTTTTCCTTAATGTCGAACGGACTTTCTCAATATTGGGAGCAACGATAAGCAGGTTTTCGCGCGAACTGATAGCTTTCGCCAATTCCACATAACAAGCCTCTACCTCGTCAAGCATATAATGCCAGTCGGTGTTTTCGTGTGGCCAAGTGAGCTGAACCATCTGTTGGTTATTCCACTCGGCAGGCATATATAATTGCTGTTTTGGCTGTTCCATTTTAGAAGAAACGATTTTAAGGATTCAAAAAGGGTTTTATTGTTGTACTTTGCGTTTGCGGTCAAAGAAAGGATTCTTTGAGCTTGCACTCACAGGAATACCAATAAGATAATTACATTCGGGCATCCATCCGAGCTTGAGTGCAGCATAACCGACAGAATACATTACGCGGGTATCAAGACGAAGATCGGCTGCTGTTGCACAAGCCGAGCCAACGGCAATGCCCACATCAATAGTGTTCATTGCACAAGGAACTCCCGGTTTACGTTCGCCACAAGTAGATGCACCACAATATCCGCAGTTAAGGCACATTGCCTCTTCGCGTGAGCCTATGAGAACCACAGCTTCGGCCGATTGGATATTGTCAGCATCGCGCATAAGGCCACCGCGTCCCATATCCTCACCAATCTGATGTAGAGTATTGCTCAATGTCATTATATCTTCTCCAGTTATCATCATAACCTCGATGATATCAACACCTTTTGCCTTTGGAGCAGTGCGGGCTGCTGTCATCATCTGCTTTGCGCACTCAATAACGTGTTCATGGCGAACATCTCTTTCATTATATACCATAATCAATAATATTATTTGTTGTCTATTATTCTGCGAAGATACATAATATTTTATGATTTGGAGTATTTGCAGTCAACAAAATTCAAAATAGTCTATCAGTGAGGAGTGGTATGGAGTTTTATTCTGCATCCGTTTTGATATGTAGATAAATTAATTACATTTTCAAAAAACAATATTCATCATTTAAACTTAATGCAATATGAAGAAAGTAGTATTATTCTGTTTGCTTGTTTGTGTGGCATTTATGGCCAACGCTCAGGATTTGCCATATTCAAAATACATTAATTACACAAAGCAAGAGTTCAAGGACAATCGCTTCAAATATGACAAATACACAAACACCTGGGCTCTGCACAAGACCAGCAAACTCAATGCAACACTGAATGTATTGTCAATCCTTGTCGATGCCGAGAAGGATGTCCGTCCCGATGTGAAGACTATTCCATAGTTGTACAATTGGGAAAAGATTCCAAAGTATCCTATGTCATGGTGGAGTTCTACAACGACATAAGAACCGGCGTTGAACCTTCGTCGGAGTATCTTGACAAACAGGCTGCAAAGCAGGCAAAGCGTGATGCAAAGGGCAAGAAAAAGAAAAGCGTAGATGAACTGATGTAAATTCTCTCTTAATACAAAGCCAAAGGGGTAAAAGCGTGTGCTTTTACCCCTTTGGCTTTGCTATATGAATTCTATATTTTACAACATCATAACTGTAATATCACTAATGCAGTTGCTATAAAAATCAGTATAATGAATGTAAACAGAATAATCATCAAATATATAAAGTTTGCAAACACAGCCTTGAGAATAGCTTTGAACCAGGATTTTACACCATACACTTTACGAAAAGCCGCTGTGAGATAGATACAGGAGCTCGTCAGCAAGAACAATTGCAACGTTTTGATTGAGGGGTCAACAATGAGGTACAGCAGGTATATGAATATAATGAAAAGTTCAAGGAATGCTGTGTAATGCAAAGAGAATATGAAGTGGCCCAGACTTGAAGACTTGTCCCTGTGCTGAACAAGGCGTAATGAAAACGAGAGGAAAGGCGCTGTAAACAGCACAATCAGAGGGAAATATCGGGTTGAAATCTCCACCATCTGCGCCCACACAGCGCGCAGGATTTCCTGTTCCATAATCTTCGTATTGAAAGAGTGGTAGCCATTTGAGTTTGGTGAGATGACATTCTCTTCAATCAATATTCTTGGAACAACCGCAGTCCATTTGTCAAGGGATTTGCCTTGAGTGTCAGTGATGGTGTTGACGTGTGTGATGATTTCCGGATATAATTCAGCTATATCCAATGGGGCTTGTAACTGCACTGTGTCACGTGGGGATGCTTCTATCTTATCCAAGAATTCCTCTTCATCGGTTATCATACTCAACTGAGCGTGAGAGTGCGCCTGTTCATTACGAGTAATGGAGTTTACGGAATTGTTTACTGTTTCTACTCCTGTTGAAAAAACAAATAGAGTGATGAACACGAACAGCATAAACATATTCAACTTGAGCGGATGTACTTGTGAAACATACTTCCCGGACAAGAACTCTTTTGTCAAGACTCCCGGTTTGCGAACCAAAAGCCACAATGTTTTCAAGAATTTAGGGTCCCACATAAAGGCATTGCATAGGTACTCCAGAATAAATTCCCTGACGGTCAGTTTGGATACTCTTGCCTGCTGGCCACAGATGTGGCAATAACCACCTCTCAGCTTTGAACCACAATTCTGGCAATAGTTGTCATTTTTAGCCTTCTTCTCCAAATCTTGCATTGTGCCACTCGTAAGTCTGTCATTCATAAATGTTGCAAAATTAGTACAAATGCTAATTGTCAGCAAGAATATTTATTGAATTTTAGGAGATATAGCCGACTGTTGATTCCCAAATCCGTATTACTGTTACATTCCATAGTATCGATTATATCAATCAACAGCGTTTAATTTCCAATTATTATACTTTTTATATCTGTAAACTTAATTTTAACAAAAAAACAAGAATGGGAATGAATGTTTACACATAATTTGTCTATATTTGTCAAATAAACTGTGCTAAAAACGTATTACGTTTGTATTTTCAACCAATAATTATACAACTATGAAAAAGTTTTTCCTTTCGTTGGCGTTAATGTTTATTTCGCTAACAACATTCGGACAGACACAACTACCGGTTGACCCGAATGTCAGAATCGGTAAGCTCGAGAATGGTCTTACCTATTACATCCGCCACAATGACAAACCGGCTCAACGTGCCGAATTCTATTTGGCAACAAATGTCGGTGCCTTCCAGGAAGAGGACGACCAGGATGGTCTTGCACACTTCCTTGAGCACATGTGTTTCAATGGAACAAAGAACTTCCCCGAGAAGAAGCTACTTGAATATCTGCAGAGTATCGGTGCAGAGTTCGGCCGTAACATCAACGCCTCTACCGGCTTTGAGCAGACACAATATATGCTCAACAACATTCCAATCATTCGCGAGGGCATAATAGACTCTTGTCTGCTCGTGTTGCACGACTATGCACACTACGTAACATGCAACCCTGCAGAGATTGATGCAGAGCGTGGTGTAATCCTTGAAGAGCGCCGCTCACGTCGCGATGCAAATTGGAGAACAACCGAGCGTCTGTTGCCTTACTACTTTGGCGACACCAAGATGGCACGCCGCACTCTTATCGGTGGAGAGGAGCAACTAAAGACATTCAAGTACGAGAGCCTCACAAACTTCTATCGCAAATGGTACAACCCCGATATGCAGGCTGTTATAGTTGTCGGTGACTTTGACGTCGATATGATGGAGCAGAAAATCAAGAACACATTCGCGTCTATCCCGGCTCCTGAGACTCCTACTGTAAAGCCTGTAATCCCAGTCCCCGGGAACGAGAAACCTGTTGTAGGTATTATTACCGACCCCGAAACAACAACATCTTCAATCCAGATACTTTGGAGAAGTGAGGCGATGCCAAAAGAGTTCTCATCAACAGACATCGCTTTCACGACAGATATTCTGGAGATGATTATCAGCCACGTGTTCCACGAGAGAATGAATGAGATAACAGCATCTCCCACAGCACCATTCCTCAACGGCAGTTTAGGTATTTCATCGCTTGTGGAGGGTACTGATGCCGTAATGTCTAATGTTTCTTTCAAAGATGGAGATTTCCAGAAAGCCCTCGAGGCATTCTATACCGAGATTGAGAGAATCAAGCGATATGGTATTACCGAGAGCGAGCTCGAGCGTGCCAAGATTGAGCTGATAAGCAGTGCCGAGAGAGGTGTAGAAGCTGCACCTACACGCAAGAACCCTGCTCTTGTATATCCAATTCTTGATCACTTCTTCAACAACGATTATTTGCTTGATCCTGAAACTGAACTGCAGCTTGTAAAGGCTGTTTGTGGCCAATTGCCTGCGGCGCTGTTCCAGCAGATTGTACAGCAGTTGATAACTGACGAGAACATGCTCGTCGCCTACATTGCGCCCGAGCGTGAAGGACTTGTACATCCAAGTGAGGCCGAGTTGCTTGCTATTATAGAAAAGGTTAAGGCCAGCGAAATTGCAGCTCCGGTAGAGGAGGGCGCAAATGAGCCTCTACTTAATGCAGATGCAATAAAGCCTGGTAAAATAAAGAAAGAGAAGGAGTGTGCTTACGGTGCAACTGAATGGACTTTAAACAATGGCGTAAAGGTTGTTTACTTGCCTACTGCACACAAGAACGACGAAGTACAGGTGAAGCTTGTCATGAATGGCGGTCGCTCACTCATTGAAACAGCTGAGCTCCCCTCATTCGATGATAATGTATGGGCTTTATATAATCAGGACCGCGGCGTTTCAAAATTCAGCGGTGTGCAGTTAAGAAAACTTCTTACAGGCAAGAACGTGCATTGTCAACTCAATATTGAGAAGACACGTCACGGTGTAGACCTTGTTTCAACACCAAAAGACCTTGAAACAGCGATGCAGTTGCTTTATTTGAACATTACCGACCCACGTTTCGACAACGAGGAGTTCCTTATCGGTATCAATAAAATCAAAGCAATTCTTCCGAACCTTGAGAAAATGCCACAACTGAAACTCCAGAAATTGATTATGGAAACACTTTATGGTGGCAACGAGCGTATGGCTACTATCAGCAAAGAGATTGTCGAGAAAGCTAACATAAAGGATCTTGAGAAGGCAAGCCGCAGACTCTTCGACAACGTAGCCGGAGCAACTGTTTACATTGTAGGTAATATAGATGCCGAGTCACTTAAACCTCTTGTGACAAAATATATTGCTTCACTGCCCGGTGGCAAGAAGGGCAGCAAATTCATTGACCGTAATGAGGATATAGTCAAAGGAGAAATCATAAAGAGTGTTGCCATACCGATGGAAACTCCAAAGAGTACTGTTATGCAGGTTTACACAGCCGACATTCCATATTGCATTAAGAATGAAGCTCTTTTGGATATCGCAAAACTATACTTGGATATGGTGTATGTTGAAACATTGCGTGAAAGCGAAGGTGGAACATACGGTGCCAGTGTTGTAAATATAATAAACAGAGAACCCAAGAATACCGCAATACTTCAAGTAGCGTTTGAAACAAACCCCGAGAGCGCTGAAAAACTTTCAAAACTTGCTGTTGAAGGTGTACAGAAGCTAATCAATGAGGGAATTCCGGCTGAAAAGTTCAATATGATTATAAAGAACATACAAAAGAATATTCCACAGGACAGAATAAGCAACCGTTACTGGGGAAGCACTCTGCAAAAGTATGTTGAGTTCGGAGAGATGTATGACAATGAGTATGAAGAGGCTGTGAACACAGCAACTCCGGATGCAGTTGTTGAACTCGTAAAGAAATTGGTTGAAGCAGGAAACTTCATTCAGTTGACTGCAAATCCCGAGTAATGATACTATAAAGCTATACTGAAAGCCAATCAAGCCTATGGTTTGATTGGCTTTTTTATATCAATATTTTCCAAAAACCATATTTAAAATTGATTAAACACAATAGTTCCTGTACTTATTTTCATATTAGACTTAATTTTTGTAATTTTGCAAAACTTTTTTGCAGACAGAATGAAACGTGGAATTTTCATATTGACATTAATCGCTGTAGCATTGACAACATCTTGTCGCAGCAGTTTTGTAGCTATCGAGCGCAGCGAGTACGAGCGTTCTGATTCTGCATTTGTACATTACCTCAAGAGCGAAGGTGTGCCATACACAAGCAACAACAAGGTAACTATTCTAAACGGCGCACATATAAAGTTCGACTCGCTTTTTAAAGATATAAAAGAGGCAAAGCACCACATCCACCTTGAATACTTCAATTTTCGTAATGATTCAATCAACGAAGTTCTCATTGGTCTGCTTGCAGAAAAGGTTAAAGAAGGTGTTGAGGTTCGTGCACTGTTCGATGCCTTTGGAAACCTCTCCAACAACCGTCCTCTAAAGAAAAAAGATTTGGAAAAGATTAGGGCAACCGGCATAGAGATTGTAAAGTTCGACCCGTTCACATTCCCTTGGTTAAACCATCTATTTGCCCGTGACCACCGTAAAATCGTAGTCATTGATGGAAAAATAGGATACATTGGAGGTATAAACGTTGCCGACTACTATCTTCAGGGTATTGAAGGTGTTGGAGAATGGCGTGATATGCACTCTAAAGTCTATGGCGAAGCAGTAAATGAATTGCAGAAGATTTTCCTTGATATGTGGCACGAGGAGACAGGAAAACGCATAGAGGGCGAAGCCTACTATCCAAAGAGCGAGGAGAGTGGGGGTGCCGACGTTGCCATTGTCGACAGATGGCCACGTAAAACCCCATCAAGAATGCGCGATGCATACGCCAATGCCATCAATTCGGCAAAGGACAGCATAATCATCATAAGTCCATATTTTGTACCGTTGAAAAATGTACGCAAAGCCATTGAAAAAGCCATTGACGACAGCATCAAGGTCACGCTTGTACTTTCTGAATGTGGCGACTTGCCAATGATTCCCGACGGTGTATTGCGCGTCGCATATAAGCTTATGAAGCGCGGAGCAGAGGTTTATTTGTACACCGGAGGCTTCAACCACTCCAAGGTGATGTGTGTCGATGGCAGCTACTGCACCATTGGTTCGGCAAACCTGAACAGCAGAAGCCTGATATGCGACTATGAAACAAATATTTTCATCTTTGGCAAAGAGGATACTGATGAACTATACAGATACATTGACCTTGACAAGCAAAAATGCTATAAATTAACAAAGGAGATATACAAGAAACGTAGCTGGTGGCGTCGCTTCTGTGGTTGGCTTGTATCGCTGGTAACACCGCTTGTGTAATATTCAACCGACACCGAGGTCGCAGTTCTCTACAAGCACCTCCACTTGATTGTCATTCTTCAATGACGGATAAAGTTCATTCATGAACCAAGCCACCAATTCATCATCCCTCTTCACATCGGTTGTATTATTGCAGAAAAGGTTCAAGCTGAAGTACTCGAAATGTCTTTTTGCAACAGCAATGTCACTGATTATCCTTTCCCTTGTATCGCCAACAGTACAGCACAGCAAACAAACACCTTTGAAGTACTTTGCAATATCACCGGCTGTAACAAAGGATGGAATTCCCTTTTTCCAATTTGAACGCAGGCGTGGGTCAAAGCTTTCCACTCCACAACGGAATTTCACTACAGCAGGAGCAAATTGCTTTGCAAAATCGGCAAGACGGTGCCTATACATATAATGTGCCTCGAACCAAATGGTTCCAATACCTTTTGTTGCGACAACCTCCTTAATCATATCAATGGTTCTTGAATCAAGCTCCATCGCCGAACCGGAATTTATAATATCTATGACTCCATATTTGCCGGTGATTTGCTCCAGCACCTTTTTATTTATTTCAAAAGGAGTGTCACTTTTATCGGTATGATAGTCGCAAAAAGTACATTTTCCCCATCTGCAGCCTGTTCCTTGCAGCAAAAGGAACTCACGTGGCATTTTATCCGTAATCAAGGAATATCGTTGCATATCATCTTCTTCGAACAATCCGTTTCAGACTATATATTGCCGCATACGCCATTGGGGTACCAAAAAGCACTTCAATAGACAATTTGGAAAAGTATTGGAATATTATCATCAGCAGCAAGTCATGGGTGGAAACGACTCCTGCAAATGCGATGAGCACAAAAGGAAGAGAATCAAATATATATGCAATAGCAGAACTGCCTATTGTACGCAACCATAAATGTCGGCCTCTTGTCTTTAATTTAATCCTTTCCATAAACCAGGCGTTAGACAATTCTCCCAGCAGGAATCCGACAAATGATGCAAGTACAATACGTGGAACGTATGAAAACATTGCATTGTACACAGCTTCACTCTCCGAAAGATAGTCGGGAGATGGCAACCATACGCCAATCTGTGTACACACGACAAGAAGGAGATTGCAGAGCAATGTAAGCCAAATGACCTTACGTGCGGTTCTGTATCCCCACACTTCGGTGAGCACATCGCCAAGCATATATGCAAATGGGAACGTTATTGTTCCTGCATCAAAATAGAAGAGATTGAATAGACCGATGACTTTAACGGCCATAATGTTCGAAACCAAGTAGAGGGTGACAAAGAGTGCTGTAACAACCATCAATGCAGTCTGGCTGTCTTTTCGGTTTTTTAAAGGGTTGTCCGATACCTTATCCATAATTTAAAATTTTTGATTTTTAATCATAAAAAAAGGAGTTCTTACGAACTCCTTCGTGACCTCGACAGGATTCAAACCTGTAACCTTTTGATCCGTAGTCAAATGCTCTATTCAGTTGAGCTACGAGGCCGTCGTTGTCATTGTTTCCGTTTGACGAGTGCAAAGGTACGACATTTTTTTATACCTGCAAATTATTTGGGACTTTTTTTTCAAAAAAAAATCTTTTTTTTACTCCAGGAACCGTTCATTAAACATAAACCACCCCAAGGAAATTCCAAAATTCACACGCTTATTGTGTGAGCTATAATAATTTACGAATGCACTGGCCGAAATATTGGAAAATTGGGCAGCCAAAGTCAAATCAATAATATATTGAAAGTCATCGAAACGATTTTTGCTGATGTATGCCGTACCGTCGCTGCTTTCACAAATCCTGCGATATGGAACAAAAGCATAGAAGCCCGGACGTATCTGCAAAAAGTTGTTCACTTTGAAGATTGGAATTACACCTCCGGCAACAAACTGGTTTGCACGGAACTTTGGATCATAGTTGAAGATACTGTTCTGCGTGGGCGTAAAGGCTGCAGCCTGCATCATTGTTGCCTGATATGTTTTTGACAGAGGCCTGGTAGAGTAGAATACATGTGCGTATGTGCCCAAAGTAAATCTGTCCGAAAATTTAAAGTTATCGCGACGGGTATAACTTATCTGCAACCAAGACTGAGCCTGTTCTTCATCATACTCCTTTGTTGCTCCGCGATACTTCTCCTTGCCAAAGACAAACTGGGCTATGAGCACATCGTGTACACCTTCGGTGGGAAAAACCTTTTTATCAAGAGTATTGCCCTCGAACCTTATTGAACCGTTGAAAAGAGTCGACTCGTTGCGGTCGAACAACGGATTGTTCAGATTGATGATATTGCTTGGGATATATTCATCGCTTATATTGCCGACACCAATTCCAATCTCAGCTTTTCTACGGTTCAGGAACGGGAACATCACCTTCATTTTTGCATAATATTCCCTTTGATGGTTAAGAGCCACTGAATTTTCATTTGAAAACAGATAGCTCATATTGTAATAGTCAATCGTTGAATATGAGCCCAAGAATTTCAGCGACACCGGCAATGAGGTGTGGAAGTCCACACGTCCCGACAGCTGTACATTATTATATACTTTACCAAAATGTCCGTCAAGAATAAACTCTTTGGAGTGATTCTTCAAAGTGCGGTAATGAAGTCCAAAGTAAATCTGGTTGGAGATACTCGTTGAAACCGCAGCTCCCATCTTCAAGGTAAAATGCGGATTCAGTTCAACATCGAGATGAAGTGCATAGGCACTATCCTCCTTATTATAGACTGCGTGTGGTATGATATCGTCTATCACATCGCCCGAGAGCAATCCATAATACCCTTTACGGCAGTCTTCTATATCGAATTTACGACCGTTCTTATGGAATTCACTGACAATGGATTTCTCTTGGTCCTTATTGACTCCGTGTACAACAACCTTGTTGAACACAAATTCAGGAACACGTGCCTTGAATGCCTTACGTTTTGCGGCAAGGATTTCCGTGTCCTCACGACGTCTTATACGTTGCTTCAAGGAGTCAGCATAAGGCAATGCACTGTCGTATCCTGTTTGAACAACAGAATTTATCTTATGGAAGTCGAGCAGATTTACACCCTTTACGTGTATATTTATAAGGACTCCTTTTTCTTCGGGCAGGGTATAGTCGGTGCGTCCCATTATAAGATTTTCGGCCTGGCTCATAATATCCCTTGCATCGGGCATATTGGGAGTGTTGCTCAATGCACTACCTATTATAATATCGGGGGAGAAATCCTGCTCCATGACATCGTGTGGGAAATTGTTGTACAATCCTCCATCATAAAGCAGCACACTGTCAAGTTTTATGGGCTTGAAAAAGAATGGATAACTCATTGAGGCGCGAACAGCATCACCGAGGTCGCCTTCGGAGAAGATGACCTGTTTTTTGTTGTAGGCATCGGCTGCAACACACCTGAAAGGAACCATCAGCTTGTCGAAGTCGTTATCACAAGCGGCCGTATATCCTGCAAATGTTTCCATAAATCCCAGATTCATCGGTGCCGACTTTATTAGGTTGGCCGATGGCCGGACAATATGCAACGAGTCCTTCAAATCAAAATGCAGGCTTATCAAATCGGGGACATCTTTGTTCTTCTTAAAATAGAACATATATTTCTGGTCCATCGTGCCGGTGTACCAACGTTGGAAATCCTCGGTTTTCAAGACCTCTATCATCTCATCGGGGGTGTATCCCATAGAATAGAGGGCTGCAATGATTGCACCCATCGATGTTCCGGCAACATAGTCTACTGGGATATTGTTCTCCTCGAGCACCTTTATTACGCCTATATGCGCCAAGCCACGCGCGCCACCACCACTCATAACAAGCCCGACCCTCTGCGAGTAGAGCATAGAGGGCAGCATTGAAAGAAGGAATAGATATAGAAAAATCCTTTTCATCAAGCTAAAGGCTTTTTATCAATCAAGCGTGTGACCAGCAGTGTGAGGAGCAGCACAGAATAATATCCTGTTTATGGACAACATGTCGACCCGAACTATTCAAACAGCAATTTGCCAAACTGTTCCGGACGATGGAAACTTGGCCCGTCCCATTCGATGGGATTCCACGACAAGAAGTGTGGAGTGGGGAGCTCGTCGCCGCATTTGTAGAAATTGGCCGTCATCTCCTTTCCGTCAAAGTCTTCGACATTGCTGCGGAAAAGTGCTGTTGCCGGAATAATCTCAATGACACTCCAAGAGTGCTCTCCTGTGCGCAATCCAAAAGGCTCTGTACCCAATGACGGATAGCGGTTTACGCTGTCAAGTACCTCCTTGCAAGCAGACTCTTTTGGCGCATTGGCAGGGTGCCACGCAAGCAGCAGTTTGCCTGTGCAGGTGCACTCAAAATTGTAATAGTCGAGATTGGCATCGGGCGATACAAAGAACTCGACACAAGGGTCAGTCCAAGTGCGCCCCTGGTCTTCTGTCACAGCGGCTTTGATGTCGTTCTCTGTCACAAGAAACTTTATGTACAAACGTTTTCCATCGTGGAATAGTTTAAAACCGGCTTTGGGAGTATAAGGAAACTCTTTGGGCCAGTTGCAGCAATCAATAGAATGTAATGGCAATGTATCGAAAACTTCATCCAAATTGTGCGATGGAATAATCTTGGGAACGTTTATTGCTTTCATATTCATTTCAGTTATAGGTTTATATGCGAAGATATACTAAAAATAGGTACTTTGTTACTGTTTGGGATTTTTTTTAACAAATATTGTGCAACATCGTTAAATCCGATAGATGTTATCGTAAAAAATGATAAATAAATAGTGTAAAAATGAATTATCGGTTGTAATTTTGCACAAATTTTGGGAGATTTAAAGAAAAATTAAATATTCATCAATTAATTATCAACTATGTTTAAAAATTTCCCGGGATATAAAGTCTTGGAGAGAATCCAAAGAAACAAATCCCACAAGAGAGAGAGAAAATTGCCTCTCAATGCAATCAAGCTGATTTTCATTGTTGCAATTACTGCAATCATTGCACTTTTGCCAACAGATTCTTTCGGCATTGAAGGCCTTACAGTTGTTCACCAACGCATCATTGCAATGTTTGTGTTTGCTGCACTTATGTGGCTTACCGAGACATTACCTTCTTGGGTTACATCAATGATTGTTGTTACTGTGATGTTGCTCACTGTTTCAACAAGCGCCATCAATGGCTTGAGAACCGAAAAGACAACAAAGAGCGAGGCTTTGGAGATTGCATACAACAAGGCTTATGATGCTAAACAGGCTGCTTACAAGCTACTTTTGGATTGCCCGACCGATGCTGACCCTGAATTTGTAGCAAAGGTCAACAACGACTACAATCTGGCTGCTGAAAAGCTAAAGAAGGTTGAGGCACAGCAAGAGGTTCACAAGATGGAGAAGCTCTCTCAGGGCAAGGAAGAGTCATTCTCACCATATGTTCCATTCAAGAGCATCATGGCTTGTTTTGCAAACCCCACAATCATGCTCTTCATCGGTGGTTTTGTTCTTGCCATCGGTTTGACAAAAGTTAAGCTCGACGTTGCTCTTGCACGCGTGCTCTTGAAGCCATTCGGTACACGTTCAGAGGTTGTATTGCTCGGTTTCATCCTTGTAACAGCCATATTCTCGGCTTTTGTAAGCAACACCGCAACAGCTGCAATGATGCTTGCATTCCTCACCCCCGTATTACGTTCATTGCCTGCTGACGGAAAGGGACGTATAGCACTTGCCTTGGCAATCCCTGTAGGTGCAAACCTTGGTGGTATGATTACCCCAATCGGTACACCTCCTAACATGATTGCTCTTGACTACCTTACATCACAGGGTATGGGTATCAGCTTTGTAGACTGGACAATAAAGATGGCTCCATTCGTTATTGTACTTCTTGTTCTGGCTTGGTTGCTTCTACGTTTCCTATTCCCATTCAAGCAGAAGCATATCAAGATTGAAATCGAGGGTGATATCAAATGGAACCGTCACACTTGGTCTGTTGTTATCGCATTCATCGTAACAATCTTTATGTGGATGTTCGGTACTGACCTTTGGGGTGTAGATACAAACGTTGTTGCAATGATTCCTATTGCAATATTCTGCGCAACAGGTATTCTTACACGTCGCGACCTTGAGGAAATCAACTGGAGCGTTCTATGGATGGTTGCTGGTGGTTTTGCTCTTGGCGTAGCACTCAACTACAAGGTTACAGACCCCGACACCGGTGTTGTATTGTACAACAGCTTGAGCAACGTTATTGTAAATTCAGTTCCATTCGACAGCTTCTCACCACTTGTAGTTATGATTCTTGCAGGCCTTATCTGCTTTGGATTCTCTAACTTCATCTCACACTCGGCAGCAACATCGTTGCTCGTTCCAGTACTCGGTGTGGTTGCCGGCGGTCTTGGTGCTGCCCTCAACGAGTATGGTGGTGCCCAGGCAATGTTGGTAGGTATCGCTATCGCATCTTCAGTTTCAATGATTTTGCCAATCAGTACACCTCCTAACGCCATTGCTCACTCAACCGGTTTCATTGAGCAAAAGGATATGATGAAGGTTGGTATCATCATTGGTATTATGGGTCTTGTGCTCGGTTATGCAATGTTGATTTTCATCGGCTTCTAATAGCTTATTGAGATAGACTTATAGATATTTCTGCTCCACATAACGCATTATGTGGAGCAGATTTCTTATATTCGCACCCGAAACAAATAAAACCGACACAGAGCAATGGAATTGCGACAGCTGAAATACTTTGTAAAGAGTGCTGAATACTTGAATTTTTCAGTAGCAGCAAAACACCTGTACATTACACAGAGTACTTTATCACAGCAAATCAAACAGCTTGAATTCGAACTTGGATTTGAGCTTTTTCTGCGTAACAGCAGACATATTTCACTCACCGAAGCAGGTGAGGAGTTCTTGCCATTTGCACGCAAGACAATACAAGATGCCGAAGATGGAGTACAACGTCTTTATGACCTTCAGAATGTAAAAACCGGAACATTGAGAATAGGCGTCACATACAGCCTTAGTACGGTTCTTACCGAAGGCGTAATATGCTTTATAAAAGAGTTTCCCGGCATAAAACTTGAAATCATATACAAGACCGTTGACGAGTTACTTGAACTACTACGTGAAAGAAAGGTTGATTTCGTATTGTCATACAAGCCATTATGCGATGCACCTGATATAAATTCAATGATGTTGTTTGAAAATGCGCTCGCGGTTGTTGTTTCAAAAGAACATCCTCTTGCAGCACGAAAAGAGATAAAATTACAAGAGCTGTCAGGAAAACAGCTTTTGCTGCCATCAAAGGGACTTCAGGCACGCACAATGCTCGACAAGCTAACCGAGAAAGCCGGTCTGGAACTTAATTCAACCCTTGAACTCAATGAAACCAACATTCTGTTGCAGATGGTTGCGACAGGACATTATATAACAATCCTCTCCACATCGGCCGTGTTCGGCAAGACACGCTTTAAAGCAATACCGCTCAGCGAAGAGGGCAACATTATGGAAGCATCGCTGTTAAGACTTGAAGGAGCATACCAAAAGAACGCCGCAAAAGAGTTTATCCGCATACTGCTTGAAACCGATGCCGTCAAACGCAGATTAATGAATATGTTTGAATAAAAAGTGTTGACAAACACAACGCACTGTAAATTAACAGATTCACGAACCGTTCATTTACCTTCCAATAGAGTATGCCTTATCGTCAGAGAAGAACAATCAAATCCACGATATTCTCCTCAATAAAGGCGATTGACAAAATACGTTGTTTTTTATTAAAAAACAGTCTGCTTTTTTTTGAGTTTTTTAACAAAAAAACGCTATCTTTGTCCTGATACGTGAATTCCAATGCAAATCACAGGAGAAACAACAAGCGCTATGAAAAAGTTTTTATTTGCACTCTTCGTGATGGCAACACTTTGCTCTTGCCAGAAATACACAACAGAAGATTTGGCCGAGGAGGTTTGTGACCATATGCGAAAAGAGTTGAGATCAGAGGGAGCGTATGTACACGATGTAAGATTGATTCATCTGGGAGGTGATAATTATGAGGGTGTAGCAAAAATAAGTTGTGATGGAGAAACACTGAACTACGACATTACTGTTGTCGTAGACGGTATGTACTTCACTTGGGAAATACAATAATTATAAACACATAAATAAAAATTTACTATGGCAATCATTAAATGTCCAGGATGCGGAAACAATGTTTCTGACAAAGCAGTACAGTGTCCAAAGTGTGGCTATAACGTAGCCAATGGCTTGCAGAATTTTCAGCAGCAGCCAAACAATGAAATCCCTGAAGTTGCAAAGAAGTTCAACTGGGGTGCATTTACACTGCTTCCATTATGGGGCTTCGCAAACGGCATGTGGTGGTGGATTTTTGTAACTATTGCCATTGCACTCATTCCATTCGGTGGTGTAATCAACTTTGCACTATCCATATATATGGGTATCAAGGGTGGTGAAATGGCTTGGAATAAGAAGAGCTGGAGAGATATCAACCACTTCACAAAGGTTCAGGAGCAGTGGAAAATTGCTGCGATCGTAGTTTGGGTTATCACTCTGTTGCTCTTGATTATCAGCATCTTCACTGCTGGTGCAATATTCTCATCATACGATGATTATTATTACTATTGATAACAAGCATATTCTGTTATAAGAATGACATTTGAATTCAAAGGGTTCTTTTTGAAGGACTCTTTGAATTTCGCCTATATGAGAGTTTATTAATAAAAAGATATTTTTATGGCAATAATTGATGTTGTAAAATGCGAAATGGGAACCACGGAACTTATCTCCAAGTTCCCAAGCGACAACCTACGTTATGGAACACAATTAGTTGTTTATCCCGGCCAGACTGCGTTCTTTGTAAAAGGAGGACAGATTTATGATGAATTCCAGTCGGGAACATACACTTTGAAGAGTTCCAACATCCCTTTGCTGAGCAGAGTGATTGCTTTGCCCTTTGGTGGAGAAACACCATTCAAAGCTGAGGTGTGGTTTGTAAATCAGGTTGCAATATTGGATTCAAAATGGGGCACTGGTATTCCTTTGCAGATAGAGGATCCAAAATATGAAGTAATTGTCCCTGTACGTTCGTACGGTCAGTACGGATTCAGGATTGAGAATCCACGTCAGTTCCTCAAATCATTGATTGGAAATATGACCTCTTTCTCGGTAGAGAAGCTCAATCAGTATTTCAAAGGAAAGATAATGTCACAATTGACAAATATCATTTCTGACAAACTGACACAGGACAATATTAGCGTATTGAATATAAATTCTCACTTGTCGGATATTTCAGAATACTGCAAGACGAGAATTGACGAGAGCTTCAAGCGATATGGTATCACAGCACAGGAGTTTGACGTTATATCAATAAGCGTCAAGGAGGATGATCCCAGCTTCCAGAAACTCAAAGAGGCAAAAGACCTTTCAGCAAAGATTAAGATTGCTGGTCGTGATATCTACCAGATGGATCGCAGTTTCAACGTTCTCGACACAGCAGCCGGCAATGAAAGTGCAGCCGGTGGCATTATGAATGCCGGTTTGGGCCTTGGACTTGGTATGAATATGGGAGGACAGATGGCAAATGGTGTAGGTGCAAATTTCAACATCAACCCATCTTCACCAATAGCAACACCGCCACCATTGCAACAGGTAGTGCAATATTTTTTGGCAATCAACGGACAGTCACAAGGTCCTTTTGATATGAATACCGTTGTTTCACTTATAAGCAATAGGAACATCTCAATGGAAACATTGGTTTGGAAACAGGGTATGGCCAACTGGGATAAAATACAGAATTTACAGGAGTTTGCGATGTTCTTCAATTGCCCACCTCCATTACCTAACATTTAAAGGATATGATATACAATCTTATTGTCTTTTTAATATTGCTTGCAGTAAATGTCTTTGCAGGACTTCTATTCAGTGGATATGAATGGCAGAGTGTTTGCTACACTTCTGCAGTGCTGTTGGTAAATTTCATATTCGTTCAGTTGCTATTGAGTGCCAAAATAAAAGATGCTTTCAAAATATCGCTTTCATTTATTTTCAGCTTTTTTGGAATCATCGAATTTGTTTTGGCTGCGGTTGCAGATACTGAATTTGCCGACAACTACTGCCTAATGGGAATTGTTGGACTTGTTGTTGTCCAAATCCTGTTATTCTTGATAGTAAATCTTGTTTCACAAAAAGTTGATTAATTAGTTATGATAACATGTAATGAATGTGGCTATCGGTACAGTAGTAGCCATCCATATTGTCCTGAATGTGGCAATCCCACAGTTCAGAAATTTGTCAATCAGACAGGATTGAGCAACTGCCCCAACTGTGGTGCGCCTGTAACAAACAACATCGCTTGTGAATATTGCGACAGTGCATTTCCATCGGTTGTAGTAAACAAGGCTCCGGAGAAAGTCATAATCAATAATACAACAAATGTAAAAGAGGATTCGTCGGGAGGTTTTGCAGCAGGAGCTGCCGCATTCCTCGGCGGTATCATTGGAGGTATTTTGAGTGACTGATGACTATAAAAAATGAGCCCCTGAATTTCAGGGGCTCATTTTTTATATCGTTTATTATTCATCTACTTCAATTATCTCGACTTCCTGCACCTTTGCCGGCAACATTTCTCCTTTTATATAGACTTTTGTCATTTCGGTCTTGGCATTGCTATGGATTGTCACTGACGTCCTGAACTTGCGCGGCGCGCTCTTTTCACCATTGAAAATTACGATGATTGAGTCCTGTGCACCCGGTTTTATTGCGTGGGTAGGGAATTCTTTACCCGTACAACGACAACTGGTAAAAATTTGATGTATATACAAATCGGCATCGCCTGTATTGGTAAAGACAAAGGCGCATTTTCTGATTGGAGTTTCACGGCCGAATTTTCCCAAGTCAATAGTTGTCTTTTCAAATTTTATATCGGCACGTTTAGGGTCATCAGCCTTTGCAGTAAAGGAGAGTAGTGCGCATAATATAAAGAATATCGTTTTTTTCATTGTTGTTTATATTTTGTGATACAAAGATAGTATCATTTGGGATTTATATTCCTCTTTTATATTTTTTTAACCACGTTTTACCTGCTTAACGCCTTTGACACCCTCAATCTTTGCAATCAGTTTGTTGAGTTTGGTGTTGCCACCAACAAGCAGCGACAATGTTCCCGAAAAGAGGGTATCGTGCGACTCAATATTTATACCTCGCATCATTATATCTTTCTCTTGTGATATTACCGACGTGATGTTGGTAACAACACCAATATTATCGTTACCGACAATGCGCAGAGTAACAGGGAACAGTGCATTCTTATTCTCTATCTCGCTCCAACGCGCCTCAATGACGCGATAGGGGTAGCGTTCTTTCAACTGTTTTGCGTTGGCACAATCACTACGATGGATAGAAATACCACCGTTAATGGTCACAAAGCCAAATACATCGTCGCCGAAGATGGGCGAACAGCATTTTGCCAATTTATAATCGACACCTTTGAGGTTACGTTCTATAATCAATACATCCGAGGCTCCGTTCTGCTCCTTGTTGCTGAAAGTGAAATCGCCGGCACTACGTTGTGGCTCGTTATTCTCATTTTCAGGATTAAGCAGGGCCTGATACCTTTTAATGACATCTGATATATCAATAAGACCGTCGGACACATTCTGATAAAAATCGGTCAGGCGTTTGAAGCCCATCTTGCGTATCAGGTGATCCATTATAGACTCATCGAACTCTATCTTGTGGTTCTTGAGTTTGCGGACTATGGTTTCACGTCCCATATCGGCCTGCTTGGCACGGATTTCCTTCAATGCCTGGCGTATCTTGGCGCGTGCACGTCCGGTCTGCACAATATTCAGCCAAGCCAATTTGGGTGTTTGGCTGTTTGATGTGATAATCTCTACCTGGTCGCCGTTGTTCAACGCGTGGCGCAAAGGTACATTACGCCCGTTCACAAGAGCACCTGTGCATCGACAGCCCAGGCCTGTGTGTATTGAGAAGGCAAAGTCAAGAATGGTGGCACCTTTGGCAAGACGGTAGAGGTCGCCTTTTGGGGTGAATATGAATATCTCGTCTTTGTAGAGTTCCATCTTGAACTTGCTTTCGGCCGCGCTCTCTTCACTCATATTCTCAAGCGTATCGCGGATTGATGCAAGCAGGTTGTCGAGCCCCTTTTCGCTCTGAACGCCCTTGTAACGCCAGTGCGCAGCAAGACCGTGTTCGGCAACAGCATCCATACGCTCTGTACGTATCTGCACCTCAACCCATCTGCCTTCGGGGCCCATAACGGTTGTGTGCAGGGATTCGTATCCATTACTTTTGGGCACGGAAAGCCAATCGCGCAAACGGTGTGGATTAGGGGTGTACATATCGGCAACAATAGAGTACACCTGCCAACACTCGCTCTTTTCATTCTGTGGCTCGCTGTCTATAATTATTCTTATGGCAAAGAGGTCATATATCTGTTCAAACGGACGTTGCTGCTTCTTCATCTTCTGCCAAATGGAGTTGATGGACTTTGTGCGTCCTTTGATGCGGAACTTTATGTGCGGCTGCATCTTCAACTGTTTTTCTATTGGCTTGATGAACGATGCAATGTAGTCCTCACGCGATGCAGCCGTTTCCTCGAGCTTACGGCTCAGTTCTGCGTATATTTCCGTTTCGGTATAACGCAAAGCAAGGTCCTCCATCTCTGATTTCAGTTTGTAGAAGCCCAATTTGTGAGCAAGCGGTATGTATAGTTTTGACGCTTCGTTGGCCACGAGTCTGCGCGCATCGTCATTGTCCGAATTGAAAAGGCCACGCAACATCACAAGACGACTTGCTATCATTATGAGAATGACACGCATATCGTTGGTGAATGACAAAAGGAGATTTCTGAAGTTTTCGGACTCAATAGTGGGGCTTTTTGCATACAGTGAGTTTATCTGCATCAGATTGGTAAGGATTTTTGTAACGTTATCGCCATAAATATCCTTAATCTCATCAATGCTCGCTGTGCCTGCATTGACGCAACGGTTCAGAAGAATGCTTGTAATAACCTCATTCTGATATCCAATCTCCTGACCGACAAGTACCGCTGTCTGCATATCATTTACAACAGGGCTGAACCCAAGCGCATCCCTCGTTATCTTGCCATCGGCAATGGCTGTTAAAGTCCTCTCGTGTATGTATTTGTAGGCAGCCGATTCAACACCGCCATCAATACTCTTTGACAAGACTTCAGTCAGTTCAAGGATTACTCTTTTTTCATCATCCGTATGTATCAAAAGTTCGTTCATAGTTGTTTAAGTGTCCTTTCAAGTTGCGAATTTAGTTTTTCTATTTTAAATATCAGCATTTTTTTGTCATTTATGGAAATTATTTCTATATTCGCTTGCAGAATAAACTTAAAACCAATCGAATATATGATTAGCAAAGCAGACCAGTTGCATTTGAGCAAGAAGGGTATTTCGGCCGAAGTCGTTGCCGAGCAGTTGAAGAGATTCAAGACCGGTTTTCCATTTCTGAAACTTGAGGGTGCCGCCACAACCGGTAAGGGTGTGTTGTCACCGTCGTCACAGGAGGTCGAAGACTATCTAAAAGAGTGGGACAACTATTGCGCCGGCGGTAACGCTATTCTTAAGTTTGTTCCGGCATCGGGTGCAGCAAGCCGTATGTTCAAAGATTTATTCTCATTCTTGAGCGCCGACTACGATGTACCAACAACTGATTTCGAAAAGATGTTCTTTGAAAATGTTGAAAAATTTGCATTCTTCAACGACCTTAATGATATGTGCGTTAAGAACAACAAACTGACAATCAAGGAACTGATAGAAAAAGGCGAGTACAAGAGCGTTGTATTCAACCTGTTGGATTTCACCGGAATGAATTACGGTTCTTTACCAAAAGGACTGCTCAAATTCCACACATACGAAGAGTTTGCACGCACATCGGCCGAGGAGCATTTTGTTGAGGGAGCATTGTATGCTGCCACAAATGGCATTGTAAAACTCCATTTCACAGTTTCTCCCAACCACAAGGCTTTGTTCGAGGAGTTGGTTGCTGAACGCAAGGCATACTATGAGAATCTGTTCAATGTAAAATATGAGATTTCATTCTCGGAGCAGAAACAGAGCACTGACACCATTGCTGCAAATGCCGACAACACACCATTCCGTGAAAATGGTACTCTGGTATTCCGCCCAGGCGGACACGGAGCTCTAATAGAGAACCTCAATGACATAGATGCCGACATCATCTTCATCAAGAACATAGACAATGTTGTCCCAGACCGTTTAAAGCCCGAAACCGTTACTTACAAGAAAGTTCTTGCGGGAATACTTGTAAAGATGCAACAACAGGTATTCGAGTATCTGCAACTGATAGACAGTGGAAAATACACCCACGAGCAGGTAGAGGAGATGATACGTTTCCTACAACAGGACATGCAGTGCCGCAACCACGACATAAAACATATGGAGGATTGTGAACTTGTGCTATATCTGCGCAAGAAGTTCAATCGCCCGATGCGTGTATGCGGTATGGTAAGGAATATCGGCGAACCGGGAGGAGGCCCATTCCTTGCATACAATCCTGACGGAACAGTATCGTTGCAGATTCTTGAAAGTTCACAAATAGATATGAACAATGCCGACGCAAAAGCTATGTTCGAGAATGGAACACACTTTAACCCGGTTGACCTGGTGTGCGCCGTGAAGAATTACAAGGGCGAGAAATTCGACCTTCCAAACTATGTTGACAAGAACACAGGATTCATTTCACACAAGTCAAAGAATGGACGCGAGCTGAAGGCTATGGAGCTTCCCGGCTTGTGGAACGGTGCGATGAGCGACTGGAACACAATATTCGTAGAAGTACCGCTTATTACATTCAATCCTGTAAAGACTGTGAACGACTTGCTGCGTGATGTTCACAAATAATTATTTGTCATAGAGTTCAATAAACTCAAAGCCATTACCTACTGCATTAAGGTAACGCATAAACTCTTCCACCTCAATTACAACTGTCGCACGGTTGTCATTGGGGTGGAAACTTAATGCTTCCTGCTCAAGCAGATTCTTGTCCATAAACAGATATACGTGATTTTCCGCATCGTTTATAAGACCGAACGGTGACACAGAACCAGGCTGCAGGCCAAGATATTTCTCCATTCGCTGCGGTGAGGCAAATGAAAGTTTGCCTTGATGTAGACGTTTCTCCAAATCGTGTATGTCAAGGTCGCGCTCACAGTCGAGCACAACAAGATAGTGGCGATTTCCCTTGTGATTGCGAAAAAAGAGATTCTTGCAATGCTTTGAGCCGTCCTGTTTCCAATATTGGCGTGCAATATCTATTGTGGGGGCTTCGGGATGAGTGTACCAGCTGTATTTATAATTATTTTCGTTTAGATAATCCAACACTTTGTCTATACGCCCGTTTTCCATTGCTTCACTATTCTTTACAACATTATTGAAATATATTCACACAACCCGTCTACATTTTCGGGAGTGGTTGCCCAGCTTGTACAGAAACGTACAACATCCCGTTCGTTGTCATATTTTCCCCAGAACTCAGGAATATACTTTTTACCCAAAATTTCCTGTTGCTCTTTTGTCAATAATGGGAATTGCATATTGGTGGGGGAGTCAATCCACATAGGAATTCCTTTACTCTCAAAAGCCTTGCGTATTTTTGCAGCCATAGCATTAGCGTGTCTTGCAAGTTTAAAATAAAGACATTCATCACCGCCTTTGAGCAGTTGTTCGAACTGCAAGCCTAGCAATCGGCCTTTAGCCAACATTCCTCCGTGCTGCTTTATGGCATAACGGAAACTGCGGTGCATTTCTGCGCTCTTGAATACGACAGCCTCGCCAAACAGGGCACCGACCTTTGTACCACCGATATAAAATACATCACACAGACGTGCCAAGTCAGAAAGTGTCACATCACACCCCTCGGCACAAAGTCCATATCCCAGACGGGCACCATCGACAAATAGGTAAAGACCGTGTTTGTGACAAAATTCAGATATTGCAGTAAGTTCAGCCTTGGTGTATATCAGGCCGTTCTCGGCCGGACAAGAGAGATATACCATACCTGGCTGCACGGTATGTTCGTGAGAGTGGTCGTTCCAATGGTTATGATAACACTCGGCAATCTGTTCAAGAGATAAGCGGCCGTCCGTAGTAGGCAGGGCTATTACCTTATGCCCTGTTGCCTCAGGAGCACCTGTCTCGTGCACATTGATGTGTCCGCTATCAGCCGATATGACACCTTGATAACTGTACAGAAGAGCGTCAATCACAGTTACATTTGCCTGTGTTCCACCGACAAGGAACTGAACTCCAAGCGTGCTGTCACCACAATGTTCTCTTATGATATCACGAGCTCGCTCACAATAATCATCGCAGCCATATCCAACGTGCTGCTCAAAATTTGTATCGGCAAGTGCCTTTAATATTTCGGGATGTGCACCCTCAATGTAGTCGGAATCAAAACGTATCATTCTGCTATTTTTTTGTTTCTGCGAAGATAATGATAAAAAAAATAAAAAAAATCTATTATTGTCAAAACATTTTGGAGTGTTGGATTGTTATATAAAGCAAAAGGGGAAAATTTTTTGTTAAAAAAGAGAAACATACAGCATATTCTTGTGATAAAACACATTTATCTACATACATATATATATAGGAACAAATAAACAGCAAAACTTTATGAGTGTAAAAGAGTTCTATTTTGGCAGCATTGACGAGAAGAGCGAAAAAAGTCATAATCAGTCATTCGGGGGTGACGGTAAGTTACAGTGCAAGATGCAATGCTTTGAGTGGTCGGACGGAAGGCTTGGCTGCTCGCACAAAGCGCCATCAATTGTTCAAAGGTCACGCAAATCGGGAGATTTCATCTGGCTCTCTGATTATATTGCTGAGGGTGTGGATATGAACAAGAGCAACAACGCCCAACATTATGGTTTCAAGGATTTGGAGAAAGCATATAATCAGCTAAAAGGCAAAGGGGCTTTGAACGATGAGCGTTATTTTTCATTGCTTCTGGAGATTGTCCAAGCCTACAATGATATATATCATCGTAATGGAAATGTAGAAAAAGAGGCTCCGTTTGCCGATTTTCTTTTTTACGTAGAATGTATTGTTGAGATTGAGAAAAAGGGAAAGAACCATATGCCGGCAAGTATTCTGGCCGAGTTGTACAGGGAGATTGGGATGTTCGGCAAGTGTTTTGAGTTTGATGCTACCTTGGCCGACAGCAAGGATGAAATGGAACTGATAACTGAGATACAATTCCGTGCAGCGCGCGGTGACAAGAGGCTTTTTATAATAGAACATAGTGAGTATTTTCAGGAGAATCTGAGATTGAAGAAAAGGACTCCTTGTCCTTTATCGGAATAACAGCGGGTATGGTGAATATTCTTTCGGGGATTGACAACGATGCGCGATGTTCTAAAAAATACACAACTATGCATCGGTATATTGCTTATTTTGTTAACTTTGCAAGTCATTGCGACAAAACGCCAAACAATATTTTATTATTGAAAGGCCAATACGCTTTATGTAAAATATTTTCTAACATTATAAGCATTTTTCAAATGAAAAAGTACATTAAATTTCTTTTGTTGGCCATTGTAGCCATCACTGTCAGCCTGCCTGTATCGGCTTCAAAAGATGGTGAACAGCTACCTTTGGACCCGACAATCAGGGTTGGTAAGCTAAAAAATGGCATTACCTATTACATTAGACAGAACAAGTACCCCGAGAACCTTGTCAATTTCTACATTGCACAAAAGGTCGGTTCAATTCAGGAAGAGGAGCATCAGCGCGGACTTGCACACTTTCTTGAGCATATGTGCTTCAATGGAACAGAACATTTTCCAGGCAAGTCAATGATAAACTATCTGGAAAGCATTGGAGTAAAATTCGGTGCCGACCTCAACGCATATACCTCAATCGACGAGACAGTGTACAATATTGACAATGTTCCTGTAAACATTGAGGGCGCCATTGACTCTTGTCTTTGGATTTTGCGCGATTGGGCTGACGGCTTGACACTTGACCCACAGGAGATTGACAATGAGCGTGGTGTAATCCACGAAGAGTGGCGTGGACGCAATAGTGCCATGATGCGTATGCAGGAGCGTATGCTTGCAGACATCTTCCCCGGAAACAGATATGGTAGCCGTCTGCCTATCGGTATTATGGAGGTAGTTGACAATTTCCCTTATCAGGCGTTGCGTGACTATTACGAAAAGTGGTATCGCCCTGATTTGCAGGGTATCATCATTGTCGGTGACATTGATGTAGATGATATGGAAAAGAAAATCAAAAAGATTTTCAAGCCAATCAAAAAGGCCAAAAAGCCTGCTAAACGCGAATATTATCCCGTTGAGGACAATAAGGAGGTTATCTTCTCGCAGCAGATGGACAAGGAACAGCAGAACTATGTGCTACAGATTATGTACAAGCACGACGCTGCGCCACGTGAAATGCGCAACACTAAAGAGTATGAGTATGACAACTATTTAAAATCAATAGCAACGAACTTGCTCAATATGCGTTTTAGAGAGATTTCAAGCCGCGAGAACCCACCTTATATGGGTGCCGGTGTCGGTTATGGAAATTTTGGCGTTGCCCAAACAAAGAAAGCATTCACAATTATGCTTAACTGCAAGAGCGAGCAGGTGATGGAGGCTATACCATTCGTACTTACCGAGGTGGAGAGAGCGCGTCGTTATGGTTTTACCGAGGCCGAGCTGAAACGTGCCAAAGAGCAGATGCTCGCCAGCAACGACAGTTGGTATGCTGAACGTGACAAGCGTACAAGTAAATACTACGTCAATAACTGTATAAGACACTTCCTCGACAACAGCAGCTTGATGGACCCGACAGAAGAGTATGAAATGTCAAACGGAATTATCAACGCCATTACTCTCGAAGAGGTAAATGCTGTTATCCCGTCACTATTCCGCGATGACAACAAGGTTGTGGTTTCATTCGCTCCTGAGAAAGAGGGTGCTGTATATCCAGGAATAAAGGACATTGAGATGTTGCAACAGGTTATCCAGAACGCAAGAATATCTGCATACGAAGACAATACCGTTGATGCACCGTTGCTTGCTGAAATCCCTACCGGATGCAAAGTTGCAAACAGCAGCGATGACAAGTGGGGTACAACCGTGTGGACACTTGAAAATGGTATCAAGGTTGTTGTAAAGCCTACCGATTTTCAGGCCGACAAAGTTTCATTGTCGGGTTACAAGATTGGTGGTACAAACCGTTACCCTGACAGTGACCGCCTGAACATTGCAATGTTGTCGTCACTTGTTCCGGCTGGTGGATATGGTGTGTTTGATGCAATGCAGCTCAACAAGAAAATGTCGGGCAGCACAGCATCAGTGAACATTGGCAGCAGTTCAGTCGAGGATGTCATCAATGCCGACTGTTCAACAAAAGACCTTGAAACAATGTTCCAACTATTGTACCTGAAGTTCACACAGCCACGCAAGGATACAAAGGCTTTTGAATCGCTCACATCACGTATACGCAATAACTTAAAGGACAGAAATCTAAACCCCAACACCGCACTGAGCGACACTCTTGTGAAGGCACTATACGACAACCACCCACGTGTGTTGCCTCTGCTTGCATCGGATGTTGACAAGGTCGATTACGACAGAGTCCTTGAAATTTATCGCGAGAGGACAAGCGACGCAACCGGATACACATTTGTCATTGTCGGTAATGTAGACCTCAACACATTGAAACCACTTGTTGAACGATATATTGGAGCGTTGCCTTGCAACGGCCGAGTTGAAGAGGTTGTAGCTTCACCTGTCAAGGTGCGCGAAGGTGTCTACAAGAACAACTTCAAGAATAAAATGGAAACTCCAACCGGAACACAGGTTGTGACATATACCGGAAAGATTGATCCATCACACAAGAACATCATCACTATGAGCTTCCTGAACCAGATACTCAACATTGTCTACACTGAGGAGGTTCGTGAGAAAGAGGGTGGTACATATGGTGTAGGTGTTCAGGGCGCAATAACAGAGGAGCCCGAAAACAGCTACTCGCTGAACATCAATTTCAAGATGTCACCCGATCGCCGCGAGGAGCTATTGAACATCATAATCAAACAGTTTGAGAAGTTGGCTGCAGAAGGACCTGTAAGCGAGCACGTTGAAAAAGTACGCAGCTATATGCTAAAGTCTTTCGAGGAGAGCCAGAAACGAAATGGCCAGTGGAAAGTTTGGCTTTACAAGTACTTCTTTGAAGGCAAGAACAGACTTGATGGTTACACCGACCTTGTAAACAGTATCACCGCCGAAGATATACGCCTATTGGCAAAGTATATCCTTGACCAAGGTAATTACATAGAGGTTAGTATGACACCTGCTGAGTAATGAACTAACAAAAAAAGCAACGCATTTGCGTTGCTTTTTTTGTTAGAATGCTATACCCAACCTCACACCAAAATTGTTCAACCCGTCTTGGGAATAGCTCATTATGTTACACTGATTGGTAGAGTAGCTGTAGTAGAGCGCCATATGCAAGCCAAGACCGTTTGGCCAAGGATACCAGTTGAATCCAAACTCGGGTGATACATAAAAGCCCCACTTGTCCTGTCCACTCATAAAAATGTAATAATAGTTATTGAATTCTGAATAGCAGGCTCCCAATTTAAGAGCAGCGTATGGCTGAAAATCGGCCTCTATAAAACGATACCTCATCAATGCACCAAATGGCAGTGTAAACATTTGGTGTTGTTGGTCGCTGTTCATAGACAATGTCGGAGATAGATTTATTGTGCGACGCGAGTAGTATTCATTATTAGTGTGGAAACTAACAAAGCCACCGACTGCAATATTGGTAGTCACATAATATCCACCCTCGAAATTCATTCCCCAGCCACTTGCACCATCGGAGAACTTGTTGCCAAGCGGGACATTGAACTGCCAATCGACATTGAAATAACTGTCAAGAGATATCTGAGCCTTACCCTTTAAAGGTATGATTGCAATAGCAAAAAGCAACGCTATGCAATATAGTTTTCTTAGACTTTTCATATAAATATTATTTTATAAGTTTCTTTTTTCAAGAACTATTTGTGTATGTATGGAGATTGTTCAAAAGCCTGTTCTATAGCCTCCATCGTACGTGAAAGACTCAGATTATTGCCATTCAACAACCCACAGATGTAAGTGTTCCACACAACGGTGAGTTTATCATTGAGAGGAGTAGGAGTGTTGGTATCAACCAATTCGCCGATAATTGAGCCGGTACTATAACTATAGGAGAACGAGTAAGGGTAATACCATCCCCATCCGCCCCAATTCCAGTACCCGGGATAATTATTCCACCATGGACCGGGGCCATAAGAGGTAAAATAGTAGGTTGTGTTGATGTAGCTCAATTGCAATACCAAATCGGCTTCAAATTCACTCGCAACTGGCTCATAACCGGCCACCATCAGTTCAGAAGCGAAAGCATCGACAATCTTCTCGGAATTGGCATTGTTCCAATAGACTGTTTTTTCGCCATCACCCATTATTAGTATGCTGTCGATGACATAGAAGCTGTTAAATGACTTGAAATCTGTTCCACTATCATAGTTGGTATACACAAGATAGCTGTTATCCAATTTATTTGTATCAGGATCTTTTTGACACGATGATAGAAGAGATGCACAGACAACGACAAGTGTCAGGATTGAAAACTTTTTCATAACTGTTCATTTACAAGGTTATCACTTCTTTAGATTGAGTTTATGATTGGGATTTTTATTGACAGGCATTCCATTTTGGTCTACCTTGACAAGAGAACTATCCTCCATCATCATAAAAGATATTGTTGGAGCATTGTTGCCAGAAACAAGTTCAAGGATTGTAGCGGTGCTGTCGTTGACCCCGACAAGTATCATTGCATCACCATTATCGGTCTGTGTTGCTATACCTTCATCTACATAATCGGTAGTGATGGTATATGTTCCGTCACTATTCAGGTTGATGGTCCGTACAGCCAATATAACATCGGCTATGGCGTTGCTATCCATTGGAGAAGTACCTTCAAAGACGAAGGTCTGAACATCGGCTAATGTGGAATCGTTTACAAAATAAATGCTGTCTTCCTCAAAAACCATCCCATCTTGCGCTGGCTTGCCTTTTGAATTACAAGCCGAAAACATAAGTGTGGCAACAGCCACTGTCAACAATAGAAACCTTTTCATTGCATTGCTATTTTAGAGTTATTCAAGGAAATAACACTATAATGCATTTGTAGGTTTAATATTATTTGTTTACAAAATAGAAAAATGGTTATAAAACAATCGCCTTCTCAGAAAAGACTGAGAGGGCGATTGTATTTGTATAAATCTCTTGTTTACTTTATGATTGGCTTGTTGTTTCGGCGGAATACCGTTTTTTGCGCACTTATGGCATCGGTGGAGATAGCACCGTTGTCTGCAAGCAAGAATATGTTATACAAGAGGAATTCCTGACTGCTACCTAACTGCTGTATATCTGTAATCTGCTGCAGTTCATTTACCGAAGCGGTGGGGGTTATACCTGTCAGGAGCTCACCGCTAGCCAATGCAACATAATTTGTGGCCGGATTTATCTCAAATCCGAACGGAGATTTGAAACAGGTAGTCATTGTATTTACATTGGCCGTTCTTGCACCAAGTGTTATAAGGTCGTTGCCCTGACACGAATTCTCAAGAGCCGAGATAAAGAGTTCGGCCGCGCCCGATGTCTGTTCTCCGGTGATTATGTACAGTTGCTTTTCGAAAAGTGATGTAGACTGTCGGGTATAACAATATGTAGTATCTGTTTCACCTGCTGCATCAACAAGATTGCAGAAAGTAGTACCATATAGCTCAGGAGCGACAAAGGAACTTGCCAATGAGAGAGCGTTGGCTACCGAACCACCGGTGCAATAACGAAGGTCAACAACAACATCGCTCACATCATTTGCTGCAAAGCTAAGCAATCTGTCCTGAGTATCACCAACAAAATCTTCTCCGTTAAAATTATTGATGACAATATATCCGATGTTCTTTGATGATATAGTGTAGATGCTGTCAAGATAAATTGATTGCTCGGTATAATCGACCGATTGAGCTATTTGCAATGTATCTCCAGGTGTCCAATAGTATCTGTATTCGTCATCATCATATTCAATGAGTTCGGTTACAAGTTCTGTGTTGCCTCCCGATTGTAACATTGAAAATTTGGTTGTTGTGAAGGCTGTCCCGCCTACTGAAGATATCCAAGTGCCACGTTTAACGCCGGCAATATCGGCTGGCGAATCAGGCTCAACCATCAGCACTAGAGCATAGACCTTGCTTGGACGCTCACCAAGCGGGTCGCGCATAACAGCAAAAGTCATACCATAGTCGCCTGCTGAAACGGTATCGGTGAAATATGATACTTTGTCACCATTATACAATATCGAGGAGAAGAACTTCGACGGTTTTGAAAAGAATGTGCTACGCGAAGGAGTTTTTATATTGTCGCGCCACAGATAAACCTCTTTCATTTTTGAAAAAGTCCACTGGTTCTCTTCGGTAAGTTCATAATACTCGTGAGTTCTGTCTTCGCCACAACTTGTGAACAATGCCGTAAAAAACATTAGCACAAGTATCAAGTAGGGTATTCTTTTCATTGTTCCTATATTCATATCACAAAAATAGGATAAATGTAACTATTAGCCAAAATATGGATGTAAAAAGAGAAATAAAAATCCCGCCAACCTTTCGGCGACGGGATTTATAGTGAGCATTACTGCAAAAAAGTTCTCGCAAAAAAGAAACTCTATTCTGAATAAATCAGATTGTTTCTTATGCCTCAGCAGCCTCCTCTGCAGGAGCCTCAGTAGCCTCTTCTGCGTTAGCAGCAGCCTCTGCCTCAGCCTTTGCAAGAGCCTCAGCTGCCTTCTTCTCAGCAACCTTCTTTGCAATAGCTGCGTTAACCTCTTTCTCTGCCTCCAAACGTGCCTTCTTGTCGTCACGTTTAGCCTGCTCATCAGCGCTCTTTACACCGTTGAGTGCGTTTACCTTAGCTGTCTTCCAAGCATCGAATTTTGCCTGAGCAGCAGCCTCGTCAAATGCGCCCTTCTTAACACCACCCTGAAGGTGCTTCATCATATACACGCCCTCGCGTGAAAGGATGTTGCGTACAGTGTCGGTTGGAGTAGCACCGTTGTTTACCCACCACAAAGCGCGCTCGAAGTTCAACTCAACAGTCGCAGGGTTTGTGTTAGGGTTGTAAGTACCGATCTTCTCGGTAAACTTTCCATCACGTGGAGATCTCGAATCTGCAATCACGATAGAGTAGAATGCGTAGTGCTTACGGCCTCTTCTCTGAAGTCTGATTTTTGTTGCCATTTTTTAATTGTTTTTTTAATGGATTAATGATTTGAGTTAGCTAACATCTCGTATTAGCGCCGCAAAGGTAATGCTTTTTTGCTTAACAGCCTTGTTTTTCGGCAATTATTTTGATGTCCGACGCCATATTTAGAAACATTTTGTTATATTTACCACTGAAAAGTCAACAGGATTCAACATAATCACTCACTGTAAAGCATACTCAGCCTTTTATCTGTGCGATTATAAGATTCCGTTCCATTTTGATTTGATTGATATATTTTATGAAAAGATACATTTTGGATATTGTGACTATCGTCTGCTTGTTTTGCGCCACTTATGCCAAAGCACAGGAGATGGATTATGTAAGCTACGTGAACCCGTTGATTGGCACGCAGTCGTCGTTTGAAATGTCGGCAGGAAACACATACCCTGCAACAGCCATGCCTTGGGGTATGAATTTTTGGACTCCGCGCACCAACAAGATGGGCGACGGTTGGCAATACACCTATACGGCGAATAAAATCTATGGTTTTGAGCAGACACATCAGCCCAGTCCGTGGATTAACGATTATGGCGAATTCTCGTTGATGCCAATGACCGGAAAGCCCGAAACAGATGAGGTAAAGAGGGCAAGCTGGTTCTCGCACAAGGGTGAGGTTTCAATGCCACATTATTATAAGGTTTACCTTGCCGACTACGATATTACAACCGAGCTTACTCCAACAGACAGGGCGGCAATGTTCCGTTTTACCTTCCCTCAGGGCGAGTCGTTTGTGGCTATCGATGCACACAACAATGGTTCTCACATTGAAATAATCCCTGAGGAGAATAAAATCATAGGTTACTCCACACGGAACAGCGGTGGTGTGCCGGAGAATTTCCGAAACTATTTCGTTGTAGTCTTTGACAAGCCTTTTGAATATGTTGCCACGTTCTTGAATGATGGTTCAACCAACCCCACACAACTGACTAAAGAATCAATGCAACAGACAGCACATCACACAGGTGCAATAATAGGCTTCAAGACAAAACGGGGCGAAATTGTGCACGCGCGCGTTGCCTCGTCATTCATAAACGCAGAACAGGCTGAGGTCAATCTACGCGAAATGGGAGACAATGCATTTGACACGCTTGTTGCTGCCGGACGGGAAAGATGGAACAATGTTCTTGGCCGCATTGATGTCAAGGACCAGAATATTGACCATAAACGGATGTTTTACTCCTGCCTTTATCGCTCTTTGCTTTTTCCACGCAAGTTATACGAGATTGCAGACAACGGGGATATTATCCATTACAGCCCATACAACGGCAAGGTTTTACCTGGATATATGTACACCGACACCGGTTTTTGGGATACATTCCGTTCGCTATTCCCACTGCTGAACCTTATCTATCCATCTATAAACAAAGAGATACAGGCTGCACTATTGAACGCCTACCGCGAAAGCGGCTTTTTCCCCGAATGGGCCAGCCCCGGACATCGTTGGTGCATGGTGGGAAACAATTCGGCATCGGTGCTGGCAGATGCATTCGTAAAAGGGATAGAATTTGAAGACGCCGACTTGCTCTACGAGGGATTACAGCACGGCACATCCAATGTACATCCGACAGTGCCATCAACAGGCCGTCTGGGACATCAATACTATAATTCGTTAGGCTACATACCGTGCGACGTCGGAATACACGAAAATGCAGCACGCACTTTTGAGTATGCCTACAACGATTGGTGCATCTTGCAAGTTGCCAAAGCCCTCAACCGCCCACAAAGCGAGATTCTAGAGCTTGAAAAACGCGCGATGAACTACCGCAACCTGTTCAACAAAGAGTACAATTTGATGTGTGGCCGAAAAAGCGATGGAGATTTCGAAAAAGACTTTTCTCCACTGAAATGGGGTGGTAACTTCACCGAGGGCAATAGCTGGCACTACACCTGGTCGGTATTCCACGATATAGAGGGATTGATAGGGCTTATGGGTGGAAAAAGGAAGTTCGTGCAGATGCTCGATTCGGTATTCACAACCCCTCCGCACTACGACGACAGCTACTACGGTTTTCCCATACACGAGATACGCGAAATGACTGTAATGAATATGGGTAACTACGCCCACGGCAACCAACCGGCACAACACATAATATACCTATACAACTACGCTGGGGAACCGTGGAAAGCACAAAACAGAGTACGCGAGGTAATGGAAAGGATGTACACCCCGACACCCGACGGCTACTGTGGCGACGAAGACAACGGACAGACATCGGCGTGGTACGTATTCTCGGCATTGGGATTTTATCCAGTGTGTCCGGCAAGCAATGAATATGTGCTTGGCTCGCCACTTTTTGAGCGAGTGACAGTGAAGCTTGAAAACGGCAAGGAGATTATGATTGATGCAAAAGACAACAGCGTTGAAAATGTATATATATCAAGAATGAGGCTAAACGGCAAAGAGTACTCACACAACTACATTACACACGACGCTCTTATAAAGGGTTGTGAAATCAAGTTGCAGATGGATAGGTCACCAAACCTTTCACGTGGCACAGCCACAGATGATGCACCTTATTCACACTCGAATCAGAAATGACAAAATCCAGCACTATTTTTTGCCTTTCATACACTCGACTCCAATATTTTAACCTAATTATTTTGCTATTGGATAAAATGTATTAAATTTGCATCAATTGTGTACATAAACTTTTAATAAATATAACGAAAATGAAAATCCTATTGACCGGTGGTGCAGGTTTCATTGGAAGCCACACCTTGATTGAGCTTACCGAGGCAGGCCACGAGGCTGTAGTAGTTGACAATCTTGACAACTCTTCTCCTATTTCACTGAAGCGCGTTGCCAAAATCATTGGCAAGGACGTTCCTTTTTACAAGGTAGACATCCGTGACCGTGAAGGTTTGCAGAAGGTGTTCGATGAGCACAAATTCGATGCTTGTATTCACTTCGCAGGTTTGAAGGCTGTGGGCGAGAGCTGCGCAAAGCCATTGGAGTACTATGAGAACAACATGAACGGTACATTCGTGCTTGTTGACGTTATGCGCAAGAACGGTTGCAAGAATATGATTTTCTCTTCAAGTGCTACTGTTTATGGTGACCCTGCTATCATCCCCATCACAGAGGAATGCCCTAAAGGTCACTGCACAAATCCTTACGGACAGACAAAGTCTATGCTTGAGGAGGTTTTGATGGATATCCAGAAGGCCGACAACGAGTGGAACATCGTTCTTTTGCGTTACTTCAACCCAATTGGTGCTCACAAGAGCGGTACCATCGGCGAGAACCCCAACGGTATCCCCAACAAATTGATGCCTTACATCACACAGACAGCTGTCGGCAAGCGTGCTGAGCTTGGTGTGTTCGGTGATGACTATGACACACACGACGGTACTGGTGTA
>JAGCMB010000028.1 GCA_017646665.1 Bacteroidaceae bacterium
GAGATATACCGACCGCAGAATCTCTACAAAATAACGCGGTGGCAATATCAGCGTAAAGCGTTGCGCCCACAGAGGCATTGAATCCACAGGAGTCAGCAGTCCGCTCATCAGCATAAAAATCATTATAAAGAAAAACATCACAAACATCGTCTGCTGCATTGTATCGGAGAAATTCGAGATTGTCAGGCTGAACCCCGAAATAGTGAGAATAAACAACAATGCTCCAAGGTATATCGCCCCCACTGAGCCCACTGGCACAAGGCCATAGACCCACCTTGCCACAAGTATTGCTATGCTCAAGACAAAGAGACCAATAATCCAATACGGCACAAGTTTAGACAACGTAAATGTAAACCTGGAAACTGGAGTGACATTTATCTGCTCAATAGAGCCACTCTCTTTCTCGCCGACAATACTCAATGCCGGCAGAAAACCGCAAATCAGGATAAAAAGAATTATCATCAGTGCCGGAATCATATAGTGGCGATAGTTCAGCGTCGGATTGTAACGGTTCTCAATGGTTACAAGTTCCGATAATTTTTCGGGACTTTTTTCGCCGCGCAATTCAACCAAGGTCCGGGCTATTGTTTGCACAATATACTGCATGCCCATACCTCCTTTTGTGGCATTTACAGCATTTGCGGTTATACTGATACGCTCAGGCTTTGCGACAGCCATATCACGCTCAAAACCTGCAGGTATCTGCACTATGACATCGACACCACCCTGCTCCATCGCATCCATCGCAATTTGATATTCTGCAGTAATCCGTGTAAGTGAAAGGTACTCCGAGGCATTGATATGCGAAGCGATGCGGCGCGATACCGTAGAACGGTCGAGGTCTACAATGGCTACATTGACATTGCGCACATCCATCGTCATTATAAGCGGCATAAGCAGCATAACAAGAATTGGGAAAGCAATAATCAACCTTGGCAGGAACGAATTACGCTTAATCTGTAAAAATTCCTTTTGAATGAGTAGAATAAATGCTCTCATAGTCACTCCAATTTATCTTTGAATTTCTTTAATGACACAGCAAGGATTACAGCTGTCATACCGAGCAGAATCACGCAATTCTTCCACACCGCCATAATAGGCAGACCTTGAATCATCATCTTACGCACTGCGTCGATATACCAACGTGCAGGTACAATGTTAGACACCACCTGGAAGAAGATGGGCAGGTTTTCAATAGGAAACAGCATGCCCGAAAGCATCAATATGGGCATCATCATCACCATTGCCGAGATTAGCAATGCCGCGACCTGTGTAGTGGCGATGGTAGAAACCAGAAGCCCGAGCGAGAGAGAGAGCAGCAGGTAAAGCAGCGAGAGAGAGAAGATTCCACATACACCTCCAGTCATTGGCACACCGAGAAGATATCGTGCCAAAAGCAGGATTGTTACAAGGACAATACACGAAATGGCAAAGTAAGGTATCATCTTCGCAAAAATAATCTTTACTGGGCGCACCGGTGAAACAAGCAACACCTCCATTGTACCCACCTCCTTCTCGCGTACAATAGATACAGAGGTCATCATAGCACACACCAGAATAAAGATCAGTCCCATGATGCCCGGCACAAAGTTGTATGCAGACTTCATCTGTGGATTGAATAACATACGGGTTTCGAACATGGCCTGCTGCGATGCCGTGCCAAGCAATACACTCTGCATGTATGCCGATGCCGAACCGGCAGTATTTACATTGGAGGCATCGAAAATAAGTTGAATAATGGGTTTTGTCTCTATGCCTGCTGCGGCTTGGGCTGCACGACGGTCATAGCCCTGAGCAAAGACAACCACAGCATTAGCCTTGCCCGAGCGCAGGCATTGGTCTATCTCATTTTGTGATATATAACCCTTAAAGGTAAAATATCCGTTTTGCGCGAGACGCTCAACGGCATCATGCACACCGTCGGTGCGTTCCGGAGCCACAACCGCTACATTTACATTATTGACCTCTGTAGATATCGCAAATCCAAAGAGTATCATGAGTATAATGGGAATAAGCATCACGACAAGCATTGTACGTGTATCACGGAGTATATGCAATGACTCCTTTTTTACGAATGAAGCAAAATTCCGTTCCATAGTCTACTCTCCTCTCTGTGCACCACGAGCCAATGTGCGGAACACCTCGTCCATAGACTCTGCGGCAAATTGTTGTTTCAGTCGTGCAGGAGTATCAAGTGCACACACCTTGCCATCGACCATTATCGATGCGCGTGTGCAGTACTCGGCCTCGTCCATATAATGAGTGGTAACAAATATGGTAGTGCCATTCTCGGCAGCCTCATATATCATTTCCCAAAACTGGCGACGTGTTACGGGGTCAACACCACCCGTAGGTTCGTCCAGAAACACCACATCGGGACGGTGAATTGTCGCAATGACAAACGACAGTTTCTGTTTCCAGCCAAGCGGCAGTGAGCCAACAAGAGTATTACGCTCCGAAGAAAAATTCAAGCGCTCAAGCAACTCCGTTGCGCGCTCATTGGTCTGCTTTGCCGTGAGCCCGTATATTCCTGCAAATAGACGCATATTCTCCCACACGGTAAGGTCGTTGTAGAGCGAGAAACGCTGACTCATATAACCGATATGACGTTTAATCAGTTCCCCTTCGGTACGCACATCAAAGCCTGCCACCGTGCCGCTACCCGATGTAGGGTAACTCAAACCACAGAGCATACGCATAGCAGTCGTCTTGCCGGCACCGTTTGCTCCAAGAAAGCCGAAAATCTCGCCGCGGCGCACATCGAACGAAATGTGGTCAACAGCAGTGAAATCACCGAAACGTTTGGTAAGGTCACGCACCGAAATTACTATATCGTTCATCGTTTCATCAGTTTAATAAACATATCTTCAATTGTTGGTTTTACCGTAGAAATCTCTATACCTTCAATATCGGCAAGCGCATTCCTGAATTTCTTTTCATCAAAACCATCACCCACAACCAAGTGGTGCTTCTCGCCAAATGGATAGCAATCAACAACGCCATTCACTTCACGTGCCCGCTCCAGCAAGGCAAACATATTTTTGGCACTGATGCCGTAGAGAGGTCTGTCAAATCCCTGCACAATCCCTTCGGGGGTGTCAATTTCCAATATACGTCCCTCACAGCAAAGGGCAATACGGTCGCAACGGCTCGCCTCGTCCATATATGGTGTTGAAACAAGAATGGTTATCCCATGCTCTTTCAATCCCGCAAGCATATCCCAGAACTCGCTACGCGACACCGCATCGACACCCGTAGTAGGTTCATCCAGAAACAGGACACCAGGGTTATGAATCAATGCACACGACAGCGCAAGTTTCTGTTTCATTCCGCCCGAAAGTTTGCCTGCACGGCGCTTGCGGAACGGTTCTATCTGCTTATAGATAGGTGCAATCAGTTCATACGACTCCTCCATTGTAACACCAAACATGGCCGCAAAGAATTGCAGATTCTCCTCGACCGACAAATCGGGATACAGAGAGAAACGGCCGGGCATATAACCTACACGGGAACGGATAGCAAGATATTCATCCCTTATATCGTATCCATCAACCGTGGCACTGCCGGAATCGGGATTAATCAGCGTTGTAAGCAGTCTGAAGAGCGTGGTCTTGCCTGCACCATCCGGACCGATAAGACCAAACAGTTCACCCCGCTCAACAGAGAACGAAACACCGTCGAGCGCCTTTACATTTCCGTAACTCTTCGAAAGATTTTGTACTTCAATGACTGCCATACTACAAAATAACTTCTCCCGCAAGGCCAATTTTCAACCGTCCATCATTTTCAACGGCAATCTTTACTGCATATACCAAGTTGGCACGGGAATCCTTTGTTTGAATACTCTTTGGAGTAAACTCACTCTCCGATGATATCCATTCTATGCGACCCGCATAATTGTAACGCTCATCGCCACCGAAATCGGCAACAACAGTCACCTCGTCACCCAGATTAACCTTTGCAAGCTGTTCAGAGGTAAAGTATGCACGTAGGTATATTTTGTCAAGGTCCGCAACCTTCATAAGAGGTTTACCGACAGTTGCCAGCTCACCGGCCTGAGCATATTTCACAAGTACAGTACCACTGACAGGCGAGACAATACGGCATTTTGAAATCCGGTCGTCGAGAGCGGCAATCTGCGCCTCTAAAGCCAGCAAATTATTGTTGATAGTTGTGGTATTTTTATCAAGTGTCGATAGTGTTGCATCCAGTTGAGTCTCCAGGATTTTTACCTGCGCCTCTATATCATCGTACTGTTTTTGTGTTGCTGCACCATCTTTGAGCATATTCTCCACACGGCGAAGTTCACTCTTATGTTTTGCAATCTGCTCACGTAACGATGCCACCTGTTTCTTTACATCGGGGCGCGAGCCAAGCAAGGCAGAATGCTGCGCCAAAAGTTGCTTACGTTGCAGGTGCAGCTGCACACTGTCAATTGCACCAACCGGTTTATCAGTTTCCACAATCGACCCTTCAACAACATCAAAGTCGAGAATTTTTCCGTTAGCCTCTGACGATATTACAACCTCGGTAGCCTCAAATGTGCCTTGTGCATCAAATTCTGATTCTTTGCCACACGACACAGCAACCAGCATTGCTGCGATATATACAATTCGTTTCATACCTTATTGATTTAATGTTGTCTTTAATCTGTAAATTGCTTGTAAAAGTTCAATTTCGTGAGTACTGCGGGCGAGTGCAGCATTCGTTTCATCAGTAATCTTGCACAACAGGTCCGTGGCATCTATCACCCCGTTCTCAAGTTGCGATTCAGCAGCCATACGCACCCTGCGACGCAGCTCGACAATGCGCTCATCATCCTCGACAGCCTTTCGTAGACGCGCTATTTCGCCATCGTCCTGAGTTGTCTGCATCCGGGTGTTGAAGAGAAAAACATCACGCTGAACGGCAATCTGCTGCTCTGCGGTTTTGAGTTTTTCAAGATTATTCTTCATGGTATAGAATGCACCTATGTTCCACGACATACGCACACCTATAATAGCATTAAGCGACCAATCGGTCGAAACCATACTCTTGAACATATCCATGCCGGGATAACCATAATACCCTTGCGCAAATGCCGAAAATCGCGGCATAACCGAACTGTTTATCGCCTTGCGCTGTGCTGCAAGCCTGTTCTCCTGTGCATCAAACAATTCCAACTCCGGACGTGCCGATGTACTCGACAGCACCTCACACATAGCCGGTCGCTCCAACTTTTCAGTTATAAGTTTCTGTCCAATAAAGAGCTCCAACATGCGTCGGAAACTTGCACGTGACGACTCCACCTGCCCCATCGTCTGCCGGGCAGAAAGCAGTTCCGCTTCCACAGCATCAACATCTGCCTGACGGGCTACGCCATTCTCATAACAGGACTGCATCCGCTTCAAATTGCTCTCCAAGACCGTAATTAAACCCTCAGTCTGCGCCATACGTTCATCAAGCAACAAAATACCGAAATAGAGGTTATCCACTCTTGATTGCAAGTCATAGAGTGACACATCTACACGACTGCGCTGTTCTGCTGCCTCCGCTTCGGCAATGACCATGTTCGCCTTTGAGAGCCCACCATCCCAAATATTCTGGGATACATCAATCATAATTTTGTACTGATCACGACGGATACCGTCCATCTCAATACCGTTTGCGTCCAATATAGCATTAAACGCATCTGGATAAGTGGGAGTTGCCGACTGATAGGTTGCCTGGCCCGACAACACTACTTGCGGAATCCAGGCACGTGCCGCATTGGAGATATTATACTGTTCAGTCTGCGATATCAAATCGTACTGTCTGATTTCAGGATAGTGCTCACGAGCAAGACGACGGCATTCATCCAGCGACTGTGCACTTGCTGAGAGAGCAACTATCAAAGCAATAAACGCAATTTGTAATCGATTCATCTATCTATTGTTTTTTGATTCTTCGCAATATAGTTTCTATGTTCTCAGCCTTGCGCTGTGATAGGAAACGGGCTCTGTCAGACATAAGTTCACCCATTAGTGGTTCCATAAACGGATAAGCAACAAAAGTAAATACATTCATCGACATAATACTGATAAACAACATCTTGACATCAACTTTCTCCATCTCACCCCGCTCGGCTGCAAGGTCTATTTCAAGCTGCAAATCACGATACATCGTCTCAATGACTACTCCGGCACGCTTATAAAAAACCTCATAGCGCTCGGGGCGTGCAACAATCTCATTGATTATGAATCGCGGTAACAGCGGATTCTCTGCCACAAAGTCGAAATGGGTTGCCACTCCCCCTATTATTCGCTCCACTATCGGGAGTTTAGGGTCACCCATTATGGCAAACATCGAACGCGACATCGTAGCAAACTTTTCATCCACAATGCGCTCAAAAAGCTGTTCCTTTGTACGAAAATAGTAGTGCAGCATTGCGTGCGTTACACCGGCAACCTTTGCAATAGCAGTCGTACGTGCCCCATCATATCCCTTAGTCAAAAACTCTTGCTCTGCTGCTGCAAGTATCTGTTGCTCCTTGGTTTTAACCTCTTGATTATCATCCCTTTCCTTTACCAACATATTTGTTTAACAATTTTGTTAGCACAAAATTATAAATTTTTCATTTTGCACACAAATAAAATGAAAAAAATCTTCAACTATGATGAATATACACTCTATGCAATCTCCAAGAAACGTACACTAATAATCAGCAAGGCAAGTATATAATAAGTGTAGCCTGCTTGCATTCCAATTGCAAACAGGCTACACTTATTATCATTATTTCTTGAACTTTTTTACATTTACCCCTGACACAATTGCAGTTGAAACCGGGAAATCACAGAATTGCAGAACACCACTTTTCTGCTCTGGGTCGTGAATTGTAATGCTCTTTACCCTATGCTTGAATTTTGGAAAGCGTAACGATATAAGAATATTCCTTCCCTTACAACCATTGACAACAAGCCGTTTGCCCATTGGAAAGCCTTTGCTATAACCAATGACATCATAGACATCGCCACTCCCATCATCCACAGCATAAGCACGACTGCTTAAACCTACGTACTGTGAATCAAAACAGATGGAATATAAAAAGGTGACAATTGTCTCACGATTTTTACTTTGTATACTGTACACACGCAATTGAGTTGCCGGATTCCATGGAACATCATCGGGAGCAAATTCAATTGAATTCTCTTCAAGCTGCCATATTGCGTCAAAGGAGCCGGAACCGGCTTTTGAATCAATAAGTTTCTCAATATGTGGTGCATGAGGTCGTCCGGTTGCCATCTTCTCTACACTCTTGGCAATGTGGACAAAATTGCTTGACGCATCATTGCCATGCATGTAACGCAGATACTCCATAATAGAATATAGATTCAGCAGATAGAGAGCTGCATTCTTTTCCGAATTCACTATAGCTGCAACACTACTTGGCACTACGGATGGTTCAGAGAGAATGTTCCCAATAAATCGCTCACACGTGGCAGCTTCAGACTCAACTCTATTTTCCGTTATTATGTGAACAGCTGTTTCATCAAGCCTACTATATAAATGCACCTCCTTTTCAACAGCTACCGGTTGAATTTCATCTACAGCAACTTGATTTTGAGCGACACTATTTACATAATTATTCTCTATAACGGATTCGTAAGCCCCGTTTTCATTGACACACGCGGTAGCAAGTAATTCTTTGTCATCTTGAACTGTTTCATTTGAATATGGGAAAAAGAGAAAGAACAGCTGCGCGGCTGCAGCAACAGCAACAATAGAGCCCAAACTGCGCAGAACAACTCTGCGCGATGCCTTACGCTGTTGCATGGTTGCAGTTTCCTTGGCGGCAAGATTGTCAATCATAGCAGAAACAGCGTCCATCGCCTCGCTACACTCATACTCAACAGGATTCAACATCGCAAGCAAGCAATCCCTCTCCTGCAACATATCGGCAGGGAGATTATCCTGCATCAGACAGCGACGGAGCTCAGTCTCTTCCTCACAGCTCGTCATACCCAAGAAGTATTTGTCAATCAGAACTTTATAATCCATAACGCTATCCATTAATCTTATTATAGAAATTCCTTATCAGCTGTCTGGTGCGCGAAAGGATTGTATAGACATTCTCTACACTCAACCCGGTTACATTGGCTATTTCAACAGCCGAGGCACCTTGCATACGCATTCTCATTATACAA
>JAGCMB010000029.1 GCA_017646665.1 Bacteroidaceae bacterium
ATATCACAAGGTATCTATCCCTTATTAAGGCGATTGATAGCGTTGGGGATCCACCTCTTCCCATCCCGAACAGAGAAGTTAAGCCCAACAGCGCCGATGGTACTGCAAAGATTTGTGGGAGAGTAGGTCATCGCCACTTTTTTCGAGAGAACTTCAGTTAACGCTGAGGTTCTCTTTTTTTGTTGTAGTTCGTGCCGTTACGCCCCCTCATCAGGCTTGGGCCGATGGTACTGCAAGATTGTGTGGGAGAGTAGGTCATCGCCACTTTTATAGAAAAGGACATCTTCGGATGTCCTTTTTTTGTCATATAAGGCCCAAAAGGGCGGAAAGGGTATGTGAGAGGTGAAAGCGGAAAGGTGAAAGCTGAAAACGGAAAACTGGGCTCACCTGCAAACTATAGGGGGAACAGTCTATTAATGTGTTAAATTTACAGCCGTTTTAACTTTGTTGATATGGCTTTCGCTCGCTTTGTGTGTAAACAACTCCACACATACTTGCTTACTTGCAGTTTTCAACCTTGTTCAATAGTCTTGTATTCTTTCTGTAGTTTTTGCTATATGTACTTTCTGTGTGACAGAAAGTACCAAAGAACTCGGCACACGGGAAAAATCTTCACAAGCGCCCTTTGCTCACGTCGCATATTGCGTGCCCTCGGTCGGGCGCTTGCTCGTCACTTCAGGCTTCCGCTTGTTTTCAGGGTGCTGCGGAACTTGATTTGCACGGCTATACAAGAAAAGTTATACCCGCGCAAATCTTCAAACACTCCTCGCACAATGGCCTGAAAACAAGCGGCCTTGCGTTGGATTTTTCAACGGTGCCTTTCCGCCCTTGGCGGGGAATTACTTTTGTGATGAAGGTTTATCGGCATGCATCACGGACTTTCGCGCGATGAAAGTAGAGAGAGAATCTTGTTTACAAAATCGATAACATGTGCAGTGATAGGTCGCACGCAGCACAGACATTGTTTGTGCCGTGCAGGTCGCGATTAGCACATGTTGTCAAAGACTTGAAGAAAATACAAATGAACGATTAAGGTTGAGAACTGTTGCAGAATAAAATACAAATGGGAAATGATTATACGCTACTCCCCGGAGTTTGCAGGTGAGCCGCTTTCACCTTTGACCTTTCAGTTTTCACCTTGTTTGCCCTCCCGACTGGTGGTGTCGTCTTGGTCGTATCTAGCGTTTTAAATTAAAAATGTATCAATATAACCTTAAATTTGGTCGTATTGATACATTCTTTAGTGTTATTTTAATCTAAAAGATATTACTGCTTACTTATAAGTTTTATTTCATCTTTCTTAAAAGTATAAATAACACAGCCGTATCTTTCTATACATTCAAATTTATCTCCACCAATAATTTGTTTTACCTTGAACTCTTTTTGAGTTTTAATCTCCATTACAAAATCATTGACTTCAATATTGTCGCATTCTTCTACAACTTCTTTTGAGGATTTGTTTGTATTGCTTTGAGAAGAATTTTCCATTAATTCTCTAATTTTACAAACGTTATTTGTCATACCCCAAATTTTGAAAAATAAGATTACTTGCAAAATTCCAAATACAAGCAATACAATAGATAATAAAACGTCCATAACTTAAATTTTAATGTTGTTTATAAATGATTTAATTTACTTTGATAATCAATATCCATACTCCTTAAAAGGTCTTTTCTTTGTAGGTGGTGTTGTTTGCAAGAACTTCAAACCATCTTCTGTAATTCTATAGTTGCCACGAGATACAGTTTTAAGCATTCCTATCTGCTCTAAATTCCATTTTGCCCAACCTGTTCTATGATGTATAACAGTAGTTTTACCACTAGGTAGCAATTGTATCTGTTCCTCATTTGATAAACAAAATTCTTTTGACATTATTTCTACACATTCTTTTAGAGAATGAATTTCTTTATCACTCATAAATTGCAAGAGAGGGAGCATACACTCTGTGATTTTTGGTATCATATTATACTATTTTATATAATTATTCCTAATTTGTAGGTGAATTTACTTGTTTTGATAAATGAATTATCAATTTACAAAAATACTTATCGCTTGCAATTTAGTAAATTTTCCAATTCACTACTACAGTTAAATTGATATATCTTTCCTCTAATTTTAATAAACCCCTCTACAGCCTCATAGCCCATAGGTTCAAAAAGGGTTTTACACTAACTAAAGCTTTACTATATACTTGCTTCGCTTATTATACGGGTACGTTTCTTGGACGTTGGAACGACTGTTTGTCGTTGGGGTAGTGGGTGGTTGTAGCACACCCAGACGAGTATGGCTGTTGCCATCACTCGGTCGTCGTGATTCCCCTCTATTGCTCCCATCTCCTTGCCGTTCTCCTTGAATTCATATAGGTCCAGTTCGTATGTCGTTTGTAAACATCTTTCAATGTATAGACCGTCGCGCAGTGCCTTGATTAGGAAGTTTATTACCATTGGCTTTGTGGAGCTGTTGGTGTGGAATCCCCAACGGCGCGGGCGGCCTTGCTTTATCTCTATCTGCGACGTGCGGCAGTATAGGTTACTGTATATGTCGGCAATTTCGTTGAGTATGTACTCAAAATTGTTGCCCTCTGTTCCTTCGGTCTCAAGGGTGTTGGCTTCTATTACCAGCAGGGCATTGTTGTAGGCTCGGGCTATCTCCACTGCTTTCCACGCGAGTTGGTCGTGCTCTATATGTCCGTGCCAACAGGCCGCAATTTCCGGCACCCCGCCTTCAATCATTGCAATGCGGTCGGCAACTGCGATACAGGAGTAGTCGGCCTTGTCGCTTGTGCCGCCAACGTCCACCGAAACTATGTATCTGTCGCGCAGGGTATCCTCTTTTTCGGGCATAAGCCATACGCTTAGGGCGTTTTCGTCACTTCTTTCACCAGGTGCGAGTGGCTCAAAAATAGTTATGGGTTTGCCATTCTCCATACCTTCCTTTATGTCACCGATAAATGTCGGCGGTAGGCAGTCACGCCGTGCGTTGTTCACATAAGGTATGCGGAATACTCGTCGGCCACTGCTTTGAAATGCTTCGGCTGCAGTTGAGGGAAACTCGGAAAAGAGTCGCCACTCGTCGGGCATTTCGCGGCGTTTGTCGCGGTACCAGGCAATGGCTTCAAGGGTTGCGCCAAGTTCAAAAAGATGTTGCTCATATTCGTCGAGACTATCAATGAATGGTGCGTATTCTTCTTCGTTGAGTGGTTTGCTGTATAGGTCTATGGTGAACCAGGGAATGAATACTGGTGTAAAATTATTTCTATGTTCTGTGGCGTCAATCCAAGTGCGGTGGAAGTAGTTGCCAACTCCTTTGGCGGTGGATTCAATGACTTTCATCGTATAGGGCCCGGCTGCTATTGAGCCGAAGATGGATTGTACAAGGTCTTCGGGCTTGCGGCCTTGAGTGGCTTTCCATAGTCCAACCTCGGTGAGGTGTGCCATGCTGATGTCTTCACTACGTAGCGAATCGGGCTTTTGTGCCGAGCCTAACGAGTAGCGGCTGTTACAGTGGCTGATGACGCGTGTCTTCTGTGCCCCCTGATAGGGGGTGGTGGTGAGTTTTTTACCACCGCTTGCCCACTGTGGGTAGCGGCTTATGACTTTTGATAACATTCCGGCAACGATTGACGATTGTTTTTCAATGTCGCCGCAGATGACACTGTTCCAATTATGCTTGTGTACCAATTGAATCCATAGCATATATAGCTGTGTAAGTGTGCTGCCACCCCATTGACGTGCCTTACATAATATGATGTCTATTGGTTTCTGTTGTAGGCGCAGTGCCTCCATCGCCTTAAGATATATGCGTTGTGGGCGATTGAGAATGAAGGCTGTGTCGCGTCCTTTGCCTTTGTCTGAAATGGTTGTCATTGTCCGCGCCCAATATTCAAAGTCGTGTTTGATGCGCAGCAGACAGAATTGTAGCCATAGTTTTATTATGCTACGGTTGCTGGGTTCTATATTCTTTATCCTGCGCAGATAGCCCTCGGCACCATACTCTTGTAACTGTTGTACAAAATACTCCTCGGCCATAGTTGTGGGCAGATAGAGCTTTTCGATAGGGAAGCCGCTGATGTTTATTTCGCTACGTTGAATAGATGTGGAGCCTTCGCCTGTTATGGGATTATAAACGGCTGAAATTTCTTTCAGCCGTTTTTTGTTTTCTTTTATTATTTCTTCCTTTTTCATAATCATATTCCGGCAAGGTCGGTTGCACGCCGTCGTATCTTTTTAGTGTTGTACAGTTTTGCGAACATGAACATTACATTGCTGTGAAGAGTAGTGCGTAACGAGATGTAGGTCTGCGCCATATTTGGACGTCGCAGTAACAGCCAATGCATTATCGCTTCGTTCACAAGGTAGTCCTGTATTGCTCTTTCAAGCATTGGCAATAAGTGGCTACGGCTGTTGTCGGGTGTCTCGAAATTGAATACAATATCTTGCTCTTCGATTGTGAAGCTGATATAAGGAAAGCGTAGCGCAACAGCAGTAACCAGCTCGTTACAGGCTGTCTGTATGAACGTAAGGAGCAGTTCTTCGTCTTCTTTGCAACTTTGTATGGTATCGGCGTCTTTGTCTGTTCTTTTGGCCGATTCGCCCATATAGAAATTCTTTAAATCAATCTGCTGTTGCAGCTCGCTTTTCTTAATTGTTATTGTGTTTTCCATAGTGTGTTATTTACAGTTTTGAAGGTTTTCTTCGTTGGATGAGCAACATTCTTATGTTTGCGGCATCGTTCTGTGTCTTTGCTGCTATGATGGCTGCTTCATCGGGTTTGATGTCGGTGTACCAGTTTTGCAGCGTGCGGTTGACGATGTAGCTTTCTACGCTCTGTCTTAACTTTTCTCCGTTCTCTGATGGGTAGTTGTCTGGAGTATTGATGTTGAACAGATAACGTTCTGTATCTTCGGCATTTGTAAATGTTACGGAACTCTCCTGATGGTAACGCGAAATATCAGTGAAGATTTCGTTTACACTGTTTTCTATCATCGGAACGATTATCTCTTTATCATCGGGTGTAAGCAGCATACGTTCAACAATGCTTTGAGGTACTCCCATTGCTTCTCGGGCACGGGCTGTGTATGCGCTTGATGCAAATATCCGTTTGTATATATCTTCTCTCGTTATGATAAAACTGATTTCATTCATATCTTTTTCCTTTTCTGTTGCAAATGTATTGTCACCTCTCTTTTCTTAGGTTGCTATTTTGACATTTTGTTTTCATTGTGCACGGAGTGTCTTGTAGAGTATGCCCCGGAAGGTTTGTTCGTCGAGATAGAAGGACGGTGCCGGTTCCTCAATTATTTGTTCAAGGATTATGTATTTGTAGCGTTTGCTGCTGTCCTTTACTTTTTTGATGTACCGGTGATAGATTTCTTTGTACATCTCCAGTTTGTTGCTGTTTATGAGTGGCAGTTTCTTCTTGCGTGATAGCAGTGACACAAAACGGCGTGCATTTTCGAATGTCACATAGAAACGTGGTGCCTTGCTTTTTACCGCGTGCCTGATTATCTCCTCTTGTGTGGCATAGGGCTTTGTTTTTCTAACTTCTTTAAGTGATTCAAAAAAACTCTTTACGACATCCTGTTTGCGTATGTCGCGAACATTTTCACTAATAAATTTTTCCATTCTGCTTTTTTGAACACAAAAATATAGTCAAAAATGTCTAAAAAGTATGCTGTTTTGACACTTTATTTATCAACAGCCTTCATATACCTGCAGAAACGTGTTTCGAGGGTTCTTCGCAAGCCGGATTCTCTATTTTTATTTTATAAGGTGTGGCGGATGCGTTACCTCTCCTTTTGATGATTTTTAGCAATAAGTGTCATTTCAGCAACCTTGTCCGTGGCTTTCCGTTGTTCCTTTGCCGATGAAAAACAAATTAATTTATGGAACAGGTTTTAAGAAACAGAATGGGGGCTCAACAGCCTCTGGAGCCCGCTGTGCAGAGTAAAGCCCAAGACACTCTGTCCGACACAAACGCTGCTGCCTTGCACGGCGAACAGGCTACATTAGAGAATTTCAATGAAAAACTAAAAGCATTTTTCGGTGGTAATTTCGACATCTATGACACGCTGTCTCAGGATTTGCTTTTGAGGCATCTTGAGATGAACCGTGAACAGAATGAACGTCTTGCAACAATGCTTGAACGTGACCCACGCCTGGCGCAGATGCTTGTGGACGTAATTGACGGAAAACGTAACGCCCATAGTGCGGTAGCACGTTACTTCGGTCGCGGATTTATGAACATTGACGAGGAAAGCCCTGAATATGAAGAGATGATGCTTGCCGATGAAGAGCGCAAGAATGAGGTTATGCGTTTGGCAAACGACCGTCGTGAATATGAGGCTAACCTTGAAGCGAGCATGCCGATTATAGAATCCTTCTGCCAGGAAAGAGGCTACGACCCTTCAGATTTTATGGACAACATTTGGGAAAAGCTAATCTTCCCCATTATGGCCGGAAAGTACACCGGTGAAGTGTGTACAGCTCTTGACCACGCCATTACATACGAGAAGGATATTGAGGATGCTTTTGCTGCCGGTGACGTGAAGGGACGTAACTCAAACATCAGACGTATGAAGGAGGATTTTGGCGATGGTCTGCCAAAGGGAATGAACAGCGTCGCTCCCGATATTGAGCGTAAACGACCACGCAACTCGTTGATTGAAAAGGCTCTTAATGCCTGATTGCGGAATTTTTTATTAACGACATTTTTATCTTTTTATTAACAATAAACTATTTATCTATGAAGAAAATCTTGAATTTCTTGAGAGAGAATCCTCTCTTTGTAGTTGTTTCTTTGGTATCGTTGCTGCTCTATGCAGTAGACAATGCTGAGGCAGGAATGATGCTTGCCGTAGTGTCGGTTGTTCCGGCCGGGACGCCAAAAGCGTCAAAGGGTATCGCCGGTCTTGATACTCAGGGTGCCGGTGAGGCGACAACAGTGTCTAATGCAAGCGAGTTGGTAGGTGACCTTATCGACGCCGATGTTGATACTCAGATTATCGGCATTGCCAGCGATGAGAGTGTCATTGATACTATCAAACGCAAAATTCGCCGACAGGTGCGTGTGAACTCCTTTGAGGTTGACCACTATCTCATTGATGACAAGCGTTCAAAGGCCTATACCAACGAGGTATATACCGGTATCAAGGCTACCCGTGCCGAAATCCCTTTCTCAACAACAGGCGAAAGAAAAATCTTCCAGGAGTATTACACTGCCATCTGTAAGGGTGTGAACGGTTACGACCCGACAGGCCAGATTGAGTTGCCTGGTGTTGACCTTATGCTCTTCTTTGTGGGTAAGAACAGCACAACCGAAGCTCCGATTGCAATGGCGGTCAATGGTCCAAAGGTGAATGCAAGTGACGACTATTGCGTGGTGCCTACAATCCCTGCCGGAACTGAGATTATCCTCTTGTCATCGGCTGCATACGAAACGCAGAAGTTCATTGCTCCATCAACCATTGTTCCTGTCCCCGAGCGTATGTTCCTGCAGAAACAGCTCTGCAACAGTATCGTGAGTGATTATTTTGCTGCACAGAAGAAACGTCTTCAGTTCAGCGAGTCACAAATTGCCGAGGCTGTGCTCCGCCAGTTCCGTCTTGAGAGTTGCCGTACGGCTTGGGTCGGTCAGCCTGGCAAGTTCAAGGTTCAGGCTATGGATAATGCTATGGGTTATCAGTGGGATTACTTCTCAAAGGGTATCCGTTGGCAATTCAAGCGTCAGTATGACCTTTCATCAAAGATTACCTTTGCTGACTTGATAAACCTTTCAATGGTGAAGTTCACTGGTTTCAATTGCACAAAGCGTGCTATTTGGTTGTTGGGCAAGCAGTTGCTTAATGATATCCAGAAGATTGACCTCACATTGCACAAGAATATAAGCGTGACCGGTGACAAAATCTTTGGTATTGAGTGTACAAAAATCCACACCGTATTTGGTGACATTGACCTCATTCACGACCCGACACTCGATGCTCTCGGCTATGCACATTGCGGTGGTCTGATTGACGAGAACGGTCTTGTGCGCTACTACATGAAGAACGAGGATGCCAAGACCGAGAATGTCGACGGCGAGGAGGCAAAACGCGAGGTTGTGATGACGATAGACTGTCTGTGTCTTAAAGGATATTCACATATCTGGGTGAACGGTTCTGCTGCCGAGAGCGACATCCCAGGTGCTTCGCGCGTGACAAGTGCTGCGTCATTGCCCGAGGAGCCTAACCTCAATGATGTGGTAATCCTTACAGCCGATATCAACCGTACAGTGAATGGTGAGAGCAAACTATGGTTTACAGCCGGAACTGTTGTGACCTACAACGGTACAACCTGGGTTGAATATACAGGTGAAATTATTGTCTAATTGTCTATTTGCCTACGGCGGTAACAACCGCCGCGGGCTTTGACCAAAAATTTTTTTAAAAAATGAGAAAACGTATTACTTATGAGATTCACGGCCAGATAGAGCGTAACAGCTATTTCAGAATTGGTAAGGCCTTGGTGAGAATAGATTTTACGGGTGGAGCAATTAATTCTACAGGGGTCTATCCCGCCCAGTATTCAACGGACAATCCTCTGTTCCAGCGTGCAATAGAAAGTAGCGATGCTTTCCGTTGCGGTGAGATAAAACGTGGTAGAGTAGAGGTCTACGACGATGACAAAAAGGCCGAAGCTTCTGTGGCCGAGGCTGCAAACAAATGTGATGTAGTCACCGAAGTTACAAATATGCAACAGGCACGTGCCTACCTGATGGCCGAACCTTACAATTGCCCATTGTCGCAGTTGCAGAACAAAAATGCCATAAAGAGTGTGGCAATGGCTAATTCTGTTTCATTTCCTAACTGGTTGTAATGGGTTGCGATGAACTTTTGAGAAAAGTCAGACTTGTACTCAATGAGGCCGAAAACGACAATGATGTATCACTCTTGTCTGTCGATACGCGCCAGCTCGACGATAGCATAATGGAACTCTTGCCACGTGCTGTTTCATATATTCAAAAGTCTAAGGGTGCCGGTGCAGGAAGAGTGAATACAAAAAGTGTCGCTCCATCTGGAATGAATGTCACAGCCAATGAAACAGGAGGCGGTGAACTTATCCTGCCCGACGATTTTGTAGGCCTGGTGTCGTTGCAGCTTGATGGGTGGTTGTCGCCTGTACACCAGATGTTCCCACATGACTCGAACGAGGCTGCGTGGCAACGCAATGAGTATACGCGTGCCGGAATATGCAAGCCTGTATGTGTCGAGGCGTTTACAACCGATGGTAACAGGTGTGTTATGCTTTTCCCTTTTTCCGGCACCGATGTCGCGAATGTCAGGCATTTTGTCTACGAGGCCGCTTTTGATGTGGCAGAGGGGCTTAATGGATATGACGATGGAATGGTTGATGCCGTTGTGTATGAGTGTGCTTCGTTGCTTTATACAATGTTCGAACGCTATGATGCAGCCAATGCAATGCTGTCGCTTGCATTGGCTGCCTGTGGCGGACAAATAGGTAAAAAATAGTGAAGTTATTGGATTATGGATGGCTTGAGGTTTGTGATGGCATCATTACTTGCCAATATGGTGGGGTTGCTGTTTCCTATCTGGAATGACATTTTCGGGCTTGTCCTTCTTTTTACAGCCAATTTTGTTGTTGGTCTGCTTGCCGATGTGTGCAACCATTGCGATTGGAGCTTCAGAAAGGCTTTCAGCTTTTTTAGGGATGCTGCTATATATTTTGCAATGGTTGCCTGCATCTACCTCTTGGGTTACTTCAAGGGTGAAGAGAAGGCTGCCGTGCATTGCGTGTCGTTTACCATTTATGTTGCTATATATTTCTATGGCACAAACATTTTGCGAAATGCACGCTTGATAACCAATGAAAAGAGTACTCTTTATAGTGTGTTGAACTTCTTGTATTATGTCTTTAGCCTAAAAGTGCTTGAGCGCAGCAGCTACCTTAAGGATTATATCAATTATGAAAAACAGAATAAGAATAGTTGTTAGTGTCCTGCTCTTCTCCCTGATGGGGTGCGGCACGGTAGAGAAAGTCCGTGATGTGGAGTTTGTCACGCATAACAATTTTAAGGAGCGTTTCAAGAGTGACAGTGTCTTGGTGCGCGACAGTGTGCTTATCCGAGAAAAAAGTGACACGGTATTTTATACCAAATATCGGACTGTATATAAGGAACGGCTCAGGGTGGACACTGTTGTGCGTTGTGACACAATTTACTGTGACAGAGAGGTTGTGGTGGAGAGGGAGAGCGATGCTACAAGCAAGATGAGCCTTTTTTGGAAGTTGCCCCTTGCTGTTCTGCTCATTTTCTTGTTGTGGCGCACAGGCTTGTGGCGTGTATTGTGGAATTTGATTTTGAAAGGAGTGCGTTTATGTATAAAAATTTTTCATTTAAAGGAATAAATAGAAGTACAGACGTTATTTTGGCTCAAGATGGAGAGTGTCTTGATGTCGTAAATCTAAGAATGTCGAACGGTAGCCTGCACCCAATACCTCAGCCATTGCCGGTGGCTGAGGTTCAGGGGAGATATTCTGCATTTTACTGGCACGAAACGGCAGACAGTTACATTGCTGTAACCGACGACGCTGTAAGGACTTTGCATTTCTTTAAAAAAGATTTCACTCCAATTCTATCGGGAGAGTCCATTCTGACCATTGACGGCTTGCGTCTTGTGAACGGCGTGGAATGTATTGGCAATATTGTGTGCTGTATGACAGAGTTGGGACTCTTTTACATTATGTTTGAGAATGGAACATATAATGGACTTGGAGAAAGGCCGCAAATTCCACCCGTTAATATTTCAGTATCGTCGAAGTTGGAAACTTTGAAGACCGAAGAGTCTTATTATACAATGGCAACGACAAGTGATTTGGAGGCTACTTGGAACTACAACGAAAAGGGGTACATAGAGGAGTGTGTCTCTGTGCTCAATAAAGCCGGTTATTACATTGACAGGGCTTTGTTCAGGATTGCACTCCGTCTTTATGACGGTAGTTACATAGATGTCTCGAATGTGATTTATCTCAGCGATGAAACTTTCGAAAATGGAGTTGGGCGAGATGCTGAAAATATGAAATCGGAAGCTTTGAGTACCAACGTCCCCTCGCAATACTATGTTTACGTGCGCGGATTCAAAGTTGAGTTTTCTTTTGACACAACGACTTTGTCTAACTGGAGGAGCATTGTCGTGGGAATAGACCTTTTCTCAACAGCGTCAATACCGGGAAAGAAATGTGCGCTCAGTGGTAGAACACAGAAGTTTGAAATGTTTACCGCAAAACCACTTGATGAACTCTGGGACGAAACAGCGTCGTCATCATTGTATTATAAAGTGGCAGAGTATGATATTGACGGTAATCTGTTATCCCGTTTGGATGATGTTTCACCGGTTAATCTTGCATTGCAACAGGGATTGGAAACGATGAATGTACCATCGTCATACTCCAGTGTCGACGTGAAAAAAAGCTATGTTTATAATGGAAGGCTACATATTGCAGCGTTCAGGGAAATACCTTTCAATGGGTATGGTGCAGCTGCCTATCTTCCTATGTCGAGTGCTGTGAGCGAAGTCGATTCAATGTCCGTTCTGGTGAAGATGAGAACTACACAAGGCGAATATACAGTAGGCCGGATGTTTGAGAAGCCTGTTTTGGGTGATGATGGCCACACATTGGTGTTGCCGCCTATGCTTTCCTACCCTGATGCCCGTGCCTATGAAATGCAAATTTACATCAAGAAAGAGAATGTAGTGTACAGCAAAATATTTCCACTCACAGCGCATAAATATTTGAATATCTCCTATTATCTGCATAAGTGGTATTCTCCTTACTCGACTTCTGTAACAGCTGAGTTTGCCAATGGCGGCAAGCCTGGCTCAACTATTTCCGATGAGGATATGTTGCGTCTGTTCAACAACGAACCGGGAATTCACGAGGTCATATACAGTGCTTCGCGTAATTGCTGGACATACAGAGGAGAGCAATTCCCACCCGAAGAGTTCAGTGCGTCGAGGCTTTTTGCCATACATCGCAATGCTGTTGATGGTGACAAATTGATATTCACAATCAACAGAGATGGCACGGGCAACCTCTCGTTCAAGGATATATACAATATACCTGTCGATACCACTTGGGATATACTTGATTCAATGCCTGATGGGGAGCTGCAACATTATGAAAAGAGGCGCAATGTGATGAAGGTATCTATGGTGGAAAATCCTTTTGTTTTTCCTGCCAAGTGTACGTATGCACCATCGCAGAGCGCTATCGTTGGAATGTCAAGCAATACCATTGCCCTGTCGCAGGGGCAATTCGGACAGTTTCCGCTGTATGTCTTTTGCGCCGATGGTATATGGGCTATGTCGGTCGATTCATCGGGTACAGTCGCATACTTGGCAAGTCATCAGGTTTCGCGCGATGTTTGTATCAATGCCAACACTATATGTGGTATAAGCGGTGGAGTTGTTTTTGCGGGTAAGCAGGGTATGATGCTTATTACCGGTAACAGTATAAAGAAAATATCTTTGGCAATGGAAGGCAACGGCATATCACTTACGGGTGTTCCCGGCGATATCTTTGCAAGGATTTCGTCATTGGTGTCGCTCGAGGAGTGTGTAGGGAGTGATGATTTCCAAACTTTCATAAGCGATGCCAACGTTGCTTATTTGCCGGCACACAATGAAATCCTTGTCTATAATCAGGCATATAAATACTCCTTTATATATTCATTTGTTTCGGCAATGTGGACAAGATTTCAAGGGCAGTTCTATGGTAGAATAAATGGTTGTGTCACTCCTCATCTTTTTACGTTTACCGATAGAGGAACAAGTATTTCCCTGATTACAGATGAAATCTCGGGCAGTAACAGGATTATGCTTTTTTCGCGCCCACAGCTATGGGGTACAAAATTGCCTAAACGTGTCCTGCAACTATTGCTGTATGCCTATCTGGAGCCTCCAGAAGAGCGTACGCCTGGTGTCCCTCTGCTGGGATGCTATATGCTTGCAAGTAATGACGGGGTACATTTTAAAATAATTGCCGGTAGTGAAAAGAACGACAGGACTCAGGATGTCATCTTCCCATATTTTCCCACCCAATCATACAAATATTATCTTTTCGCGCTTGTCGGTGAGCTTGGCAAGGCAAGTGTAATGACAGGGATGGAGATTGATGTGAATGTACCGTGGAGAAACAGGTTAAGATAGTATAGTCCTGCTATATAATTAAAGGTCGTGTAATCTAGGATTACACGACCTTTGTTCTGCATCTGTCTTCTGTTGTCGATAAATAGCTGAAAATATCTTTACACCATTCTTTACCACCAAGCGTGAAGGAACCGGAATTGGCCTTGCTGTGTCCAAACGGATTATCCGTTTGCAAGGAGGCTATTTGCGCCTTTCTCATAATAGCGACGAAAAGGTGACTTTCCTTGTTGTTCTGGAATAGTCACCTTCTTGCTGTGTAATACTTTCTGCTATTTTGCTTTATATATTCCTTCTTCGTTTTCAAGCTCACGCAGTAGCCGTGTGCCGTGCTTGCTTATATATATGCTGCAACGGGCAAAAATAAAGAATGATGCGGCAAATATTGTTGTGGCAATAATGTTTTCGAATAGTGATTCGGCAGTAACGAGCATTGTTATCAGGCTTGTTATCTGCAGTGCCAATAGCTGCTTTGCGTTCATAGTGCTTTGTATTTATTTGTTGAATTTCCAATATATGAGATTGCTGTTGTCATTTTTTATTATCAATGTGGCTTCATCTATGAGGCTTTTTTTGCGTAATAACATAACTCTCCCAATCTCTTCATAGTTCTCCCTGTTTTGGTTGGCGGTATCTTTTTGTTGTTCTGTTTTTATCTTTATGCAATATCTGTTCATTATGGCTTTGTCGGTGCGTTCTTTGAGAAATTCCTTTACATAGGGCTCTCCGGCATAGCGTTCGTGTATGATATATTCTTCAATCAGGTTGTTCCTTGTACGCTTTGCTGGAATTGCTCTGTATCTGATAGTGTGTAGCCATTCCATAATCTTCTCACCAAAATAGCCGAACCATTTCCGGCATTTGACAATAACTCTACTTCTCATAGTAAATTTGGATTTATTTGTTTTGTATTTAATTATATTTGTATTATGTTTGTGGGGTAACGTGTTTTTCTGCTTTATTTCCCCCGGTGTTTTGTGAAATAATACAAATAGCCGATTGTGGCTACAAATATAAACTGTAAAGTTGAGAAACGAGTTGTTGAATTAGTAAAAAGTTGCTATTTTGGAAGCTGTCTAAATAAGACTGTTTTTTAAATGATTGAACGGTAATAAATTAGAATTTATATATGAAGGATAAGGGTATTAAACAAAGAGTGGCAGATGTGCTCCGTTTTAAGAAAATCAATGTTAACAGAGCAAGTAAAATATTAGATATTCCGCAGCGTACTCTCAACAGGCAAGTTAATGAGGATGGCAATATCAGTATGGATTTGTTATATGCCATTTTGGATACGTTTACAGAGATTTCTCCTTTGTGGTTGCTGTTGGGTGAGGGTGATATGGTGGTTTGTCAAGCAGAACCGGCATATCAGGCTCCATACTATAACGACCTGCCGGTTAGTGCCGGTTTTAAGGATGCGCTTGATTCCGGTCGTGAGACTCCTACATCGTATATATCAATCCCAGGTAAGAATGCCGATTTCTTCTTCCCTGTGTCGGGAACATCAATGGAACCCGAAATAAACGACGGTGATATAGTTGGCGTGAAAAGGGTTGGCCGTTCCGAAGGTATCGTTCACGGCGATGTATATATGGTGGTGACCAATGACAATCGTATGATAAAGCGTTGCTATCACGATAATAATGACCCAAATCTCATTTGGTGTGTTTCGCCGAATTATCCTTCGTTCCCAATTCACAAGAACGACGTTTGCGCACTTTTTAAGGTGGTGAACAGGATTGAAACATTTTAACTGCTCTGCATTGCTGTCTTGACAGAACAAAATGGCAATGTATGGGTGTTTGTAATAAAAAAACAAATCTTTTTATGTCGCAAAAGATAGGGCGTATAGCCCAAGTTATAGGTGCTGTCATCGATGTTTGCTTTGATGCCGATGTGAGTGACGGCAAAGTGTTCCTGCCTGCAATTTATGAAGCATTGAAAGTGGAGGCTCCCGATGGACGTGAACTGATACTCGAGGTGCAACAGCATATTGGAGATGACACAGTGCGTACTGTGGCTATGGACAGGACTGCCGGCCTTTCACGCGGAATGAAAGTGGTAGCCTTGGGGCAGCCTATAACAATGCCAATGGGTGCACAGATCAAAGGCCGTATGATGAATGTGGTTGGTGCACCGATAGACGGACTTGGAAATCTTGACGAATCGGGTGCCTATCCAATCCACCGCGATGCTCCAAAGTTTGAAGAACTGTCAACGGTGCAGGAGGTGTTGTATACTGGTATCAAGGTCATCGATTTGCTTGAACCCTATTGCAAGGGCGGAAAAATTGGCCTTTTCGGTGGTGCCGGAGTGGGAAAGACCGTGCTCATTATGGAACTTATCAATAATATTGCCAAGGGGTATAATGGCTATTCTGTCTTTGCCGGTGTCGGTGAGAGAACACGCGAGGGAAATGATTTGTTGCGCGAGATGATTGACTCTAATGTGATACGTTACGGCGATGAGTTCAAGAAGGAAATGGAAAAAGGTGGCTGGGATTTGTCCAAGGTTGATTTCGCCGAGGTGGCAAAGTCACAGGCAACATTGGTCTATGGACAGATGAATGAACCTCCGGGTGCACGTGCTGCTGTTGCGCTGTCGGGCCTGACTGTTGCTGAATCGTTCCGCGATGCAGGTGCAGCAGAGGGCAAGCGTAATGACATCCTATTTTTTATTGACAATATTTTCCGATTTACACAGGCTGGCTCAGAGGTGTCGGCGTTGCTGGGACGAATGCCCGGTTCTGTTGGCTATCAGCCTACTTTGGCTAGTGAGATGGGCGCGATGCAGGAGCGTATCGCATCTACAATCCACGGTTCAATTACATCGGTGCAGGCAGTGTATGTCCCTGCCGATGACCTTACCGACCCTGCGCCGGCAACAACATTTACCCATCTTGATGCAACGACTGTACTCAGCCGCAAGATTGCCGAGCTTGGTATATATCCGGCTGTTGACCCGCTCGATTCCACATCGCGTATATTGGATACCAACATAGTGGGTAAGGAACACTATGATACTGCGCAAAGAGTCAAACAGATATTGCAGCGCAACAAAGAACTTCAAGATATCATATCAATACTTGGTATGGAGGAGTTGTCCGACGATGACCGTCTGACGGTGAACCGTGCGCGTCGTGTCCAACGTTTCCTTTCGCAGCCTTTTACCGTGGCCGAACAGTTTACTGGCGTGAAAGGTGTTATGGTGCCAATTGAAGAGACAATTCGTGGTTTCAATATGATACTTGACGGCGAGCTTGACCATCTGCCAGAGCAGGCTTTCCTTAATGTCGGTACTATTGATGAGGCTATAGAGAAAGGACAAAAGATTCTCGACCAATTAAAATGATGCGATGGAGAGGGATTTGCTTGAACTGGAGATTGTCTCGCCCGAAAAACAGATTTTTAAAGGGCGTGTAGCGTGGGTGCAGGTCCCTGGCGCAAAGGCACCGTTCCGTGTGTTGGGTAATCACGCTCCGTTGGCTTCTTCGCTGTGTCCCGGGAAACTTAAATGGATGATGGGTGGCGAAGAACAGCAGATGCCGGTGAAGAGCGGCTTTGTCGAGGTGAAGAACAATAAAGTAATAGCCTTGATTGAGGTGAACACCTGAATGACATCAACACCGATAATCGCGTGAAGCAAGTCACAACCGATGCTTACGCAACTAAATACAAAATAGAAAATGAACAAAAGAAAGACTATACTTGTTATTTTGGGGCTGATGCTGCTGATGACGGTAGCGGGTGAATTGCTCCTGTCGATTCTGTTTGACGGATATGCCGGAAAGGCGCATCTGCTTGTTCCTGTATTCTTCTTTGCTCTTTATGCCCTGCCTGTGGCTATTGCTGCACAGCCGCTCGATTCAAAACATTTTCTTAGACAATATATGGTATTCAAGGGCTTGAAATTGTTTGTTTCATTGGGAGCGCTGGTTGCATTTGGATTTGCTTTCAAGGAGCAGGTCTTCGGTGTATTTGTGAATTTCCTGATATACAGCCTTGTGATGATTGTTGTTGAAAATATATACGTGTTGAATCTAAAGAAAAAAATGGTAAAAGGCACGTGATGAGATTGTTGAGGTACATAATGTTCTTGTTGCTTTTGTTACCTTGTTGCGGAGCTTTGGCGGCCGGTTCCTCCCATCAGGAGGAAAAAACTGTTGATGTCAAGAAAATAATCTTTGACCACGTTAAGGATTCATATGAATGGCACATAACGACAGTGAATGACAAGCATATTACTTTACCATTGCCTGTTATCATTTATTCGTCACGCACGGGATGGGAGGTCTTTCTCTCCTCGGTGTTCCACGATGTTGACGAGTATAGAGGGTTCAGGATATCAAGAGAGGGAAATTACGAGGGCAAGATTGTGGAACTTGATGCCGAAGGGAACGAACAACGGCCTTTGCTCGACCTTTCACTGACAAAGACCGTCGTGTCGGTATTTATAATATCATTCCTATTGATGTTGATAGTTGTTGGAACTGCGCGCTGGTACAGAAACCGCAAGCCCTCTGATAAGGCTCCGCGTGGCTTTGTCGGGGTAATGGAGATGGTTATAGATATGGTTGTGGAAAGTGTTATAAAGCCCAATGTGGGTAGCCGTTACAAGAGATATGTATCGTTTCTGCTTACAGTCTTTTTTATGATATTCTTGACCAACCTTATGGGACTTCTTCCAATATTTCCCGGTGGAGCAAATGTTACAGGAAACATATCGGTTGCTATGGCACTTGCCTTATGTACCTTTGTGGCTGTGAACATATTTGGAAATAAAGAGTATTATAAGGAAGTCTTTTGGCCCGACGTTCCGGTGTGGCTGAAGGCTCCACTTCCTCTGATGCCGATAATTGAACTTGTGGGGGTGGTGGTGAAGCCATTTGCACTTACCATACGACTCTTTGCAAACATTCTTGCAGGACACACAGCCTTGCTTGCCTTTGTTTCAATAATTTTTGTCACAATGGCTGTAAACAAGTATATTGGTAGTGCAATGACGGTGGTGTCGGTCTTCTTCACCATATTTATGAATGTATTGGAATTGCTTGTTGCTTTTATCCAGGCATTTGTGTTTACGATGCTTTCGTCGGTGTTCATTGGACTTTCCCAACCCGAGCATCGGAAAACAAAACATTGAAAAAGAATTTATTAACCTTTAAATGTTGAATACTATGTTTATGACAATTCTTCTTGAAGCTATCAGCGGTGCTTCGTTGGCAAATTTAGGCGCGGCTTTTGCAGCTGCAGCAGCTGTGTTTGCAGCAGCGTTGGGAATCAGCCGCATCGGATGTACTGCGCTTGAGTCGATAGCACGTCAACCCGAGGCTGCCGGTGATATAAGATCAAGTATGATTCTTGCGGCGGCTCTTATTGAGGGTGTTGCAATGTTTGCCATTGTGGTCTGTTTCCTTGTACTTTTCGTGTAACGGTAACTTTAGTCAAGGATGTCGTTGTTATTACCCGATGCAGGTCTGCTGTTCTGGATGCTTCTGGCATTCGGGGTAGTGTTTGTCGTGTTGTATAAATACGGCTTTCCAATCATTGTTTCAATGATTGATGCCCGCAAAAAATATATCGACGATGCATTGAATGGTGCTAAAGAGGCCAATGCAAGAATTGCCAATGTTGAAGAAGAGTGCAATGCGCTGGTTGAGGATGCCCGTAAGAAACAGGTTGAGATATTGCGTGAGGCTACTGCTGCAAAGGAACAGATGATGGACGAGGCGCGTGGGAAGGCCGATGCTGAAACGCAACGGATTATTGCCGATGCCAAAAAAGAGATTGAGCGACAACGCGAAGATGCCTTGAGCTTTGTTCGCGAGGAGGCTGCCAAGGTGGCTATAGCCGTGGCCGAGAAAATTCTACGTGATGAGCTTGCCGACGAATCGAGTCAACAGGATTATATAGAGAAGCTTGTTGACAGGATAAATGGTGACAAAAAGGTAACAGAAGGTAAATGAACACGGGAGTTATATCAATGCGCTATGCTAAAGCTCTTTTTGCTTACGCAAAGGAGCAAGGTGCCGAAGATGCAATATACATGAATATGTTGCAGCTGATGGCTACTTTGCAACGGGTGAAAGAACTTGGCGAGGTGCTGAACATGCCTTCATTGTCAAAGGAGGAACGTGTTGGATTGCTCTGTTCGGCAGTGGACAGTTCTCCTGTATACAAGGATTTCATTCGCCTAATTGTTGATGCTGAACGCGAACAATTGCTTATATTTATCTCACATTGCTATGTGTCGCTTTATCGCAAGGCAAAGAATATTGTTGCAGCAAGGCTCACCACAGCCGTTCCTGTAAATGAGGCTCTATGTAACAAGATTTCTGCAGCCATTTTACCGAATTCAGTTACTGTAGAGATGCAGAACGTTGTTGACGATGGAATTATTGGAGGTTTTATTTATGAAACCGAGACGTACCGTTTTGATGCAAGTGTGAAAAGGCAGTTGCGTGATATTGAAAATAAGTTTATTAAACAAAATAAACAACTTCTCTAATGAATATTAAACCAAGTGAGGTGTCGAGTGTGTTACTCGAACAGCTGAGAGGTCTCAAGAGTAAGATGGAATATGAAGAGGTGGGAACAGTTCTTCAAGTGAGCGACGGTGTCGTACGCATATATGGCCTATACAATGCCGAGGCCGAGGAACTGCTTGAGTTTGACAATGGAGTGAAAGCTATTGTCATGAACCTCGAAGAGGACAATGTGGGCGCCGTGCTGTTGGGGCCTACCGACAAAATCAAGGAGGGTATGACCGTCAAACGTACCGGTCGCATCGCTTCAATAGATGTGTGCGATGGAATGCTTGGCCGTGTGATTACTCCGCTTGGAGAGCCCCTCGATGGCAAGGGTGATATTGTTGGCGAGATGTGCGAGATGCCACTCGACCGCAAGGCACCGGGTGTAATATTCCGCCAGCCGGTGACAGAACCTTTGCAGACCGGACTCAAATCAATAGACTCAATGATTCCAATAGGGCGTGGTCAGCGTGAACTCATTATCGGTGACCGTCAGACGGGAAAGACGGCTGTTGCGATAGATACAATATTGAACCAGCGTGCTGCATACGAGTCCGGGAAACCTGTCTATTGCATATATGTGGCTATTGGCCAAAAAGGCTCAACGGTGGCTTCTATCGTGAATACCCTGCGTAATTACGGTGCAATGGACTATACTATCGTGGTTGCTGCAACAGCTGCCGACACTGCTGCAATGCAGTACTATGCACCAATGGCCGGTGCTGCGATTGGTGAGTATTTCCGTGACACCGGACGTCACGCACTTGTGGTATATGACGACCTCTCCAAACAGGCTGTAGCCTACCGCGAGGTATCGCTTATCCTGCGTCGTCCATCGGGACGCGAGGCCTATCCGGGTGATGTGTTCTATCTGCACTCCCGTCTGCTCGAACGTGCAGCAAGAATAATCAATCAACAGCAGGTGGCTGAAAAGATGAACGACCTGCCACCAAGCCTTGTGGGCAAAGTAAAAGGTGGCGGCTCATTGACTGCATTGCCAATAATAGAAACGCAGGCCGGTGACGTTTCGGCATATATCCCGACAAATGTAATATCCATTACCGATGGCCAGATATATCTTGAGAGCGACCTCTTTAACCGTGGTTTCCGTCCGGCTGTGAATGTGGGAATATCTGTGTCGCGTGTAGGTGGTAATGCGCAGATAAAATCAATGAAGGGTGTTGCAGGAACCTTGAAGATTGATCAGGCACAGTATCGTGAGCTCGAAGCATTTGCAAAGTTCGGTACAGATGTCGATGCCGTTACTATGATGGTAATTGAGCGTGGCCGTCGTACCAATGCTCTGCTAATACAACCGCAATATGCCCCAATGCCTGTTGGCGAACAGGTTGCCTTGTTGTATTGCGGAACAAAGAACCTTTTACAGGATATTTCGGTTGACAAGGTGCCCGATTTTGAGAAACTTTTTCTTGATGTGCTGCGTTCAAGATATAAAGACACAGTGTTGGATGTGCTTTCGTCAGGCGTGTTGAATACCGATGTTGAAAGAGTGATGACCGATGTCGCAGCCGATGTGGTTGCATCATTAAAGTGATGAAGAATGAATCTGAGAGAAGTTAGGGACAGGATTGCATCGGTGAAGAGCACGCAGAAGATTACTTCGGCTATGAAGTTGGTTTCTGCGGCAAAGCTCCGTCGCGCACAGGCCGCAATTGAGGGTATGTCGCATTATAGCAACAAACTGAATGAATTGCTTGCCTCTCTCCTTAACACAACAGATGGCTTTACAACAGAACTTGCTGTAAAACGTGAATGTAAAAGAGCTGTTGTTGTAGCGGTATCGTCCGACACCGGCTTGTGTGGTACATTCAATGTGAATATAATAAATAAACTCCGTGAAGTGCTTGATGGCTACAAGTCGTCCAATACACAAGTGGAGGTATACACTGTTGGAAAAAAGGTTTCTGATGCAGTGAAGAAAATGGGTCGTATCCCTGTTGAGGCATTAATGGCACAGTCGTCTGCACCGCAGTATGATGAAATTGCCAACGTCGTGCGCGACTTCATACGTCGTTTCCGTGCAGGAGAGATTGACAGGGTCGAGGTCGTGTATTCACATTTCAGGTCGGCGTCTAAGCAAGAGCCGACAACAGAGGCAATTCTGCCTGTCGAACTGAATGATTATTCCGAAAACTCTGTTTCGACCATTGACTATATTGTTGAGCCGGGGCGCGAGGAGTTGCTCTCGGAACTTGTCCCCAAAGTTATTGAGGTACATCTGTTCACCGCGTTACTTGATGCTGTTACGGCCGAGCACGCAGCGCGTGTGCTTGCTATGCAGATTGCAACAGACAATGCCACTGATTTGATTTCAGAACTCACTCTTGAATATAACAAAGGCCGTCAGCAGGCAATTACAAATGAACTGCTTGATATTATGTCGGGTAGCGGAGCAAACGTATAGACAACTATAAAGTTAAAAATGTAGTGCCCCCAAAGTTGACTTTGGGGGCACTACATTTTGCCATTACAGCGTTTCTCTTAGATTCCCCGCAGGGTTTGTTGCAGTAGCGCGCCAATCTCCTCGTCACCGTTCTCCCGTTCCTTGTTCAATTTGACAAGGAAGTCGGCTGTTGTCTTCAAGGCTTGGTTTATTGTGCCAGGGTCTTCGCAATTTACCGTGAGCTTCTCCAACCGTCCTATGAGGCGATGAAAAAGGGAGAGCGTCTCGTTGTGTACATCATCAAGGCTTACGCTTTTACTTTTCTTTGTCATAATATGTTTTTATGGACAAATATAATATCCTCTTTAGCAAACAAGGTTGCTGATTTGCCAATAAATACAAACTGTTGATTTTGTGGCATTTCAGCAACCTTGTTCTTCTGTTCCCATATTTCTTTTGCACACAAAAAAGATTATGGGTTTATCAATGGTTTTAACAGGATTGAATGGAGCGATAGGGCTCTATTCGGGAGTGAAGGGGATGCTCGACAGAAACGAGGCCTCAAAGAGTGCAAAAGCTTTGCGTGACAAGGCTAAGGCCGAGGAGGCCGGCTGGTACAGACATAATTATTACGAGAATTATCTTGACAGCACTGCTGCCAAGGCTGCAATGAAAAGGGTTGAAAACAGTTTGCGCCGTAACAACGAGCAGAGTAGGGCACACTCAATTGTCACTGGAACTACTCCCGAATATTCCATTGCGCGTAACGAACAGGGTTTGCGTTCAATGGAGAATGTAGTAACCAATTTGGCTGCGCAGGATTCCAACAGGAAAAGTCAGATTGATGTAATTCACCGTCAGAACAAGAATGCCTTCTTGAGTAATGAATTGAATGATTTGGCTATGGAAGAGAAAATGGCAACTTCGGCTGCGTCCAATGGTTTTAATTTGTTTCAGAACGCGCTCTTGGGAGCAAAATGGGGAAAGGAGTGATATGACAAAGTATGAGCAATCTGTATATGAATGATGAATTGAGGAGAATATACGATAGTGTATTGCTGCGAGAGAAAAGGCGTAAAGAGCTTTCCAATCATCGGCGTAACGTCGCGGCGATTGTGGATTTTGCATCCTCTATTTTAAGGCGTGAAGAGCCAAAAGACCAAAATACAGGCGTAAAAGGGCAGAACAGGACATTGCAACAGATCAATAATTCAATGAAGGATTATAGGGGTACCATTGCCGGTGAAATGTTCCGTCAAAGATTTGCGTCGGACAAGAAAATGTAAACAATTAAAAGATATAAGGTTATGTATTCAGTGAATTTTAATGAGGAAGAGAATAACAAGAAGAAAAAGGCCCATAAATCATTGTTTCCCGAAAATGTGAACGATTTGGGTGTGAAGGAGAATGAAACGTTTAAGCAGAATTTGGCTGGAAATGGTGTGCTACTGCAGAATACATCCGGTGCAGATACTTATGCAAAGGATGATGTTATCAACAATACCGTTTTTGCTTCGTCAATGTTGAAGAAGGATAAAGAAAAACCTGTTTCTACATTGTCTGTTGCTGATAGTGTTGATACAAAGAAAACGATAAATTCTCAGTTGTCGTCGAAAGAAGTTTTGGGCGCGAATTACAACAAGCCTGGTTCTTGGGGAAAATATTTGAAGAGCGTGGCTCCCGAACCCACACCACAAAGAACAGCAGCGTTGTATTCAGTGTCGAAGAAGGCTGTTGAAGACATTGCCTCTGATTATTTGAAGAATGAACTGAAGGCTGTGTATGACAAGAAACTTGAAGCTGCCAGAATCCATTCGAATAATGCTTACGCAGAATATGGTACGGACGCTATTGCTGCAATGCGTATTGCTCAGGAGAGAAGTGACCCAATGGCGGTGATAGACGAAACGATGAAAGAGGTTGATGCGGGCAAGTTGCGTAAAATGGTTGAGCCTCTTGCTCTTCGTGGAGGATTTGATGCCGATGAATATATTGAGGATTACGTGAAACCGACGTTGCACGATATGATGCTGAATGATTATATCGACAAGAACAAACCAAAAAATAGTGCTGAGTATATGCTTAGGGCGGCTTATGATGGCTCGCTCATTGGAAAGGCTGCAAATATCGGCCTGGGAAGGAGTTCATTTGCACAGATTGAAAACGAAAGTCTTGCGCGGTATGGCGCCAGCAGATTGGAGAACTTTGCAGCAGGTATTGGCTCCCTTTTGATTGATGCACCGGCCTTTGCCAGTTTTGGTGCGTTGTCGGGGCGCATTGTAGGTAAGGCTACGAGTTATGCAACAAATAAGTTGGCCGAGCGTCTGTTGTCATATAGCGCCGCAGATGGAATGACAAAACTACGTGCCTCACAAATTGCCCAGCGTGCAATTGTGGGTAACCTGAGTAATCGTATTATGCAAAGTGCAACGACTCAGGGCTTGACATTAGGCACTTATGATTTAGCCAACAGTGTAGCCGAGGATGTGCTTTACAACGACTGCGTTGATACCGGTAAGGCCTTTAAGTCGTTTGCAAAGGGCTTTGGGACTGGCGCTACAGCAGGTGCTGTGGGTACAAGGCTTAAAAAGATGATGGGAGGATTGACCGGCGGTAAAAAAATGCTTGCTTCAACCGGAGTGCTGAGCGCAGAATCCGCAGTGTTTACATTATCTACTGAAATGGATAAGGTTCTCAATGACGTTGAAGTCAAACCAATAGACCTGTTCAATGATTATGCTGAAAGCTTGGCAACGCTCGGTGTTATGAAGATGACACACTGGCGTCCAAAAGGTGCTGAAAACAAGCTCAAGGCCGATGGAACATTGAAGGATGAATTGAAATTGTCGAAATCGGAGCAAGAGGAACTGCGCGAGATGAATATAGACCCTGTTGAATTTATGGGTTATGTCGAGAAATCTCTGAATTTGCCATCCTATGGTGTCGGCGCTACCAGAAATCACATCACCGAGAAGTATCTTGAGATGATGCAGAGCAAGGATGTGTCGGCAACCACAAAGGCAAAATTGATGTATCTGATAGACAACAAACTTACATCAACACCTCCTGTGCCTTTCGACTATGATGTTGAGCAGAACAGGAAGGGAGAATGGGTTTATACAACCTATGATTTTGAGGGAAACAAGGTTGAACGCCGCCTGTTTGAACACGCCGGCAAAGTAAAGAATCATCTGCTTGTCGAGAAAAGTAAATTGCGAAACAACAGAATTGCGGCCTATGAACGCGAACTTCTTCAAGGCATCGATTCCCAGAATCTTCTGCGTCAGGCAGGGTTATATGCCAAGGAAAAGAGTGTTAGTATAGATGACATATCACAGGCCTTGTACAAGCGTGCACAAAACACTCCGCTATCGGGTTGGGAGGATATGCTTGTGCGTGAAATTGTTGACCGTGCTTCGTATGACCAGAGTGGTATGGTGCAGTTCCTGACTGATATGCGTCGTAACATAGAGAAAAAGCACGGACTTGATGATGGCAGTATGCTGACCAAGATTAATACTCCTTTCTACAAATGTACCAATGCCGAAAACAAGGCTCTTGATGAGTATGAGGCTTTGGTGCGCAATGAGGTTAATGCCCTGAAACAAGGAACGGATAAAGAACGTGCTGCACAGCTTAGAGAAATTGGAGAAAACAGTAGCCTTAAAGGTATGGCAAATGATGAGGTCAAGAGAAAGGAGGTTGAAGATTTCTATACCCGTAATCCTGATAAAATAGATGCTGTGGGCAGTGGCTTCAAGGAGAAGCCCATTGAGATTGACGACAATGAACCGTCGGAATTTGTATGGAGCTACAACGGCACAGAAAACACTGTTGAGGATATCGAATACTTTAAGGACGTTGCGCAAGATGTCGCAGGACGATTTAATTTTGATATTGGATTTATAAAGAACGAGCGCGAAATACCTTTGCCTGACACGAATGACAAATATGATGTCATGAACTACAACAACAAACTTCGTGCAATGGGTTGGCTCGATAAAAAAGGCGGTATAACCATCAATCTTCCAAATATCCCATCGGTCGAGGAGATTGAGAAAACCGTTGTTCACGAGTGTGTTGCACATGGAGGCTTGCAGAAACTGTTCGGCAATCATCTTAATACATTCCTCGAAGAGGTCTATCGCAAGGCTTCGGGTGACGTGCGTGTGGCGATAAATAATATACAGTCGAGATATCCTTTTGCCGACAACTATACCGTTATTGAGGAGTATCTGGCGCATCTTACTGAAAAATCGGTCTTGTCATCGGGTGAGCGTGCAATGTTTGCAGATTTCAAGGATTTTGTAAAAAATGCTCTCGTGAGAATGAATATTTACACAGGACGTAACAGAAGAGTCACCGAGAACGATTTGAAAAGTCTTCTTCGTCAGCACGCCAAGTATATTGAGAAGCGCACTGCGCCATCCAATTATCGCAGATGGGTGTTCGGGCGTTTTGATGCCGCCAAGCAGAATGAAAAGACCTATTACGACCGCGAGGCTTATGAGAATGACATAAGAGAGAAAATGGCCGGAGGCAAGTTTTTTATCAATACACCTAGTGCTTTGTATAACACAAAGGCCTTGCAGAATTATGAATTCTTGCCCGAAGAGAAAAAGAAGCAATTCCTTAAACGTTGGAACACAACCGACGAAGAGGTTATGGAACTCAAATCCCAAAACAAACATCGTTTCATCGGGAAGAAAGGTGCCGATAACAAAGCTTATTACGAAGGGCTTGAAGATGGCGACCCGGAGCTTGCCGAGGCTATTGAGCTGGAGAAGAAAGGCTATGATTCCAATAGTATAAGGTTTGCAACCGGCTGGGAACGTGGGGTTGACAATGAATGGCGAAAAGAGATGTCCGATGGCAGAATGACTATTCACGACCAACTGTATAAATCGCTCGCCCGCAAGAACAAGGATTTGGCAAATGACTATCTTGAATTGAAGAGCATACCGCTTGAGGCTTGGGGTTATGACGAAAATGCCGTATGGGAGCGTGCGCGCCGAGAGAGTGGCAATTTCTTGGAAAACTCTACTCTCAAGGATATTCTGCACGATCCGTCGTTTTACGCCACATATCCCGAACTAGCCAATCTTCCGGTGGAGATTGTCGAGAATGCTAAAGTACCGTTCAGATACGATAGCAAAGGCAAGAAAATTCTTCTTGACAAGAGCTTTTTCGTTCATCCCGAAAATTCTGTATATATGTCAGGAGTCCTGCAGAATGTGATACAGGATTATGAAGGATTCAGCAAGGCTGTGTCGATGAACCTTCTTGGTATAAATTCAAAGCTAAAACGCAGATATAACGAGGCGCAAAAGATTATAGATGCTGTTGCCAATGCAAGAAGAGCCGTTCCCGATTTTGATAAGGAGAGGAATATTGACAAGGCTTTTGAAAAAGAGTATAAACTCACACCCGAGGAGTTCAAGAAGAGATTTCCTTCGCTCGATGAGTATCTGATATACAAATTGACTGGTAAGGATTTTGCATTTAGCGGTGATGTCGAGATGCGTAATGTTATGAACCGTTTCGATGCCGGCGATTATGATGGTCGTGTAATTCCACCCGAAACAACCGAGGATGTTCCTCGCTCAAAACAGGTGGTGATTAAAAAACTGAACGATTTGAAGCCGTATTTCAATGGTCCGCTTGACATAATTTATCAAAAGCTCAATCAACTCCATTCCGACGAGCCTCTGTTGCTCGAGAATGTTAAGGAACGTGTCCGTCGTGCCGACCTCTCCCCCGTTGAGCGTGGACGCTTTGAGTGGGAGATGGACGAGTATGCCAAGGAGGTGCTTGACAGGATGCTCAATATGGGTAAGTGGAAAAATGATTATGGTTACGGAGAGTTTAAGAAAAAACAGGATGACAAGAAACGCAGATTGAGGGATGCTGTTGATTTTCAGAAGTGGCGCGATATCTTCAGACATCTTGACGATGAACTTGACGACCTTAACTAAAAACAGATTGAGTGATGAATAAATTTCTTGATAAACGTGTTAGAGCATCCTCTCGTGAGGAGTGCAGGCTCGATGAGCAACCTGGAGTAGCCATCGGTTTTTTGAATGAATGTGCCGCTTGTTGGAATGCTCTTGATGAGGCTCGCCGCAAATTGCGGCGCAGCCTTATGTACAGCTATGGTGACCAATGGGGCGACCTGGTCACCGACCCTGATACTCTTGCTCAGATTACCGAGGGCGATTTGATAAAGAAAAACGGAAAAGTGCCTTTGAAGAACAATATGATTGCCCCCATATTAAGCAATATTGAAGGACAGTTGCGGCAGAATCTTATGCGCCCGATATGTGTGGCACGCGACCAGAGCGAGGGACGCGTGGGCGAGATGATGTCTGTGGCCATAGAGTATGTCCACGATATTAACGAAATGGAGGAGGTGGATGCAGACTCTATGCGTATGCTGTTGAATGGCGGAATGGCTGCACAAAGGGTGGAGTATGGCTTGAACAGTGCGAAGGAGAAACGGGATGTTTGGGTTTATCCGGTAAATCCATCGCGACTCTTCTTTAATACAAATCTTGAGGATGTCCGTATGTGGGATTTGACTTGCATCGGTGAACTCTTTGACCTGCCACTTGATGATGTGTTGGCTCACTTCGGCAATACACCCGAAAAGAAGGAGCGTATCCGTAATATATATTCCAATGTAGAGTCGCAGGTGTTCGGTAGCCGTGCCATGCAGGGCGACGAGTCGCGTTCACTCTCCTTCTACACTGCATCGCGCAGCAACTTGTGCCGTGTTGTTCTTGGGTGGAAACTCGAAACACGCGATGCCTATCTATGGAACGATACCCAACGCGGAACGTGGGGCTATCTGCCCTATGACAATGAAAGTCGCAAGAAACTTGATGCTGAAAATGCCCGTCGACGTAAGGAGGCCACCGAGAATGGAAAGGCCGAAAACGATGTCTTGCTCATTGAGTATGAGTTTGCAACGGAACGTTTCTGGTATTATCGCTATATGTCCCCTTATGGTGATATACTCCAGGAGGGACGCAGCCCCTATTGGCACGGTGAACACAACTATGTACTGCACCTTTATCCATTGATTCAAGGGCGGCTTGGTAATTTTGTGGAGCAATTCATAGACCAGCAACGTGCTATAAACCGCACTGCTACACTCATCGATTTTATTCGCGGAACATCATCAAAAGGTGTCCTTGTCGTTGATGACGATGCTTTCGAGAGCATGTCGCGCGAGGAGGTTATTGATGAATATGTGCGTTACAACGGTGTCCTTTTTGTGAAACTAAAGCCTGGGCAGAGCATAGATGGAGTAGTGCGTCAATATAATAGTGGTGCAGCCGTGGCGGGTGACTTTGAACTGTTGAATTTGCAGTTGAGGCTTATCAATGAAATCTCCGGTGTGAATTCTGCCATGCAAGGACAGACTCCCCGTTCCGGAACACCTGCCTCACTATATGCCCAACAGGTGCAGAATTCCTCCTTGAATTTAAAGGGGTTGTTCGATGGCTTCAGGACATTCCGTCGTCGTCGCGACGCAAAAGTGATGAAGACGCTGCAACAGTTCTATACCGATATGCGCTATATAGACCTCGCCGGCTCGCAATACAGCGAAGAGGCCAAATGGTACGACCCGCAAAAAGTCCAGGACAGCGAGCTCGACATAACCATTTCCGAGGGCTATAATACTCCGGCATATCAGATGCTTGCCAATGACTTCCTTCTTGAATTGTTCCGTGCCAAGGCCTTGGATGTAAAGACGATGCTTGAGAATTCGTCATATCCTTTTGCCACGAAGATTCTGGAAGCCATTAAACGCAACGAGGAGGCTGTTGCGAAAGGTGACTCACTTCAAGGAATACCACAGGAGTTGATGGCGCAGTTGCAAGCGTCTGATAAAAGTGGACTGACACTCAAGGATTGAACATCCGATGAGCAACAGAAGACCACAGAGCATGCTGCTCCTGAAAAAACAGATGCGGCAAAGAGTATGTTGTCGCAGATGCGTTGATTTCTTGTGCTGCGATTGTTGTTATTGTCTTAAAAAGATGTATTTTTGCATTGAGTTGGCCGATGTGTACCGGATGTGGATATGTAGGCTTGTGAAAAGTATAATAATCAATAAAAATAGTTATGAAAAAGATTTTGATTCTATCTGTGATGTTGATGGTGTCTGTTGTAGTGACAACATCTTGTAGTTCTGAGAAATCGGCTACCAAGGCTTTTGCAAATACCGGTTACGAGATGGGTAAACTTAAGCCGGCCCAGCAGGTAGCCTTGTCGCCAATGATGGCAGCCTACCCAACGTATGTTCAGACTGCTTTGGGCTATCTTGCAACAGAAAACTCAATAACTTTTGTGTATGAGCTGGATGATGCAGCTTGGAACCTCTATACACAGGCACTGCGTAAGGATGGGTTTTCAAATGTGGCAAGTGGCTATGTCAAGGCCGATAAAGCTTTGGGAATTACATATAATGTAGGGACAAGCACAGTGACAATATACAAGAAAACATATCGATTGGTAACATTTGCGTGTGCGGATTTTTTCTAATCTACGTGAAGATTTGAAAAACAGGAGCCATTTCAATTGAAAAAGCTCCTGTTTTTTCGTTATAAATTTGTACCTTCGCAAAAGGAAAAAATATGTCTATGGATACAAGAGCACGTATATTGGAGTTGAGGGAACAGCTTCATAAACACAACCATAATTACTATGTCCTTAATTCACCTACAATAGGCGATATTGAATTTGATATGCTGATGCGTGAACTGCAGGATTTGGAGGCTGTTACTCCCGAAATGTACGACCCCAATTCCCCTACGTTGCGTGTGGGTTCTGATATTACAAAGGAATTCAAACAGGTGCAGCATAAATATCCAATGCTCTCGCTTGGCAATACATATTCCAAAGAGGAGGTTGCCGAGTTCTTCGATAGAGTGAAACGTGCACTTAATGAGGAGTTTGAAATCTGCTGCGAATTAAAATTTGACGGAACCTCTATATCTTTGACATACGTCGATGGCAAGCTAGTACGTGCAGTTACGCGTGGTGACGGTGAAAAAGGTGACGATGTTACAGCCAATGTAAAGACAATACGCACTATTCCTTTGGTGTTGTCGGGAAGTGATTACCCTGCTGAGTTCGAAATCCGTGGTGAGGTGCTTATGCCTTGGGGGGTCTTCGAACGATTGAACGAGGAACGCGCTGCTGCCGGTGAACAACTCTTTGCCAATCCTCGCAATGCGGCATCGGGAACACTCAAATTGCAGGATTCGTCAGTAGTGGCCAAACGCTCGCTCGATGCCTATCTCTATTTCTTGCTTGGTGAAGAACTGCCGGCCGATGGACATTATGAAAACCTTGACGCTGCAAGGCACTGGGGATTTAAGATTTCTGATACAATGTGCAAGTGCAATACATTGGAGCAGGTGTTTGCTTTTATTGACCGGATGGATTCCGAACGCAGGAATCTGCCTTTTGCTACCGATGGCATAGTGCTGAAAGTCAACTCTTTGCGACAACAGAAAAATCTTGGCTATACGGCAAAGTCGCCGCGTTGGGCAATCGCATATAAATTCCAGGCCGAGAGTGCCGTGACCCGTTTGAATGAGGTTACTTATCAAGTGGGGCGAACAGGCGTTGTAACTCCCGTGGCAAATCTCGACCCTGTGCAGTTGTCGGGAACAGTCGTCAAGCGTGCTTCGTTGCATAATGCTGATATAATAGAAAAATTCGACCTTCATATTGGCGATATGGTCTTTGTTGAGAAGGGTGGCGAGATAATACCTAAAATAACCGGTGTCGACACTGTATCACGCTTTATGCTTGGTGAAAAAGTGACATTCGTTACCAAATGCCCTGAATGTGGAACGCCGCTGGTACGCTACGAAGGCGAGGCGGCACATTACTGTCCGAATGATGCATCGTGCCCTCCCCAGATAAAAGGACGGATAGAGCATTTTGTTTCGCGCGAAGCTATGAACATTGATTCAATAGGCCCTGAAACAATTGAACAGCTATTCAACTACGGTCTTATAAAGAATATCTCTGATATATATACAATCCACCCCGAAGATCTAATGTTTTTGCCACGTATGGGTGAAAAATCGGCGATGAATATTGTCAATGCTGCAAAGGCCTCTCTGCAAGTACCATTCGAAAGAGTATTGTTCGCTCTTGGTATACGCTTTGTAGGTGCAACGGTTGCTAAACGCCTTGCCCGTGCATTCGGCAGTATCGATGCCATTATGGCTGCCTCTTTTGATGAATTGAAATCTGTTGACGAGATTGGAGAGAGAATTGCAGGAGCAGTGCGTGCCTTTTTTGCCAAGGACGAAAATCTTCAACTTGTGGCAAACCTTAAGACCGCAGGGTTGAAATTCGAGGTCGATGAAGAAACTGACGTAGAGAAAAGCGACATTCTTAAAGGACAGAGTATCGTAATCAGTGGAGTCTTTACCCATCATTCGCGCGATGAATATAAAGAACTTATAGAACGCAACGGTGGTAAGAATGTCGGTAGTGTAAGCAAGTCGACATCGTTTATACTGATGGGAGAGAATATGGGGCCCTCGAAACTTGAAAAGGCACAAAAAATGGGAATACGTCTTGTTACTGAAGATGAATTCTTGCAGATGTTGCAAAATTGAGGTTCTAAACCAAGACCAAATTTTTAGTTTAGATTTATATAATATATATTATAAAAATAGCAAAATTTGATGTAATTTTGCACTCCGAAATAATTTTGAGATTTTTATAGAAACTTATGATGCGAAAAACACTGAAAGGTATGGGTGTTGCAATAGTGACTCCCTTTACAAATGACGGCGAGGTAGATTATGCAGCGTTGGAGAATTTGGTGCAGATGCATATTGACTGCGGCACTGATTTCCTTTGCGTGCTTGGCACTACAGGAGAGACTCCTACATTGACAACCGACGAGAAACGTGAAATACGAAAGCGCATCATTAAGCAGGTTGATGGTCGTATGCCCATTATGCTTGGCATTGGTGGCAACTGTACACGCAATGTGATAGAGGAGATTAAAAACGAGGACTTGACAGGTGTTGATGCAATCCTGTCTGTCGCACCATACTACAACAAGCCTACACAAGAGGGCATTTACCGTCACTACAAGGCTATCGCCGATTCTACAGATATGCCAATTTATATGTACAATGTTCCGGGACGTACCGGTATAAACATTCTTCCTTCAACAGTTGTGCGCTTGGCAAAAGAATGTCCTAATATCGTGGGCTACAAGGCTGCATCGGGCAATTTGGCGCAGATAAAGGAGCTTGTTGCAATGAAACCACCTCACTTCGACCTCTTCTCGGGTGACGACGCCTTGACAGTAGATATAATGGAAGCAGGTGGCGTTGGTGTCATATCTGTCTTTGGAAACGCTTATCCAAAAGAGATGATTGCGCTTGTACGTGCAATGCAAGAGGGACGCATTGGTGATGCCCGTAATCGTCACGATAGATTGAATGAACTGTTCCAGCTGATTTTTGTCGATGGAAACCCATCGGGTATCAAGGCTTTGTTGAATATACACGGCCGTATAAACAATGTGTTGCGTTTGCCACTTGTTCCTGCTTGCGACGACACATACAGCGAACTCCAACAAGCAATAACAACATTCTGATATGGAACATCTGAGAGCGGCTCTTGACGATAAACTTGTGCGCTACAATTGCAAGGAGTTTATTGGTAATGATCCAATCTCCTTTCCCCATTCGTTCACTCGTCGCGAAGATATTGAAATAGCTGCTCTTCTGGCTTCGGTAATCGCTTGGGGAAATAGAAAGATGATTCTTGCTTCGGGCAAGAAGATGTTTTACGATATTATGCACTCTGCACCATACGACTATGTTATGAGTGGCGAGTGGGAACAGCTTGACGATTCTCTGAATATCCATCGCACTTTCTTTGCAAGCGATTTTAAATATATATGTCGTGGACTGAAGAGCATATATTCCAAGTACTCTACAATGGAGGCCTTGTTTTTGGGATGTTCTGTTTGGGATGGTATTGGAAATCTGCGTCGCGAAATGGCTGATGCAAACGGTGGCGCAACAACAAAACACATCAGTAATCCTGTCCCACAGAAAGGAAAGCCGGCCTCGGCTTGTAAAAGAATGAATATGATGCTTCGTTGGCTTTGCCGCAAGGACGGTATTGTCGACTTGGGAATTTGGGATGGAGTGTCTGCGGCGGAACTGATGATACCGCTCGATGTGCACGTGGCACGTACAGCACGTCTTTTGGGAATAGTGAACCGTAAACAGAATGACCGTAAGACCGTTGAGCTGTTGACAGCCCAGTTGCGCAAGCTTTCGCCCGACGACCCGGTGAAGTACGATTTTGCACTGTTTGGGGTAGGTGAGGCCGGCGACAGTTTTATAAATGAAATGATACACAATACAAAATAACGTAAAACCTTTAGGGGAAAATATTAGAACAATGGCAAAGATAACCAAAGAAGATGCATTGAACTATCACTCCGGCAAACGTCCCGGAAAAATTGAGGTAGTACCTACGAAACCATATTTCACACAGACCGACCTTTCGTTGGCCTACTCTCCAGGTGTTGCAGAACCCTGTCTTGAGATAAAGGATAATCCTAACGATGCCTATAAATATACCGACAAAGGAAACCTTGTTGCTGTAATTTCAAACGGTACAGCTGTGCTTGGTCTTGGCAATATCGGTCCTCTTGCCGGTAAACCGGTAATGGAGGGTAAAGGATTGCTTTTCAAGATTTATGCAGGTATCGACGTTTTCGATATCGAGGTTGATGAGCAAGACCCTGAGAAGTTTATTCAGGCTGTAAAGGCTATTGCCCCCACTTTCGGTGGTATCAATCTCGAGGATATCAAAGCGCCTGAGTGCTTTGAGATAGAGCGTCGTCTGAAAGAGGAACTTGATATTCCTGTTATGCACGACGACCAGCACGGTACAGCCATCATTTCAGCAGCCGGTTTGCTTAACGCACTCGAGGTCAACGGCAAGAATATTGGCGAGGTGAAGGTTGTTGTCAATGGCGCCGGTGCTGCGGCAATTTCCTGTACAAAACTGTATGTCGCACTTGGTGTGAAACGCGAGAACATCGTGATGCTTGATAGCCGTGGCGTCATCAGTACTTCACGTACCAACCTCACCCCCGAGAAGGAGGAGTTTGCAACTACCCGTACAGATATTTCCACCCTTGCCGATGCAATTGTCGGTGCCGATGTCTTTCTTGGTCTTTCAAAGGGAAATGTCCTCTCAAAGGATATGGTAAGGTCAATGGCTAAAGATCCTATTGTCTTTGCTTTGGCAAATCCTGAGCCCGAGATTACCTATGAGGATGCAATGGAGTGTCGCCCAGATGTACTTATGAGTACCGGCCGCAGCGACTATCCTAATCAGATAAACAACGTCATCGGATTCCCATATATATTCCGTGGAGCGCTTGACGTGGCTGCAACAGCCATAAACGAGGAGATGAAACTTGCTGCCGTACACGCAATCGCAAGTCTGGCAAAACAGCCTGTTCCCGAAATCGTGAACAAAGTGTACAAGGTCGGTAAACTATCTTTTGGCCGTGACTACTTTATTCCAAAGCCTGTCGATCCACGCCTTTTGGTCGAGGTGTCTACAGCTGTTGCTAAAGCCGCAATCGCAAGTGGTGTTGCCCGCAAAGAGCTCAACGATTGGGAAAAGTACAAGGAGCATCTGCTCGAATTTATGGGACGCGAATCAAAACTCACACAGCAGTTGTATGATATGGCCCGTACCGATGTTCAGCGCGTGGTGTTTGCCGAGGGTGCTCACCCATCGATGATGAAGGCAGCCGTGAAGGCAAAAGAAGAGGGCATCTGTCAGCCTGTTCTTCTTGGCAACGACGAGATAATTACAAAACTTGCAGCAGAGCTAAGTCTTAGTCTTGAGGGTATTGAAGTGGTGAATTTGCGTCACCCCAATGAGAGCGAGCGTCGCGAGCGTTATGCCGAAATCCTCGCCAGCAAACGTCAGCGCGAGGGCTATACTATCGAAGAGGCTAACGACAAGATGTTTGAACGCAACTACTTTGGTATGATGATGGTTGAGACAGGTGATGCCGATGCTTTCGTAACAGGTCTTTACACCAAATTCTCCAATACCATCAAGGTTGCAAAAGAGGTTGTCGGTGTGCAGGATGGGTATAGCACATTTGCTACAATGCACATAATCAATTCAAAGAAAGGAACATTCTTTGTTGCCGATACATTGATTAACCGTGCTCCCGATCTGGAAACAATTATAGACATAGCCCGTCTTACAGAAAAATCGGTACGTTTCTTCAATCACGAACCGGTCATTGCAATGGCGTCATATTCAAACTTCGGAACCGACCAGGGCGGTAGTGCTGAACGTGTGCGAAAGGCTGTTGCTCATATTCATGAAAACTATCCCGATTGGTTGCTCGACGGTGAAATGCAGGTGAATATTGCAATGAATAGCGAGTTACGTGACAAGAAGTATCCTTTCAACAAACTCAAAGGTCGTGAGGTGAATGCACTGGTATTCCCTAACTTGAACTCGGCGTCATCGTCATACAAGATGATGCAGGCTTTGGGCTCTGATACGGAAATTATCGGACCAATCCAAATGGGATTGAATAAGCCTATCCATTTTATTGACTTTGAGAGCTCTGTGCAGGAGATTCTTAATATTACCGCAGTTGCAGCTATTGATGCAATGGTAAACAAAAGAAAGTAAATAAAATGCTTTTATACAGAAACAGACCTCGGCAATTGCCGAGGTCTGTTTCTGTATATATGATTTCTCCTTATAATATAACACCGACTGAAAAACTCAGGATATTGTCGCGACGGCTTGATTTGAAGATGTGTCCGTCTTTGTGTGATATTATATGGCTTGAAACTTCGTTTAGCCCTGCATCGAAAGTGATGTCAAGGAATACTCTGCTGATTTTTATTCCCAAGCCAATCTCCCAATAATAGTTCTTGTCATTGAGTATCTCTTCGAGGTCGCCATACTTGAAATGCTTGAAATTCTGTTCACTCAGCGAAGTGAGAATGAATTTGGTTCGTGGCCCGGTGAAAATACTCAAACCGTATCGTCCCCGTTCAACTATGTTGTAGCCAAAAAGTATTGGAACTTGAATACAATATGTCCTTAAATCGTAAACCGTGTTGTTGGGGATGAAATTCTCGTTTGTATTTTCTTTCTCATCTTGAAAATCAAAGCTGTGGTTGGTTATGCCGAACGTCGCTTCGGTCTGCAGGTAGAATTTATTCTTTGTCACTCTTGCAAATGCCGAAAATGCATAACCTATTTTATTGCTCTGAATGTTGTTCGTGTTGAACTTGTAGCCTCCTATGTCAAATTTGGGGTCGCTGTATGTCACCGCCTGAAAGCCGGCTTTTATGCCGGCGTTGAACTTAACCTTGTCCTTTACCTGTGCTGTTGACAAGAAAGGAAAGGCTGCTATTATTGCAATTGTCAAGCAGCGCAACCTCATTTATCTACTTTTTCTTTACGCTCCAACCGAATTTGCCGATAAAATCGCCCAAATGGAAATATTTGCCGTGGGTATATACAAGAGGGTCTGCTGCAGCAAGGTTCCATTCTCCTGTTACGGGGTCGAGATAGCGGTCGTCTGCCTGTACGTTTACAACCTCGGCAAGGAACATATCGTGTGAACCGAGTGGAATAATCTGCTTTACCTTGCACTCAATGCTGAGTGGCGATTCTGCTATAATGGGGGCTTTTACATTTACCGATGGAGCGTATGTCAGCCCCGTTTCTTTTGCCTTGTCGTAGTCTTTGCCCGAACGCACGCCACACCAATCTGTTGCGCGTGCCATGTCGGCAGTAGTCAGGTTTATGACGAACTCGCCGGTCTCTTTGATGATGGGGTAGGAGTGCCTTTCGGGGCGTACCGAAATATAACACATTGCCGGGTTGGTACAGGTTGTTCCAACCCACGACACTGTGAGCATATTATAATTCTCGGGCTTGTCGCCACAAGTTATGAGCACTGCCGGCAACGGATATATCATTGTGCCGGGTTTCCAACTTATTTTCATTATTACAATAGTTTAATATCGTCAAGGCTCACCTCTTTTTCGCAGTAACGGCACTTCAATGTATGGGTGTCGCGGTTTGCTACGTAGAAGTGTGTCGACATAGGCTCGTTGTTGGTGATGCAGTTGAGATTGTTGCACTTGATTATGTTGTGTATCTCGTCGGGCATCTTGACTTCACGCTTCTCTACAACGTTGTAGTTGCGTATTGTGTTCAGTACTACGTTGGGCGCAACAACTGAAATCTTGTTTACTTCATCGTCTGTGAAAAATCTGTCCGAAATCTTGATGAGTCCCTTTTTTCCAAGTTTCTTGCTCTCAAGATTGTAACCTATTGTCACGTTGTTTCCCATTGTCGGGATGTCTAGCAGGTTTACTACTGCAAACAGTTTGTCGGCTGGAATGTGGTCTATAACGGTACCATTGCATAGTGCCGATACCTGCAATGCCGGTTTATTGTTCTCGCTCATAGCCTTTGGATTAAATGTTAATGCCTAAAACATCACAGATTATTGCCTCGCGTACATACAGACCATTCTGTGCTTGCTGGAAATAGTATGCCTTTGGGTTGTCGTCAACGTCCTGTGCAATCTCGTTGACGCGTGGCAGTGGGTGGAGGATACGTAGGTTGTCCTTTGTGTTTGCAAGCATTGCGTTTGTAAGACGGTAGCAGTTCTTCACCCTTTCATATTCCATAATGTCGCTAAAGCGCTCACGTTGCACTCGTGTCATATAAATTATATCGGCATCGGCAATGACCTCCTCGTTGAACTCGGTTGTTTCGGTGTAAGGGATGTTGTTTTTGTCGCAGAAGAGTCTGTACTCCTCGGGCATACGGAGCTCGTCGGGCGAAATGAAACAGAAAGTAGGGTTGAAGTGACGCATTGCGTGGAGTAACGAGTGAACCGTGCGACCATACTTCAAGTCACCGACAAGGTGTATTTTCAATCCCTCAAGAGTGCCTTGTGTCTTTTTGATGGAGTAGAGGTCCAACATAGTCTGTGATGGATGTTGGTTTGCTCCGTCGCCGGCGTTTATGATTGGCACTTGTGAAACCTCGCTTGCATAGCGTGCTGCGCCTTCAAGCTTGTGTCGCATTGCGATGACATCGGCATAACTGGAAACCATCATAATGGTGTCCTTCAGTGTTTCTCCTTTTGTTGCCGAACTTGTTGCTGCGTCGCTGAAACCGATGACACTGGCACCCAGCCTGTTTGCTGCGGTTTCAAAACTAAGGCGTGTTCTTGTCGATGGCTCAAAAAAGAGTGAGCCGACAATTTTACCTTTCAGAATGTCCCTGTTGGGATTCTCCTCAAACTTCTCTGCCGTGTCAAGCAATGCGAGAATCTTCTCGCGTGAGAGGTCGTTAATAGAAACAAAGCTCTTGCTTTTCATTTTTGGTACGGATTACAAAAATAAATTTCTTGTAAAGATATATTAATAATCTCTTTCAAACAATAACTGAATATGAATTTATTTCAAAAAATCAAACGAATCGAAAAGGTTGCGTGTTATTGGATTTTTTGTATTAAATTTGCAAACCTATGGTTTATTGTTAATGAAGCCATAGAACCTATCTTAATAACACATACACGGATATGAAAAAGACAAAAAGGGTTTTGGTAGTTTTGTGGAGCCTTCTTGCAACAGCTGTTTGTGCGATAGTGTTCCTGTTCTTCGCAATATCTCGCGGTTGGGTTGGCTATTTACCCGATACCAGTGAGCTTGAAAACCCTCAATCCAATTTTGCGACTCAAGTCATTTCTGCCGACGGAAAGGTGATGGGTGCCTGGTATAGTGCTTCAGGGCTTATAACCAATCGTGTGCGCGTGGAGTTTGAAGATATTCCCAAACATCTTATCGATGCCTTGGTGGCAACCGAGGATGTCCGATTCTATGAACATTCCGGTATTGACGGAAAGTCTTTGTTGCGTGTAATTATAAAGAGCGTAATACTTCAGCAGGAAAATTCAGGTGGTGGCAGTACAATAACCCAACAGCTTGCCAAACTTATCTATTCCGGAACTTCGGGCAGTATTCTCGACCGTATCTATCAGAAACCCAACGAATGGGTGATTGCTGTCAATCTTGAGCAGCGTTATACCAAAAACGAGATATTGACAATGTATCTCAACGAGTACGATTTTGGTTATAATGCCATAGGTCTTGTCAGCGCGGCGAAAATCTATTTCGGCAAACATCCAAGCCAGTTGTCTATTGAAGAATCGGCAATGCTGGTGGGTATGTGTAAGAACTCTTCGCTTTTCAATCCAAGACGTCGTCCCGATATGACCCGTGACCGTCGTAATGTGGTCTTTTCACAGATGGTCAAGGCCGGGTTCCTGACAAAAGAAGAGTGTGACTCTCTGTCTGCATTGCCATTGACTTTGAACTATCACGCTGCAAGCCATAACGAAGGTATTGCAACATACTTCCGTGAATATCTGCGTCTGTATATGACTGCCAAGAAACCCGACCGCAAGAACTATCGTGGTTGGCAGATGCAGCAATTCTATGACGATTCGTTGCGCTGGGAAACCGATTCGCTTTTCGGCTGGTGTAACAGGAATGTCAAGCCCAATGGCGAAAAATACAATATTTATACCGATGGTCTGAAAATCTATACCACTGTCGATTCCCGTATGCAGACCTATCTCGAAGAGGCTGTGAACGAGCACGTTGCGAAGAAACTGCAGACCGATTTCTTCAAGGCGAAGAAGGGAAAGAAAACAGGTCCTTTCAGTGACGACCTCACCACAAAGGAGATTGACCAGATAATGGCCCGTAATATGAAACAGAGTGAACGCTATCGTCTTATGAATAAATGCGGTTACTCTCAAAAAGAGATTGAAGAGGCGTTTAATACCAAGCAGAAAATGACGGTCTTTACCTATCAAGGCTTGAAAGATACGGTAATGACCCCAATGGATTCTATTAAGTATTATAAGTACTTCCTCCGCACAGGAGCAATGTCTATGGATCCTCTCTCGGGCGAGGTAAAGGCCTATGTCGGTGGAACGAATTATCGCTATTTCAAGTACGATATGGTAAGTAGCGGACGTCGTCAAGTGGGTTCTACAATTAAACCATTCCTCTATTCATTGGCTATGGAGCGTGGCTTTACTCCTTGTGACGAGGCACGCAATGTAGAGCAGACACTTTTTGATGATCTTGGACGTGTGTGGAAACCAAGGAACTCGTCACGTGACAGATATGGCGAAATGGTAACCTTGCGTTGGGGATTGGCGAAGTCGAACAACTGGATTTCGGCCTATTTGATGAACCAGTTGAGTCCCTATTCATTGAAAAAGCTTATACACGAGTTTGGTTTGACCAATCAAAGCATTGAGGCTACCCAATCTCTCTGTTTGGGTTCTTGTGATGCCTCTGTTTCAGAGATGGTAAGTGCATATACCGCCTTTGTCGGTAAAGGTATGCGCGTTGCTCCTTTGATGGTGACACGCATCGAAGACAATGCCGGAAATGTGATTGCAACCTTCTCGGCTCACCGCAACGAGGTTATAAGCAAGGAGAGCTCATACAAGATGATTGATATGATGCGCGGTGTCATCAATGAGGGTACAGGTTACCGCATCAGAGGCGTATATAACATAACAGCCGATATGTGCGGAAAGACGGGTACGACACAGAATATGTCCGACGGATGGTTCGTCGGTTATACCCCGTCGTTGGTTACCGGTTGCTGGGTAGGTGGTGAAGAACGAAATATCCATTTTGACAGAATGAGCGAAGGACAAGGTGCTGCAATGGCGTTGCCTATATTTGGATTGTATATGCAAAAAATATATAAGGACGCAGGACTGCCATATAGCGAGGATGAAGTTTTTGATATTCCCGAAGGCTTTGACCCCTGCCGCAGTAAATTCTTGCCACTCGAAGAGGTGTTGAGCGACTCTTTGACTGTTGAGGAAGAACCTGTCGTTGCTCCTCTGTTCGTGCCCGAAGAGACAGAACAAGAGGGCTTTGATGATATTTTTGAATAATTAGTGTTGATTAAGATATAACGGACAAATTATATAACAATGAAGTTTGTAGGTATTATACCGGCGCGATATGCTTCAACCCGTTTCCCGGGTAAACCGCTGGCAATGTTGGGTGGTAAGCCTGTTATACAGCGTGTGTATGAACAGGTAAAGGATTGTTTCGACGACCTATATGTCGCAACAGATGACGACCGCATAAAAGAGGCAGTTCTCGCCTTTGGCGGTAATGTCGTAATGACATCGGCCGATTGCTGCAACGGTACAGAACGCTGTCTTGACGCATATAAGCGTCTTGCGTTGGATTGCGATGTTATTGTAAATATTCAAGGCGATGAACCGTTTATTCAACGTAAGCAGGTCGAGGCTCTGATTGCCTGTTTCGATTCTGAAGAAACAGACATTGCAACACTCGTGAAGCCTTTTGAGGCTGCCGATGGCCTGGAGCGTCTTGAATGTCCGAATTCTCCCAAGGTGGTGCTGAACGAAAAGGGCTATGCACTCTATTTTAGCCGCTCGGTAGTGCCATATCTTCGTGGAGTGGAAAAGGCTGAATGGCTTGATAAACATACATTCTATAAGCATCTTGGCATATATGCATACCGTGCCAATTTGCTCGAAACACTGACAACATTGCCACAGTCACCTATGGAAAAGGCTGAATCACTTGAACAGTTGCGTTGGCTTGAGAATGGTTTTAAGATTAAGGTCGGTGTAACAGATATTGAAACTATCGGTATCGATACTCCCGAGGATCTTGAACGTGCAAAGGCTTTTGCCGCTTCGATAGGTTTTGCTTGGAACGACTGATGATACCTATTCCTCCGACAATAAAACCAATGATATTAGACCATTTGGTATTGCCACAAAATGTGACAATGCCAAATGGGATACCTATGTATCGCCTTGATGGTGGTGATAAGGGCATTGTACGTTTTGATATCCTTTTCAAGGGTGGATATGCAGTGCAGAACAAGCCTCTTCTGGCGATGTTCACCAACAGGATGTTGCGTGAAGGAACTGAAAACCTCACCGCGGCTGAAATATCGCAAAAGCTCGATTATTATGGTGCTTGGATTGATATGTACTCCTCGCAGAATTGCAATCATATCACTCTCTACACAATGTCCAAGCATTTTATACCGTTGCTGCAAGTGCTTGAGGAGATGCTCAAACACCCTCTGTTCCCGCAAGAAAACCTAAATACGGTTAAAAACAATAACAAATCCTATTTCTCCATTAATTCGCGTAAAGTGGATATTGTGTCGCAGCGTTACTTCGAGAACTCTCTCTGGGGCGAAGGACATCCATTAGGACACGTTGTCAATGCAGATGATTACGATGCGATAACCCGTGACGATATTGTAGAGTACTATAATGACTACTACGGCAGTTGCAACTGTACGATGTTCATTTCGGGCACGGTCGACAGCGTGATGCTTGATGCTCTGGCCAAAAGTTTCGGAAATGAATCCTGGGGCTGTGAAAAGGAGTGTTCGCCTGTTGAAGTGGTGCAGCCATCCCCCTTGTCCGGACGCCGCATGATTCCCGTGTCCGATACAATGCAAAGCGCAGTCAAGATAGGCTTTATGGCAATGGATGCCACACATCCCGATTTCTACAAATTCCGTTTCCTTTGTGTGTTGTTGGGAGGTTATTTCGGTAGCCGTTTGATGAGTAACATACGCGAGGATAATGGCTACACTTATCACATTGCGGCAGAACTTGATGCCTACGGATGCCGTAACGCTTTTATGATAAGTTCAGAAACGGCAACCGAGTATGTAGAGCCTTTGATAAACGAGGTTTACAAAGAACTTGACCGTCTTGTTGCCGAACCGGTGGAGATAGCAGAGATAGAACTTGTCAGAAACTATATAATGGGCGAACTGTGCCGTGAGTATGAAGGGCAATCGGCAAAGTCCGAGGTCTTTATAAATGCATGGCTTTCAGGTGTCGGTTTTGAGTCGGTGAACAACTACCTTGACGAAATAAAGACTGTCACTCCTGCCGATTTGAATCGTCTGGCGCGCGAATATTTCAAGAAAGAGAATATCATAGAAATTATAGCCGGCAAATGACGCTCGCTTGATGTTTTGGATGTGAAATTTCTGTTCGATGAGCAATTTTCTTAAAATAAATTGCTCATCGTTCTTTTTTCTCAACTTTGTTATTATCTTTGTGATTGCAGCCTTCTATTCGCTGTGAATGGTGTCGCTGTCAGGCCTGCCTGTGCGGCCGATATGTTTTGAAAAAGATATAATAAATGAAACACATTCTTGCCATAATATTTCTTGCTTCGTTTGTTTCTGCTACTCTTCAAGCACAGACCGAGGTTGTTGCAGGTGTTGAGGCATCGTCTACATCAACATCAAAATCATCCAAAAACAAGAAGAGTAATGTCGTTACCACAACATTACGCGATGGCTCTGTGTATATAGGCGAAGTGAAGAAAAAGCGTCCTCACGGTTCAGGACGAGTGCATTACTCCAATGGCGACAAGTTTGAGGGAAATTTTGTGAACGGTTTGCGTGAAGGTGCCGGTGTCTACGACTACAAGAATGGCGATAGCTACGAAGGTAATTACAAAGAGGGCAAGAAATACGGTGCCGGTGTATATAAATATGCAGATGGACGCAAATACGACGGCAGTTGGGTTGATGACCAGATGCACGGTTATGGCCGTTTGGACTATCCCAATGGCGACTATTATGTGGGAGCGTGGTTGATGGGAGAACGCACAGGAACAGGTACTTATATCTATTCCACAGGAGCTTCATATTCAGGCGAGTGGAAAGATGATAAATACAATGGCATAGGAACATATATTTGGGACGACAACAGCAAGTATATTGGCCGTTGGAAGAATGGCCGCCGTAATGGTGAAGGTGTTTTTATCTCTCCCAATGGTGAAATGTATGACGGTATGTGGTCGTACAATATGTGTGAAGGTAAAGGACGCTATACCTATTCCGATGGAGCCGTTTACGAGGGCGATTTCAAGAACAACCTTTGGCACGGATGTGGAAAATATATTTCGGCCGACAGTACTATATACGAGGGCTATTTCAAGGATGGAAAGCGCGATGGTACCGGCAAAATGTATTTCTCCAACGGTGCAGTATATGATGGCGAGTGGAAAGACGATGAACGTTCGGGTAGCGGAGTCTATACTTGGGCCAATGGAGATGTCTATGAAGGCTCTTGGGAAAATGATGTCATGAATGGTGCCGGTGTGCTCCGCTTGAAGGATGGCCGTAAATACAACGGGGGTTTTCTCGATGGCCTTGAGCACGGTGCCGGAGTGGCAACCGATGTTGACGGTCTGCGTTATGAAGGAGTCTTTGTAGAGGGGCAACGGAATGGAAAGTTCGTTGTGAAGGATGCCGATGGCAAAGTGCTTCGTGAGTGTGTGTATAGCTTAGGAATAATTGATTAAACATACGACTATGGTTTTGGATTTGTTGGAAAACTTAAAGTCTTATGAGGCTTTGAACCCTCATTTTTCAAAAGTGATTGATTTTGTCGAGAATACCGATTTGGCCAATCTCCCGTTGGGTAGGAACGAAATCTGTGGCGACACTGTGTATGCAAACGTCATGGAGGTCAAGCCCAAGACAAAAGAAGAGGCATTCGTTGAAATTCATCGCAGATATATTGATATACAAATTCCTGTGTCGGCAAATGAAACTATGGGCTACACGCCTATAAATGAACTGCCCGAAGCTAATTATAATAGTGCCGACGATGCCGCAATATACCCTGTCGGTATGCCGGCAAGGGACTATTTGAATGTTCATAAAGGGGAGTTCGTCATCTTTTTCCCACAGGATGGTCACGCACCGGCGATAACCCCATCACCACTAAAAAAAGTGGTAATCAAGGTGGCCGTAGAATAAAAACAGTAATAACCATAATATAACAGAGTATGCTGAAACTTGTAGAACGCGACAGCTATTTGGCTCCGTACAGCTTGAGTATTGAAGGACGTTATCAATATTTTGTAAATAGGGTAAAACAATTTACAAAGAACGGCCGTCAGACATTGTCCGATTTTGCATCGGGTTATCTTTACTTCGGTTTGCATCGCACCTCGACGGGGTGGGTGTTCCGCGAGTGGGCTCCTAATGCCAAGAAGATAGTTCTCATAGGCGACTTCTCTAATTGGGAAGAACTCCCGGAGTATGAACTTAAACCACTTGCCGGTGGAGTGTGGGAAAGAAAAATGCCTAAGAAAGCACTCTCTCACGGACAACATTACAAAATGAAGGTCTATTGGGATGGTGGCTGTGGCGAGCGCATTCCTGCTTGGGTGCGTAGAGTAGTACAGGATGAGGCTACAAAAATATTCAGCGCACAGGTGTGGGCTCCCGAACAGGAGTATGAATTCAAAAATAAGAAATTCCAGCCAAAGAACACTCCTCTTTTAATTTATGAGTGCCACATTGGTATGGCACAGGAAGAGGAAAAGGTGGGTACATATCGCGAGTTCCGCGAAAAGGTACTTCCCCGTGTCGCTGCCGACGGCTACAACTGTATTCAGATAATGGCAATTCAGGAGCATCCCTATTACGGCAGCTTTGGCTATCACGTGTCAAACTTCTTTGCGGCATCATCACGTTTTGGTACCCCTGAAGAACTTAAGGAACTTATCGATGCGGCTCACGGAATGGGTATTGCGGTGATTATGGACCTTGTACACTCTCATGCTGTAAAGAACGAGAACGAAGGTCTTGGTTTGCTCGATGGTGACCCTGCACAGTACTTCTATGGCGATGACAAGCGTGTCCATAGCGCGTGGGATTCTTTATGCTTCGACTATGGCAAGAATGAGGTTGTCCACTTCCTGCTCTCCAACTGCAAATATTGGCTCGAAGAGTTCAAGTTCGATGGTTTCCGTTTCGATGGAGTTACCTCTATGATATATTATAGCCACGGCTTGGGCGAATCATTCTGCAGCTATGCCGACTATTACAATGCAGGCCAGAATGGTGATGCAATATGTTATCTTACCCTTGCAAACAAACTTATACACGAACTTAATCCAAAGGCAATAACTATTGCCGAAGAGGTTTCCGGAATGCCAGGCCTTGCTGCGCCCATCGAAGATGGTGGATATGGCTTCAACTACCGTATGGCAATGAATATCCCCGATTTCTGGATAAAGATAATCAAGGAACGTAAGGACGAGGACTGGAAACCATCAGAAATCTTCTGGGAACTCACAAACCGTCGTAAGGACGAAAAGACAATATCGTATGCCGAGAGCCACGACCAGGCACTTGTGGGTGACAAGACAATAATATTCCGCCTTGTTGACTCAGATATGTACTGGCACTTCAATCGTGGCGACGAGACATATATGGTGTCGCGCGGTATTGCTCTTCACAAGATGATACGCCTTATGACACTCTCTACCATCAATGGTGGCTACCTTAACTTTATGGGCAACGAGTTCGGTCATCCCGAATGGATTGACTTCCCACGCGAAGGTAACGGATGGAGTCACAAATATGCCCGCCGTCAGTGGAGTCTGGTCGATAACCCAGCCTATAATTACACGTTGCTGGGTGAATTTGACAAGGCAATGGTTGAAATGATTGGCAGTGTGCGCAACTTCCAGAATCGTCCTGTACAGGAAGTATGGCACAATGATGGCGACCAAATTCTGGCGTTCTCTCGTAAGGATTTGATATTTGTGTTTAATTTCAGTCCCAACCGCTCGTTTACCGATTATGGCTTGCTCGTTCCCGAGGGCTCATATTCAATAGTCTTGAATACCGATGCCGAGCGTTTTGGCGGTAATGCGCTTGTTGATGAAACACAGACCCACTTTACACAGTATGACAAACTTCACGCACGACGCAAGAAGGGGTGGTTGATGTTGTATCTGCCTGCACGCACTGCGTTAGTGTTGAAAAAGAATAAAGAATGAGAAATAGTGGAGAAAAACGCTTGCAAAGAGTCGTGGCAATAACTTGTGCCACGCTCTTTGCTGTTTTTGCTTTTTTGTTTGTTGCGGAGTATCAAGCCCCATTGCTCGAGGCTTTTTATAACGAGGTAGCGACTGGAAAACTCGATTACAATGCGTATTTAGTCGGAGGAGTAGTGTCGCTGCTGCTCACATCGCTTGCTCTATGGCTTAACCGTTTGGCAAAATTCCGTCGTGAGTGGACTGCGTTTGCTTATCTGCCGTCAGCCCTAATTTTGGCTTTTATCACAGATATTGATCGCGGACTCTACACCGGATGTACAACATCCTATTCGTGGATATTTATCTTTGTATCAGGTTTTGCAGTATATGGCTTTATGGCATTTATACTCCGCAAAATACTGTTCGAGAAGATAAAGGACGTTACAATGGTTACCAATAGGGTGCTTTGGCGTAATATGATACTATTGGTGATGCTGATGTTGCTTGTGGGAACGCTATCCAACAGTGAAGAGAATTTCAAACGCGAAACTCTTGTTATGTCGCATTACAATAAAGGTGACACAGACAAGGCCTTGCGTGTGGGCTTGACATCGCTCGATGCATCACACGAACTCACAGCAATGCGTGCCTATATACTTTCTTCCTGTGATAAACTGGGTGAACATATCTTTGAATATCCGCAATATTATGCGTCGGAGGGTTTGTTGCCACCTGCTGAACGTACCTCTCCGCTTGTTCCCGACAGTGTTTACTCACTGCTTGGAACAATGCCGGTGAACGATGAAACAGCACTCGACTTTTTTTCTCGTCTGGCACACACCGATTCGGCAACCCAGCTACATAAGAATTATTATCTGACATCGTTGCTCTTGGAGAAACAACTGATTGAGTTTAAGAGTGAGGTCTTGCAACTCTATGGTCCAGCGGCTGTAGATTCATTGCCTAAGCACTACCGCGAAGCATTAATGCTCTATGCCGATATTGCCGACCCGGCCGATGTTACTTTTGAGCTGAACGACACGGTTATGCGTGGTAAACTCAATGACCTCCGCTCGCTGGAGGCAAAATATGATGAGTTTTTTGTACGTGGTAATTATGTCCGTTTGCTTTATGGAAATACATATTGGTGGTATTTCATATATTCAAATTGAACTATGATTAAATTAGGGAGTTTTGTAGTGTGAAAACCCGTGAACGTTGAAAAGTTTTCGTTTTGCCCCGTTTATTCCTGAAATAATTTTGCATACATTAAAAATGTAATTTATATTTGCATTACTCTCGAATGGAGAGTAATGATAGTATAGTTTTTTCTTAGTTGTTTAGTAAATGTTGGAAGTATCTCTTTGTGAAAAGGGGTACTTCTTTTTTTGTGAAAAGAAGTACCCCTTTCGCTAACACAGCCAGCAGTTGGTCGCGAGCAGCGCAGACAAAGTTTGCGCCTCGCGGGGTGCGATTAGGCTGTGTTGGCAAAATGGAGAAAAAGAAAAGAAGCACCCCTTTCGCTAAAGCACGCAGCAAATTGTCAAGCGTGGCATAGCCGCAGGTTATGCCGCTTGGGTTGCGATAAGCGTGCTTTGGCAAAAGCACCTTATCTTTTTTGTGAAAAGAAGTACCCCTTTAGACGACGCTTGTCGCGATAGGTCGCACGTAGGTCGCGGCCAGCGAGCTGAAGATAACTTGATATATCTACTTTTTCAGCGAAAACTCAAATCTTAAACCTCCATTGAGACGATTTGTAACACTGATGTTACCACCGTGAAATTGAACTGCGTGTTTTACGATGGCAAGGCCAAGTCCCGTTCCACCCATTCGGCGTGAACGTCCTTTGTCAACTCGGTAGAACCTTTCAAATAGACGAGGAAGCTGTTTTTCGTCAACACCACAACCGTCATCCTCAAAACAAATCCTGCATAGCTCCTCGTTGTTCTCAAGCAAAGATATATATATGTTTCTGCCACCAGAATATGCTATGGCATTTTCTGTGAGGTTACGGAAAATAGAACCAATCAATGATGGATTACCGTCAACAACAACCTGCTCATTGAAATTGCTGTGCAATGTAAAACGTTCCTCTTCGGGTACAATAGCCAAATCATCTGCAATCTCATTGATTATATTATTGATATCAACCGCCTCTTTGCTTATTAGTTGACTTCCATCTTCCATACGGGTTATTAGTGAAACATCGCCCAACAGTCTGCGCAGACGCTCGTTGTTTGTATAACATCTCTCTATGAGTTCTTGACGTTTCTCCTCACTTATGTTAATGCCCGAAAGAAGCGTTTCCAAACACACCTGTATGGAAGCAACCGGAGTTTTCAGCTCGTGATTGATGTTGTTGGTAAGTTGTCGCTTAATGCGTATTTTATCCTGTTCTTCGCGCATAGCCGCTTCGTGGGCTATATCCCTGTCCTTTATAGTCTGTTTCCATTGTGCATATAACTGTACAATATGGCTTGATATGGAACCCAACTCATCGTTGGGGAAAGGCTCATCCTCATCGAATGGCTCTCCCTTTTCGGCCTTTGCTGCAAAACGGTTGAGTCGCTCAATATTCTTGCCCAGTCGACGTGTGGCAAAATATGCAAGAATACTCATTGCAAGGCTCACGGCAATCATCACCCCAAGGAATGTCCAATCGGCACGCAAGACCTCGCGCAAGGAGTCGGAGTAGGGGATTGCCGTACGTATAATAAGCTCTTTCCCTTTTGTCGCCGAATAGAAATATTCTCGTCCGTCACTTGCCGATTGTCGTCCAATGTGATATGCCGAACCTTTTTTTAGTGAACCTGCAATTTCGGGACGTAAAAGGTGATTGTTGAGTGAGTCGAGTGGTAGCATATTGTCATACACCACATCGCCTGAATGGGTGATGACAGAAATTCGCAACTCTTCAAAAGGATGTTCGATGGATTTGATATGCATCTCGTATGCCCCGCCATTTTCTATCGTTTTCAACAGATAGCTGTTATACAGTTGCAATTGGGCATTCAAGAAATCCGATTTGTATTGTTTCTCTCTGAAATATTGAAAGCCTATAAAGCATAATATTATTGTCCACGAGAAGGCTATCAGCATCAAGAACAGCCGCCTGTGGTATGATAATCTAATCACGGAAGCCATAACCAAAACCTGAACGTGTTACAATATATGAACCATATGCACCAATCTTGGAGCGCAAACGGGTGATGTTTACATCTATGGTACGGTCGAGCACCACAACCTCATCGCTCCATACACGGCTGAGAATCTGTTCACGGGAGAGTATCTTCCCACGGTGCGAAATAAGATAGGCCAGTAACTCGAACTCCTTGCGGGCAAGCTTTATCTCTTCGCCATCCACAATGCAACGTTTGAATTCCAAGTCAAGTTGCAAGCCTTCGACTTGCAGGATATTCGTCTTTTCTGTTTGTGTACCCTTTCCTTTGTGTCCGGATGTACGTCGCAGCACGCTCTTGACTCTTGCAATGACGTTGCGCACTGTATAGGGCTTCATAATGTAGTCATCGGCACCAATGTTTAGCCCCATAATCATATCGTCCTCGCTGTCGCGCGCTGTGCAGAAGATGATTGGTATGTCGGCTGTCGTTATATCGGCCTTCATCATTTTCGCCATCTTTATGCCACTTATTTCTCCCATCATAATATCAAGGAGAATGAGTGAATAGCTCTTGAGGTCAAGTGTCAGGGCTTCTTCGGCGCTGAATGCAATGTCCACATCGTATCCCTCGTTTTCGAGGTTCAGTTTGAGCACCTCGCATAGAGTCTCCTCATCGTCCACAATCAATATACGTTCTGTTGCCATATACTCATATATTATACTGTTGCAAAAATAGGGAGAAAAACCGAACTTGTGATTACATCAACTGATATTTAATAAAAATGTAACATTTATCACTGTAACAACCTTTCAACCGCTTCTTAACCTTTATGTAACATTTATGAAACCTCTTCCCCATACCTTTGCCATCGAAAAGTTAAAGGGCAACAAATGTTATTGCGGGAGAAGGCTAGCATCTCAAGTAGCGGTATATGTTCTCTGTAAATAAGAAAACAATTTAAAAGACTATGAAAACAAAATTTATTTTAGCAGGCATTTTGGCCTGCATCGGTATCGCTGTACAGGCACAGGATGCTAAAGTCGAAGACCCCAAAGGTAAAGCAATTGTACAGGTGTTCGGAAATTTAAATGCCGGCTTCAGCAGTGGCGATGTGAATGTCGGGTTTGATTTGGAACGTAGTTACATCGGTTACGAGTACAAGCTCGCTCAAGGCTTTTCTGTAAAAGGCGTAATGGATATTGGTAAGTCCGGCGATGTCAGCGACTACCAACGTATTGCTTACATTAAGAATGCAATGCTTTCGTGGAAAACGGGAAATCTGACATTGAACGCAGGTTTAATCTCAACCACTCAATTCAATTTTCAAGAGAAATTCTGGGGATACCGTTACATAATGAAATCCTTCCAGGACATGTATAAGTTCGGTAGCAGTGCCGACCTTGGTATATCAGCCTCATACAAATTTGCCGACTGGATATCTGCCGATGCAATAATCGTTAATGGCGAAGGATATAAAAAGATACAGAAAGGCAACGGCTTCAACTATGGTCTGGGTGCAACATTGACACCTGTCAAAGGGCTTCAGATACGTTTGTACGGTGGCTTGAATGATAGTGGCGAGAGTGGTAAGTCCGGTGTTGTGAATATGGCTGCTTTCATTGGCTACAAGAACGAAAATTTTAGTTTCGGCGCAGAGTATAACCATATGCTCAATGCTTCGGGCAAGGAGGGTAATGACCAATTCGGCTATTCGGTATTCGGCTCGGTGAATTTGCCAAAGAATGTATCATTGTATGCACGTTTCGATGATTTGTACTCAAAGGATAATTGGAATATATCAAAAGATGAGCAGGCCGCTATTGTAGGTGCGCAGTTCAAACTAGGAAAGTATGTCAAGATTGCTCCTAACTTCAGAATGAACTTGCCAAAGGTCGAGGGTGCTGAAAACAAGTATTCTGCATACGTCAGCTGTTACTTTGGGTTGTAGAATAAATAATGTTTAAAATTCAGGATTATTATGAAAAAGATTTTTTCGTCAATTATGACATTGGCAGTTGCCCTCGCTATTATAGCTTGTGGCGGTAATTCAAACGATGGTGGCCGTAATGCTCAGGAACTCTCAGGAGCAGGTGCAACATTCCCTCTTCCGTTCTATAATGTAGTGTTTGAGAACTTTTCTCAGGTAAACGGTGATGCCGTTGCGTATGGTGGTATAGGTTCTGGTGGTGGTGTGCGTAACTTACGCGACAAAATTGTTGATTTTGCAGGTAGTGACGCTTTCCTTTCCGATAAGGAGATGGCAGAAATGAATCCGTTAATTCATGTTCCTACCTGTATGGGAGCTGTGGTTCTGGCATATAACCTTGACGGTGTAAGCGAACTCAAACTCTCGGGCGAGGTTATTGCCGACATTTTTGCAGGCAATATAAAGAAATGGAACGATGAGCGTTTGGTCGCTCTTAACCCCGATGCGACTCTTCCGGCTGAAGCTATCATCCCTGTTTATCGTTCAGACGGCTCTGGTACAACATTTGTGTTCACTGACTATCTGACAAAGGTAAGCCCGATGTGGGCATCCAATTTCGGTGCCGGCAAGTCTGTCAACTTCCCTTCGGGTCAGGCAGCAAAGGGTAATCCCGGTGTGGCCGGTGTCATCAAGCAGACCAAGAACTCCATTGGTTATGTAGGCTCGGAGTATGCATTTGCTCAGAAGATTCCATACGCAAGAATCCGTAATTTGCGTGGTGAATTTGTTGAACCTAATGCTAATTCAATCTCTGCTGCCGCTTCGGGTGAAATCCCGGCTGATACTCGTTGTTCTATCACTAATTCTGATGTGGCAGGTGCTTATCCAATCTCAACCTTCACCTGGATGATTATCTACAAGGAACAAAACTACTCTGACCGCTCAATGGAGCAGGCTGTGGCGACGCTTGATCTTTTGCGGTATATCCTCTCTGACGAGGCACAGAACATTACCTCTGAGGTACACTATGCACCGCTTCCTGCCAAGGCTAAAGAACTCAGCATAACAAATTTGAAGACCGTTACCTTTGATGGTGTGGCTATATTGCAATAATAGAGGTCTATGAACGACAAGATATATAAAGTTATATTATTCATAGCTGCACTGATAATGCCGATAGTGTGCGGGGGCGTTGTTTACGCCCTCGTCACTGACGCCTATGAAGCGTTTGAGCATTTCGGGTTCTTTAAGTTTCTCACCTCTTCGGAGTGGAGCTATACCGAAGGTGCAGAACAATACGGTGCGTTGCCATTCATTACGGGTACACTGATGACTACCTTGCTGGCGCTTATCTTCTGTATTCCTTTCTCTCTGCCCGTTGCACTATTCGTGGGCGAATATTTCAAAGGAACAAAGATTGCAGCTGTGCTTAGTACCGTAACAGACTTATTGGCGGGTATTCCTTCAATCATTTATGGTCTATGGGGGTTCTACACACTTCGTCCAATTATTATGACTCTCAATGTCTCGCCACAAGGCTCTGGTGTACTCACTGCTTCATTGGTACTGGCGATTATGATTGTGCCATACGCAGCTTCACTGAGTGCCGAGTTTATCAAGATGGTGCCGAACGACTTGAAAGAGGGGGCGTATAGTCTTGGTGCAACCCGTGCCGAGGTGGTACGTAAGGTGATTTTCCCCGTTGCAGGTTCGGGAATCTTTTCATCCTATATTTTGGCGATTGGTCGTGCATTGGGTGAGACAATGACCGTTACGATGCTTATCGGAAATACCAACAACATTCCCGACTCAATAACCTCTACAGGAAACTCAATGGCATCCATTATTGCCAACCAGTTCGGTGAAGCGGATGGATTGAGACTCTCTTCTCTGATAGCGATAGGTTTTATCCTGTTCCTGATAACAGCCCTTATCAATATGGTAGGTAAGATTATGATTAGACGTGCAAGAATTGCTTAACTTATGACGAAATTGAAAATAAAAAACAGATTGGCACAAGACCGCCTGATGCTGTGGGGTGTATGTCTGTTCGCAGCTCTCACAGCAGTGCCGTTGCTTGCCATCTTGGGCGAAGTGCTGTTGCGTGGTTATGACCAACTCTCGTGGTCGTTCTTTACAGAACCTACCCCAACGGCATATAAAGCAATGAAGGCCATCGAAGCGGGAGAACCTATACCGGGTGGCATAGCCAACGGTATCATCGGTACGATGATTATGCTGGGGATGGCTGTCGTTGTTGCAGTCCCTTCGGGTATTTTATGCGGTGCATATCTGGCAGAGAATCCAAAGAACCGTTTTGCCCAAGTTGTAAGTTACCTTACCGACTTGCTGCAAGGTACACCATCGGTCATTATCGGTATTATAACCTACATTTGGGTAGTCGTTCCTATGAAGGGATACTCGGCAATTGCCGGTAGTGTGGCGCTTTGTATAATGATGCTTCCGCTTATTATCCGTTCTACCGAGGAGACGCTTAAAATCCTCCCCGCATCGTTCAAAGAAGCTGGATTGGCGTTGGGTGGCAACAAGGCAAGAGTAATGATGAAAGTGCAACTTCCTGCTGCTTTTGGCGGAATCTTTACAGGTGTCTTGCTTGCTATTTCGCGAGTGATTGGTGAGACTGCACCACTCATGTTTACTGCGCTAGGTTGCTCGTTTATCCGCTTCGCGGTCGATAAACCCATCTCTGCTGTGCCTCTGCTTATATGGGAATTCTTTAACGACCCCAACCTGCAAGAGCTAATTTGGGGTGCATCGCTCTTCCTCTTATTGTTTGTACTTACTTTGAACTTATTATCAAAATATCTTGCTAAAAAATGGAATCAGTAACACCTATTCTTGAGTTTAAGAAAACTTGTGTATCATATACAAAACAGACGATGGCGGTAAAATATGTATCGGCAGCCATTGAACGAAATACCATTACGGCTATAATGGGGCCTTCGGGATGCGGTAAATCAACACTTTTGCGTGCTGTAAACCTTATGCATAATCTCTATCCGAACATCCGCGTCGATGGTGAAATATTGCTTAATGGCGAAAATATCCTTGCGATGGAGCCTATCAATGTGCGTCGCCGTGTGGGTATGGTCTTCCAGCGTCCTGCACCGTTCCCCACAATGAGCATCTACGACAATGTACTGTCCGGATTTGCATTGAACGGTATCAAACTTTCAAAGGTTGAGAAAGATGCTACGGTTGAACGCTGTTTACGAAGTGTAGCACTTTGGGATGAGGTAAAGGACGTACTCAATAAGAAAGGTACATTCCTCTCGGGCGGTCAGCAGCAGCGATTGTGCATTGCCAGGGCTTTGGCAATGAAGCCCGATGTGTTGTTAATGGATGAGCCAACATCGGCTCTCGATCCCATAGCAACGCAACATATTGAACAATTGCTTCTGGAGTTACAGAGAGAGGTTACAATCCTTGTTGTCACTCACAATATGGGACAGGCAAAACGTATATCGTCAAAATCAATGTTTATGTACTTGGGTGAGTTGGTTGAGTACGGCGACACCGAAACGATGTTTTCTAAACCATCAGACGAACGAACCAAAGCATATTTGACCGGTAAGATGGGGTAACCATAATCATCTTTAACCGATAGATAACATACTTGTAATATTTTTGAAACATATTCGATGCTATTTTGTAGCAGATATTTATAATGACTTATGGAAATATTACAACTCTTTACACTGTTGGGAGCATTGGGAATGTTCCTTTATGGTATGAATCTTATGAGTTCCGGTTTGCAGAAGGCTGCCGGTGACAGGTTGCGTGCTTTTCTTTCGGCTATGACATCAAATCCTTTCAAGGGAGTTATGACCGGCGTGGGCGTGACATCCATCATACAATCATCATCGGCAACAACGGTGATGGTGGTGAGTTTTGTCAATGCCGGTCTACTCACATTGGTGCAGGCAATAAGCGTCATAATGGGCGCAAATATAGGTACGACGGTCACAGCTTGGATGGTGTCGTGGTTAGGTTTTAAAGCTGATATATCCATTCTTGCAGTGCCATTGATGCTCTTTGGCTTCCTATTCTCAAATTCAAAGAAAGATAACCGGAAGAATATCGGTGAGCTGATTGTCGGATTCAGTCTTCTGTTTCTTGGCCTCTCCTTTATGAAGGATTCTGTCCCCGACCTTAGAGAAACCCCCGAAGTGTTGGAGTTTGTGACATCTTGGGCTGCACACGGCTTTGGCTCGGTATTACTGTTCCTTGTTTTTGGTACAGTGCTGACACTTGTGCTGCAATCCTCTTCGGCGACAATGGCCATCACTCTCATTATGCTCAGTATGGGATGGATACCGTTCGATATGGCTTGTGCAATGGTGCTTGGCGAGAATATCGGTACTACAATTACAGCTAATATCGCAGCATCTGTCGGAAATACCCAGGCGAAACGTGCCGCAATGTCGCATACAATATTCAATGTCTTTGGTGTGCTGTGGGCGCTGATTCTTTTCAAACCGTTCCTACGTTTGGTGGGTTATATTACAGAGGCTCTTTTCGGCTTGCCTAACCCTGCCGGCGAAGGCTTTACGGTTACCGACTCTGTGTCGCCCGAAGGAACAGCTGCACTTTATGGCTTGTCAATGCTGCATACATTGTTCAATACAATAAATACCCTGCTACTCATTTGGTTTACAAAATGGATTGCCAAGGCTGTAAGTTGGATTGTCCGCGCTCCTGAAAACCAAGAGAAAGAGGTCTTCAAACTCAAATATATTTCAGCAGGTCCTCTTGCCACCCCAGAATTGTCTGTTGAACAGGCTTTTGATGAAATAATTCATTTTGCCCAAATATCAAAAACCGGAGCGTTATATGCCAAAGAGGCTGTTTGTGAAACCAATGCAGACAAATTTGAAGTATTGAGAGGCAAACTTGTGAAATACGAGGAAATTTCGGATCGTGTTGAGTATGAAATTGCCACATTCCTCAATAGTGTTTCAGCCGAAGAGATAAGTGAAAGCACATCCATCAAAATAAAGGCAATGTATAAAATCGTTGGTGAATTGGAGTCGTTGGGAGATTCTGGTGAAACTATAAGCCGCATATTGTCCAGAAAGAATATACACAAGAAGGATTTTGATTCCGATGCAATCAAGAATCTTAACACTATGGCCGATGCTGTTCTTGTAGCGTACGATGTGATGATTGCCAACCTGACTGCTGCCCACAGCGGGGAACTTACAGATATAACAAATGCGTATAATGCCGAAGAGCACCTGAATACTCTGCGTAATAATTTCAGAGATGCGGTGATAGAGGACATGGAACGTGATGGAGGAAATTACCAGACAATGGTTTACTATATGGACATAATGAATACCTATGAACGTATGGGCGACTTTATAATAAATATTTCACAAGACCTTGAAAGGGCTTTTGTCCATAAATAACAACTCAACATTCATATCCGCTATATCGTGTTGTTCCTGCAAGAACGGCACGATATCTTTTTTTGTCATGCCAACAAAAATCTCGATGTGTCTGTGCAGTTTCGTGTAATTAATGAACCCTGTACCGGGGCTTTGGTTGCAAATGTTTCTTTTACACCCCTGTTTTATTAAAATCTTTTAAAGTTTTAATATGAATATTAAATATAAAATCTTAACTTTGTAAATTGTTATAGTATGCGGTGAAAATGGAAAATCCGTTTTGCATTGCTGTTTGTATTTTTGCACAGTCACAGCGTGGCTTTGTTGAAATGACTAAATAAAACTTTATATAATATGGAAAATAAGATTCAGGAATTGACCGAGAAAATCTATGCCGAGGGCGTTGAAAAAGGAAAAGTTGAGGCTGAGCGCCTTGTTGCCGAGGCAAAGGAGAATGCTGCCGAAATCGTGAAGAAGGCTCAAGCCGAGGCCGAGGCTGTTGTGGCTGCTGCAAAGAAAAAGGCTGAGGAACTTGATGCCAATACACGTTCCGAGATAAAACTCTATGGTGCGCAGGCTGTTGGTGCGTTGAAGTCCGAGATTGCTACAATGGTTACAGATACCATTGTTAAGGTTGCAGTCAAGGAGGCTCTTGCTGGCGATTCAGTAAAGGCAATGCTTGTAAAGATTGCTGAACGTTGGAGTGCCGATGAGGCTTTGGTCATATCTACAGCCGAGGCAGATGCTTTGAAGGCTTATTTTGCGAAAAACGCAAAAGCGTTGCTCGACAAGGGTGTTGAGATCAAGCAGGTCAATGGCTTGAAGACATTGTTCTCCATCGCTCCCGCCGATGGCTCATACAAGGTGAATTTCGGTGAAGGTGAGTTTGAGGCTTTCTTCAAGTCTTTCCTTCGTCCTCAAATGGTGGAACTCTTATTTTAACAACTACTTCTAATAATGGCTAACTACTATTGTCAGGTGGCGGGCTTGCCCGATGTTGCTTTTGATGGCAGCAAGGTGGCGTTTACGGTGGAGCGTTTTAGGGATGAATTGTATCCTGCGCTTTCGGCCGGCGATGCAAAATGCATCGACCTGCTTTTCCTCTCTATCGACAATGCGAATATCCTGAATATTCTAAAGAATGGTGAAGAGGCTAAGATTGAGCAAACCGGCTGCTATAGCAAGGAGGAGCTTGTTGATATAATCTCCTCGGTAAAGGATGGCGACAGCCCAAAGAGCGGTGTCCCATCATACCTGTATCGCTTTTTCGACTACTATATAGCTAACGAAAGTAATGAAAACATTGTTTGGAACGATGTGTTGAGCGCATACTACTATGATTATGCAACAAGTTCACCTAACCGTTTCGTAGCTCAGTGGTTCGCTTTTAACCGCAATGTAAACAATATACTTGTTGCCTTTACAGCCCGCAAGTACAGGATGAATGTTTCCGATGTTGTCATTGGTGACGACGAAGTTGCCAATATGCTGCGTACATCGGCCGCACGTGACTTTGAACTGTCCGGCACTCTTGATTACTTTGAAGCAGTACAACGCTTGAGCGAGAATGACAGATTGCAGGAGCGCGAACATCAACTCGACGAACTGCGCTGGCGTTGGCTCGACGACAATTCGGTATTCAACTATTTCACGGTTGAACCTCTTTTTGTCTTCTTGCAGAAACTTGTTATTGTTGAACGTTGGGAGGCACTTGATGCCGACAAAGGTATGAAACGTTACAATGAGATGATTGCAGAACTGAAGTCGGGAATGGAGAGTCACTCTCTTGAGATTTAAGATAAAGGAAAATAAATAATATATAGATATGGCTACAAAAGGAAAAGTGACCGGTGTTATAGCAAATATGGTGCTCTTGGCTGTTGACGGCCCGGTAGCGCAGAACGAGATTTGCTATATTAAGACCGGTGGTGATAGTTTGATGGCAGAGGTCATCAAAATCAATGGCGCCAAAGTGTATGTTCAGGTTTTTGAGAGTACACGTCGTCTGAAAATTGGTGAAGAGGCTGAATTTACCGGGCATATGCTCGAGGTTTCTCTCGCGCCGGGTATGTTGTCAAAGAACTACGATGGTCTGCAGAATGACCTCGACAAGATGGAAGGCGTTTTCTTGAAACGTGGTGACTATACCAATCCTCTCGACGAGGACAAGATCTGGCATTTCGAGCCCATTGTAAAAGTAGGTGATGTTGTTGAAGCTGCCGGTTGGCTTGGTAAGGTGGTCGAGAACCATCAGAACCTCAAGATTATGGTGCCTTTCGGCATCGAAGGCAAGTGGACAGTCAAGTCTATTGCTTCCGAGGGCGATTATAAGATTACCGACACAATTGCTGTCATAGCAAATGCCGATGGCGAGGAGAAGCAGTTGAATATGATTCAAAAATGGCCGGTGCGTGTTGCAATGAGCGACTATAAGGAAAAACCACGTCCATTCAAATTGCTCGAAACAGGTGTCCGTACAATCGACACCCTTAACCCAATTGTAGAAGGTGGTACAGGCTTCATCCCTGGTCCTTTCGGTACCGGAAAGACTGTGCTCCAGCACGCTATCTCAAAGCAGGCCGAGGCTGATATTGTTATCATTGCTGCCTGTGGTGAACGTGCCAACGAGGTGGTAGAAATCTTCACCGAATTCCCCGAACTCGTAGACCCACATACCGGCCGTAAGTTGATGGAACGTACAATCATCATTGCCAATACATCAAATATGCCAGTTGCGGCCCGTGAGGCTTCGGTGTATACCGCTATGACCATTGCCGAGTACTACCGTGCAATGGGTTTGCGTGTTCTGTTGATGGCCGACTCTACATCACGTTGGGCACAGGCATTGCGTGAGATGTCCAATCGTATGGAGGAACTTCCCGGCCCCGATGCCTTCCCGATGGATATATCATCAATCATCGCCAACTTCTACAGCCGTGCAGGTTATGTATATCTCAATAACGGCGAGGCCGGTTCAATTACCTTCATCGGTACAGTGTCGCCTGCGGGTGGTAACCTCAAGGAACCTGTGACCGAGAATACCAAGAAGGTTGCCCGTTGTTTCTATGCCCTTGAACAGGAACGTGCCGATAAAAAACGCTATCCGGCTGTGAATCCTATCGACTCATATTCAAAATATATTGAATACCCCGAGTTCGAGAACTATATCACAGGTCGCATCGGCGACGGCTGGTTGCCAATGGTTAACGAGGCCAAGACACGCTTGCAACGCGGTAAGGAGATTGCCGAGCAGATAAATATTCTTGGTGACGACGGCGTACCCGTAGACTACCACGTTACATTCTGGAAGTCGGAGCTCATCGATTTCGTCGTTCTACAGCAGGACGCATTCGATGAGATAGATGCCGTTACTCCACTTGAGCGTCAGCAGGAACTTCTGAGCATCGTGACCGATATCTGTCGTGCCGAGTACGATTTCGACAACTTCCAGCAAGTGACAGATTTCTTCAAGAAGATAATCAACATCTGCAAACAGATGAACTACTCAGAGTTCAAGAGCGACAAGTATAGCTCGTATTATGCCGAGCTTATGCAGCTCCTTGAAACAAAGCAGGCTTAACCATTAACACTTAGAACTATGGCTACAGAAGCATTCAAAAAGATATATACAAAAATTAATTCTATAACCAAGGCTACCTGTTCACTCAACGCGACAGGTGTCGGTTATGATGAACTTGCCACTGTTGACGGTAAGTTGGCTCAGGTGGTAAAGATTATGGGTGACGAGGTTACCCTGCAGGTGTTCGAAGGTACAGGCGGTATTCCCACCAATGCCGAGGTGGTTTTTATGGGCAAGGCTCCATCGCTCAAGGTAAGTGAGGAGTTGACAGGCCGTTTCTTCAACGCGTATGGTGACCCAATCGACGGAGGTCCGGCTGTTGAAGGTAGGGAGGTTGAGATTGGTGGCCCATCGGTAAACCCGGTACGCCGCAAGCAGCCATCAGAACTCATTGCAACAGGTATTGCGGGTATCGACCTTAACAATACACTTGTGACAGGTCAGAAGATTCCGTTCTTCGCCGACCCCGACCAACCATACAACCAGGTTATGGCAAACGTGGCGATGCGTGCTGAGACAGACAAGATTATTCTTGGTGGTATGGGTATGACAAACGACGACTACCTTTACTTCAAGAACCTCTTTACCAACGCAGGTGCTCTCGACCGCATTATCTCGTTTATGAACACAACCGAAGACCCTGCTGTGGAGCGTCTGCTCATCCCCGATATGGCATTGACAGCAGCCGAGTATTTTGCAGTCGAGAAGAACCAGAAGGTGTTGGTGCTGCTTACCGACATGACAATGTACGCCGATGCGCTCTCAATAGTGTCGAACCGTATGGACCAGATTCCTTCAAAGGACTCGATGCCCGGTTCGCTATATTCAGACCTTGCCAAGATTTACGAGAAGGCAGTGCAGTTCCCCGCCGGTGGTTCAATTACCATCATCGCGGTGACAACTCTTTCAGGCGGCGATATTACTCACGCAGTGCCCGATAATACCGGATACATTACCGAAGGACAGCTGTTCCTTCGTCGTGATAGCGATATTGGTAAGGTTGTCGTTGACCCATTCCGCTCGCTCTCACGTTTGAAACAGCTCGTTGCCGGTAAAAAGACACGTAAGGATCATCCACAGGTGATGAACGCTGCTGTCCGTCTTTATGCCGATGCTGCAAATGCAAAGACAAAGATGGAGAATGGTTTCGACCTTACTGACTACGACAAGCGTACGCTGTCGTTTGCCAAGGAGTATTCCGACAAACTTCTGGCTATTGATGTCAATCTTAACACAACCGAGATGCTCGATGTTACTTGGGGCTTGTTCTCACGCTACTTCAAGCCCGAGGAGGTAAACATCCGTCAGGAATTTGTCGATACGTACTGGAAAAAATAAGAAATAGGAAATGATAGCATTTCAATATAATAAAACATCGCTTCAGCAACTCGAAAAGCAACTGAAGATGCGTGTCAGAACTCTGCCTATCATCAAGAGTAAGGAGAGTGCTCTGCGCATCGAGGTGAAGAAGTGCAAGGCAGAAATGCAGTTGCACGACGAGGAGTATGCAGCCCAGCTCGAACAGTATCGCGCGCTCTTTGCGCTGTGGAACGAGTTCGACTCTTCGCTCGTACGTACAGGCGAACTGTTGATTGGGCAGCAGAAGGTTGCAGGTGTCAAAGTACCGGTGTTGGAAAACGCCAGCTTTGTCATCGGACGTTATAGCCTCTTCAACTCACCTAAATGGTTCGCCGACGGTATTGAACTGCTGAAGGAGATGGCAATGACGGCAATACGTCGTGAATTGCTTAACCGCAAATTGGTATTGCTCGAAACAGCGCGAAAGAAGACTACCCAAAAGGTAAATCTTTTTGAAAAGGTGCAGATTCCGGGCTATCAGGATGCCATTAGAAAGATTAAACGATTTATGGAAGATGAGGAGAACCTGTCAAAGTCTTCACAGAAGATTTTGAAGTCCTTGTTGGAGCAAAGAGAGGAGGTGGCTGTATGATTACGAAAATGAAAAAACTTGCACTGCTTGTCTATCACAAGGAGTATACAGCCTTTCTTGAAAAGCTGCGCGAGGTGGGCGTTGTTCACATTCAGGAGCGCGAAAACGGGAATGTCGAGAATCCCGATTTGGAACAGAAAATTGCTGTTGCCAACCGTTGCGCCCGTGTTGTCAAGCGCCTGGAGGCTTGTTCACCCACAGACTTGAAACCAGCGGCAGACCTGTCGATTGCAACAACTATAATAGATAAGGTAGAAACAATAGTAGCCGACATCGAACAGCATAAAACATTGTTGCAGGTGCTTGACAAGGATATTGCAACTATGCAACCTTGGGGCGATTTCGATTACTCTAACGTGGAGAGGTTGCGCCAGGCCGGTTATCAACTTGATTTCTTCGTGACATCGGCAAAAAGCTATCAGAGTGAGTGGGAGAGTGAATATAATGCAATTCTTGTTACCGAAAAACAGTCACGTAAATATTTCGTAACACTTACTCCGCAGGGAACAATAATAGATATTGACGCTGAGCCGGCAAAGTTGCCTACAACGTCACTTGTGGGCCTGGAAAAGGAACTCGCTGATGTAAAAGCACATATTGAGGAACTGGAGAATGAACTTTTGCTGGTTGCCAATGATGGGCTCAATACTGTAAAGGCTCTGCAAGAATCCCAAATGCGCGGTGTTGAGTTTACGAAGGTTATGCTCAGTGGTGAAAAGGTGTCGGGCAACAAACTCGTTATGCTCGAAGGCTGGGTGCCTGAAGAGTCTGTTGACGCTCTAAAGGTGATGCTTGACAATAGTGGCGTGTTCTATGAACTGCGTGCTGCGCGTAGTGGTGACAAAGTTCCTGTAAAACTAAAGAACAATGCCTTTACCCGAATGTATGAGGTACTTACCAAAATGTATGGTATGCCAAGCAGAACCGACTTTGATCCGACTCCAATTCTGGCTCCATTCTTCTCGCTGTTCTTTGCATTCTGCGTCGGTGATGCCGGTTATGGTCTTGTTTTGATACTTCTTGGTATTATTCTGAAGAAAAAAGTATCTAAGGGACTTGCCGGTATGATGAATCTTGTCACAACGCTCGGTGTGTTCACTGCAATCATTGGTACTGTCCTTGGTACGCTGTTTGGAATGAGTATACCTGCTTTGATTGCCTATTTTCAGGATGTGCCGGCTGAAACCTATGAACCGTATTTCATCACGGGTACGATGGAACTCTTTGGCGCAGTGTATTACAAACAGATGGTGCTTGCTCTTGGCATTGGTGTACTTCATATATCAATAGCTATGACAGTAAAGGCTATAAACAGTACGGTGTTCTATGGCTTTAAGGAGTCGTTGAGCGTTTGGGGCTGGTGGCTTGCTGTTGTTGGTGGCGTTGTGCTTGGTGCATTGACATTCTTGAGCGTAATACCCACCGAGGTGTCTAAGTGGGCACTCATAGCGATTGCAGTACTTAGTGCGTTGGGAATTTATCTGCTTAACAACTTGCGCCGCAATGTGTTTGCAAACATTGGTGCCGGCCTGTGGGATACCTATAATATGGCTTCGGGATTGTTGGGCGATGTGCTGTCGTATATACGTCTTTTTGCGCTTTGTCTTGCCGGAGGTGAACTTGGAAAGACATTCAACACCCTTGCATTTGATATGGTAGATGGCAAAGAGGGCATTGTGGCTGTTTTGTGTTGGGTTGGCTTTGTGCTGATAGTGGTGCTTGGTCACACATTGAACATCGCGATGTCTTGCCTTAGTGCCTACGTTCACCCTCTGCGTCTGACATTCGTGGAATATTTCAAGAATGCAGGCTACGAAGGTAAAGGCGAAGAATACAAGCCCTTTAAAAACGAATAAACAATATTATCCACCCCATCGTGTGTCAAAAGACTCACGATAAGTGAAAAATAAGTAAAAACAAAAATTATAAATATTAAAAATTAAACATTATGGAACTTTTATTAGGTTATTTAGGAATGGGTCTTATGTTGGGACTCGCAGGTATTGGTAGTAGTATCGGTACAACCATTGCAGGTAATGCTGCTGTTGGTGCATTGAAGAAGGAACCTTCCAAGTCGTCGGGTTATATGATTTTGTCGGCACTTCCTGCAACACAGGGTTTGTATGGCTTTTTGGCGTTCTTGCTTCACAATGGTAGCGTAACTCCAGAAACAGGCCTCTTGTGGTTTGCTGTTGGTCTTGGTGTCGGTATCGTATGCCTTTTCTCTGCAATCCGTCAGGGACAGGTTTGTGCAAACGGTATCATTGGTCTATCTCAGGGTCACGACGTACAGACAAATACAATGATTTACGCTGCGTTCCCCGAGTTCTACGCCATCCTTGCACTTGTTGCAACATTCTTGGTGTAATACAAGAGTAGAACAATAAAAAAACAGAATATCCTCTCGCAAGGGGATATTCTGTTTTCGTTTTATGTGTATGCGTCATTTCGAGTGGTGGTGAGATGAACCGTTTAGGGATTTGCCCGAAAAATCTCTATAAAAGGATTGTTTTTTCGTTATGTAAGTTACGTAACGTGATTTGTATAATGATTTTTTCTTAATCAACTAAATGTCGTATTCACTTTATTTTATGATAACTGTTGCGTACTTTGTAGCCTTAAAACAACTTTTGAAAAATAATCACATTCTTCTATCTCGTTGTTAAATACAGACAGACTATGAAATCTTTTATCATACATAATAGCTTTTACACCTATTAGTTTTAGAAGTATGATAGTTATTGCAGATTTTATAAAAAACAACATACTGTAATTGTCTAAAAAATCCACAGCCTCTTTTGAACCAAAGTGGTGAACGAAGAAATTTCGCAACTCTATAAAGTTTTCTATATTCTTATTTCTCTCGTCCTTGATGTTTATTTTGTTTATATTGCAATTTAATATATCTACATCAATGTGAAAACTCTTAAGAAATTGTTTAATTGTGCTATATGTGTCTTTGTTTTTTTCAACTCCTGCAATTTTAGATAATATTGTAGTGTATATCAGTAGTTTTGTGGTATTGTCAAGATATTCGGCTCTAATATAATTGGCTATGCAATTTTTGATTAATTGTGAGTGCTCTGATGCAAGTATTATATTGGAGTCTATAATGCCTAAAAAATCGAAAAGGTGACTTAAACTCTTCTCTTCTGAGAACAAGTAGTCTAAAATGTTATTTTTGTTACTTGCTTGTATCTTGTAGTTTGGAGTTATAATGTTGATACGACAACTTTTTTCATAGTATTCACATTTCATGTCGTATTCTATCGGAGTGCAGAAGTAAAAAGAAAGCAACTCAAACAACATATCAATCTCTTCTTCGGTTTGAAGGTAAACGCGCTCCCGACCTTTGTATAATTTAAAATGTTTATTTTTAAATTTGCAGTATTGTGGAACTGATTCAACCCCGATAACAATGTTGTCTTTTGTAATAGGAACGTTTAAGTATGATGATATGGCTTCGGTTGCTATTGAAGATAGTCTGTAAATGATACCTTTGCCATTTATTGCATAGACATAATCAAGCTCTTTAAATATCATAGAGCAGTATTTTTTGTTACCTTCCGTATAAAAATGGGTGAATTTAATATCATTTTTAATATTTACTTTTACGTTTATTCCGTTTACCAAAGCATTTGTGATTTTATAATCTTTCTTCTTAATTGTGTTAGATAAAATGTTTATGGCTTCTTTAGAAATGTTATTGTTGTTTAGCTCTATAATTATTTTATAGCAATCATTTTCTGATCTAATTATTGCATCGTAAGAGATGCACTCTCTCTTGTTATCTTTATTATAATACAAGCATAATACAATAAAGAAAGGGGTTGACTCATCGAAAAGAAATGGAATGTCTTTATTCATACATGGAACTTTGTTATTTAAGAGTCTATTAGTTAGATTAAGGGATTTGCCTAAAAAGGCAAATCTCCATAAAATGTATCCTCACAACTCTCCGATAAAAGCGAGGTGCTTAAATCGATAGATTGAATGTCCTTGATTTTTGAGCAATATTTACGGAATGTTTGTGGGTCTTCCAACTCTTCTCGTCTGCATTTGCTCATCTCTACGAAACCCTCTTCCTGGTCTATTCCTAAAAATCTGCGACCTAAAAGATTTGCAGCAATGCCTGTTGTTGAGCTTCCGCAGAAAGGATCTAGTATCCATTCACCTTGTTGAGTTGAAGCCAAAATGATTCTTGATAATAAAGATAGTGGTTTTTGAGTAGGGTGTTTGCCGCAACTCTTTTCCCATGTAGCAATAGCCGGTAAATTCCATACATCAGTCATTTGTTTACAGCCATTGATTTGCTTCATCAAATCATAGTTGAAGTAGTGCGCTTTTTTGCTGCTCTTACGTGCCCAAATAACAAACTCTGTACTATATGTGAAATAACGGCAAGATATGTTTGGCGGTGGGTTTGTCTTTGCCCAAGTAACAACATTTAGGATTTTATATCCTAATTCTGTAAGGCAATTTGCAACGGAAAAAATATTGTGATATGTGCCTGAAACCCAAATTGTTCCATTCTCTTTGAGCTTTTCGCGGCACAGGCTAAGCCACTCCATATTGAAGTCTGTAATCTCCTGTTGGCTTTTGCCTTTGTCCCAATCTCCCTTATTGACACTTACGATCTTTCCAGACTGAACACTTATTCCACCATTTGAAAGAAAATATGGCGGGTCAGCAAAAATGCAACTGAATTTAAAATCAAATTCACGGAGCAGTTTAAAGCAGTCTCCATGTAAAAGCGTGAAATCACGGTTGGGAGATTTGTAGAAAGGTTTAATCATTACTGAGGCCTTCTTCTTTTACTTGTTCGATAAACTCGTTGATATTCGTGAGATTATAAATGTTTGGTATTGTGTAAAATGCTTCCTCTAGTTTGTTCTTTGCAGACTCCCAACCAATACCATCTGTTATCCACACGAATTTGAATCCATCAACAGCATTAATTTTAGGTGATAATTCCGAGTATGCACGTGCAACTTCATTTAGTTTTGAACCACCACCACTATAGAAATTTACCTCAATTAAATATTTGTTGCAATTTGTTTCAATCACGAAATCAAAACGCTTTTTATCCTCGCCCAATACTGCTAATTCAGGGTATTCAGTAGAATAAACTTCTTGTCGATAGCTGATGCCGGCATTATCAAAAATGTCGGCAACTTGTCTTTCCATTAAATGTCCGCTTCTGTTTTTACGCGCATTTGTGTCTAATCCAGTTTCAACACCAAATACGTAATCAACCAGGTTCTTTATTTGCTTGTTTTTGAATACCTTGTCGAGACCGGTTCCATGTATGTATTCGATTACTCCCTCAACACTGTCAAATAGGGTGTTTATCAATTTGATGTTACCGTCAGACATGATAGCTTTTTTCTTGTCAGAAGTGCGAACGGCTATCAATATTTCCAATATGTTAAACACGCTGCTGTTCTCTTCCCATAATCTACGTATTGCAGCATCTATGTCATCTTGTCCAATTAAATAGTTTAATTGGTTCAGTTTGATGGAGATTGATTCAACGTTGTTGTTTATCTTTTCAAAGTCGCAATAAAAGTCAAGAGTAGTGTTTGTCTCTTTTAGTTGTGACATGAAATATTCAAACTGTTCTCTAGTGTGTGCATTCATAGTGCTTTCCTTTGAAATTGATACTCTTCGTGATAGTTGCTAATTACAATCTCTGTCAGCTTACCTCTTTTTGAGGCTACTGAATTGATGTTTCTCGAAGCCCAAACTCTTTCAATTTTGTAATTGATGAATAGGTCATCGAAGAAACGGTCTGTTCCGTTTTTGCCTAAGCAATCAGAGTTGCTAAGCATAAAGTTGACGCCAATTTCATTTAAACGGTCGCAGAATAGCTTTAGCCGGATTTGTGCGTCGTCGTTAAAATCTTCTTTGGTATAATCATTGAAACTTGACGTGTTACTTAAAGGTCTGTATGGCGGGTCAAAATAAAAGAATGTATTTCCTTTTATTTTATCAAAAGTCTGCTCAAAATCACCAGTCATGATTTCTACCTTTTGCAGTAGTTTGCTATCTGCGTAAATAGTGGCAGCATCACAAATTGTAGGTGTTATGTATTTGCCAAATGGTACATTAAATTTACCGGATTTGTTTACTCTGTATAGTCCATTGAAACAAGTCCTGTTAAGAAAGAAAAACAATGTGCAGTTCTCTATCGCATTCAGAGATTTTATATTGAACCTGTCGCGCTGTTCAAGGAAGAATGTTTTACGTTCTTCTTCTGTTTTTAAAGCATGGTACTGCGTCTGGATGTCCTTAAGAGAGTTTATGAGCTCTGTGGGATTGTCTCTGACTACCTGATAACATAATGTTAAATCAGGGTTGATGTCATTGATAACGGCTGACTTTATATTTGGATATGTCTGCAACATATAGAAGAGCATGGCTCCTCCTCCCACAAATGGTTCAATGTAAGTGACGTTTTTCCTTTCTGTAAAGTCAGCTGGAAGCAGTGCTTCGAGTTGTTCGATGAGTTGGCCTTTTCCTCCAACCCATTTGATGAAAGGTTTTGCTTTTGTCATTTTGTAAAAAATCTCTTGTTTATGCAAATATACTCATATTTTTATTTGTAAACAATGCAAAACACTATTCACTTACTAAAACAATTATATTTATGTGATTTTTATATTACCTTTCATCACTCTGCCACAGAAAACCGTTTCCTTTAGGCATTTGTACATGCTTTGTCTATTATTTGCTAACTGTTTGTTGTTTTTTTATCATTTTTTGACTTTTTAAGTTATTTTAAATCTTTGGTTATTCGAAAATAATTTTGTAATTTTGCACTTCATTTTGAGAGAGGGGGTACTTTCTCTCCATTTGTTATTTATAAAAAGGTGTTCCAAGTGTGCGGATGCCTTGATTTTTGAGTATTATTAATAGAGATGAAGAAAGATTTATTGCTTCCCGATTATCTTTTTGAGATTAGCTGGGAGGTTTGTAACAAGGTGGGCGGCATATATACAGTGGTATCTACAAAGGCTCGCACCATTTCTGAAATTGAGGGATTGAATGCAATTTATATTGGTCCCGATTTGTGGAAAGAGAAGGAAAATCCACTTTTTACCGAAGATAAGCGCTTGTGGAATGCTTGGCGCAAGAAAATAAACAGCGATAAACTCACCGTGCGCTGCGGTCATTGGGAAATCCCTGGTCGTCCAAAAGTGATTCTTGTTGATTATACCGGTTATATGGACGACAAGGATACTGTCTATGCTCAGTTGTGGAACGATTTTGGCGTGGATTCACTGCACGGCTATGGCGACTATGACGATTCTATGATTTTCGGTTACGCAGTCGGTAAGGTTATCGAAAGTTTCTACAATAGCAACATAAAGGCCGGCAGCAATGTAGTTGTTCAGGCTCACGAGTGGCAGAGTGGTGGTGCAGCATTGTACCTCAAGAAGAATCTGCCTGCTGTGGGAACAATCTTTACAACCCACGCAACAAGTATCGGCCGTTCAATTGCTTCAAATGGCAAGCCACTCTATGACTATTTCGATGGTTATAATGGCGACCAGATGGCCGAGGAACTCAATGTGCAGTCAAAGCAGTCGGTCGAGAAGAATACAGCATTGAATGTTGACTGCTTTACGACAGTGAGCGAGATTACAGCGCGTGAGTGCAAGCAGCTTGTCGGCCGTGAGTGCGATGTTATACTCGAGAATGGTTTTGAGAAAGACTTCGTTCCCGTTGGCAAGGATTTCACAGCAAAGAGAAAGGCTGCACGCAAGGCGCGTTTGCGCGTAGCGGCGGCTCTTACCGGCGACACCATTTCCGACGATGCTATTATAATAGGTATAGGTGGTCGTATGGAGATGCGCAACAAGGGTATTGATATGTTCCTTGAGTCAATGGCGCGTCTGAATGCTTGTGAGGAGCTCGGTCGCGACGTAGTTGCGTTTATCGATGTTCCTGCCTGGTCGGGCGATGCACGTGAGGATTTGGTTAAGCGTCTTGCAAGCGACAAGGATGCTTGGGACACCCCGTTGCCCAACCCATACCTCACCCATAATCTACATAACTTCTACGAGGATGCCATTGCTTGCGGTATTCGCCACTTGCAGATAGACAACCGCAACGGCAAGAACAGGGTAAAGGTTATCTATGTTCCTTGCTATCTCAAAGGCAACGACGGTATCTTTGATAAGGACTATTACGATGTGCTCATTGGTAACGATTTGAGTATCTATCCATCGTATTATGAGCCTTGGGGATACACTCCGCTTGAGAGCGCAGCGTTCCACATTCCCACCATCACCACAAACCTTGCCGGTTTTGGTCTTTGGGTGAACTCGGTGCTTGGTCGTCGAGGCGAATTGCTTGATGGTGTAGAAGTTATATCACGTACAGACAGTAACTATTTCGATGCTGCCGATGTTATTACGAAAAATATTTGTAACTTTGCGGGGCTTTCTGAAAAAGAGGTAAATGACTGTCGTAAAAAGGTTGCGAAGATTGCCGAAAAGGCTCTTTGGAAACACTTTATAAAGAATTATCTCGAAGCATACAGCATTGCTCTTGCAGCAGCGAAACAAAGACAATAACAAACGAAATATTCATTTAATAAAAACAATATGATTGCAATTAGTAACGCAAACCAACCTAGTTGGAAAACAGTTAATGTAAAATCTTATATTCCCGAGTCGTTGAAGCCACTCGAGGAATTGTCACGTAACCTTTGGTGGGTATGGAACGAGGAGGCTAAGGAACTCTTCAAGATGCTCGATGCCAACCTTTTCAAGGCGTGTGGTGGTAACCCTGTTCTCTTGTTGGAGAAGTTGGGTGTTGAGAAACTCGACGAGCTCTCAAAGGACAAAGCTATCCTTGACAAACTTGCTGACGTTTATGCCGATTTCCGTCGTTATATGGATGTTAAGCCAAACGCAGAGCGTCCTTCAGTAGCATACTTCTGTATGGAGTACGGTTTGACAAGCGTGTTGAAGATTTACTCAGGTGGTCTTGGTATTCTTGCCGGTGACTACTTGAAAGAGGCTTCTGACTCAAACGTAGATATGTGTGCAGTAGGTTTCTTGTATCGTTACGGTTACTTCAGCCAGTCACTCTCAATGGATGGCTCACAGATTGCCAACTACGATGCACAGAACTTCAACCAGCTCCCAATCGAGCGCGTATACGAGGAAGATGGTGTTACACCTCTTGTAATCCACGTTCCTTACATAGATTACTATGTACACGCTAACGTTTGGAAGGTAAATGTAGGTCGTGTGCCCCTCTACTTGCTCGATACAGACTTCGATATGAACAGCGAGTTCGACAAGCCAATCACTCACAAGCTCTATGGTGGCGACTGGGAAAACCGCTTGAAGCAGGAGATTCTCCTTGGTATCGGTGGTATGATTGCATTGGAGAAGATGGGTATCAAGAAGGAGATCTAC
>JAGCMB010000030.1 GCA_017646665.1 Bacteroidaceae bacterium
CATTCAATCATCAGAAAAGCCACAATTACTGTACCAAGAAATGGGAAGTTTATTCTTATTTAAAGGAGATACTGTAGAAGCCATCAATGCGTACAACGAAGCTATCAAGTGCAATCCTTGTTATGCACGTCCCTATATTTGGCTTGCCGAGATTTTCGAGGAACAAGGCAAAAAAGATTTGGCTGTAAACAATTATTTGAGTGCGGTGCGTTTGTTCCACGAAAACAATTTTTATAAAGAAATGGGATATTATGCAAATAGGGCATTACAATTAGACTCAACAAATATAGAATTGGAGAATTACCTTATACTTTACTATGCAACAGAGAATGAATATTAGAATCCTATTGATTATTTAGATAAATGACTAATATACTTTTCTACATAATATCGTCAATTTTTTATGCTTGTTGCAGGATAATGACACAGCTTGGAGGACTATTCGGGTGGACATACAACGAAGCCTGTGTTTACATTAATCTGTACCTGCAATATGCAGTGCTGATACTGTCTGCTTTATCTGTTATTTATATAGCGGTAAAGAAGCTAAGACAAGGGATTACAAGGCGTAGGACAACAGTGTTTATATTGACCATATTATACAATATTCCGTTTGTGCTATTGGGCATTTTCTTGTTCAACAGATATGGCAATATGGATTGTGACACTGCGTTCGTTCTTTGCAAGGACGACCTTTTTGCATTAGGCACGCATCTTGACATTCCAACAAATATGCCATATTATAAAAAAGGCTGGACTGAGTACTATATTGTAAATCTTATTATTTTTGTGGTGCTTTACCTGTTGGCTCTGTTTGCTAATTGGTGGATAAAACGGATTATCAAAAAACACGCATAGCACAAATATTTAATGAAACGCTTTCTATTGCTCCTTTGTCTTCTCTCTTTATGCTTGGGAATAGTTTATATACATTTTGAGAAAAAGGTAACTCGATTTGACCTGCCAAAGGGTGAACTCAAATGGTCGAACAAGAGACCGCAAAATGCCAAGATGTGTGTTCCAGCCGCTTTCACCGATGAACAAGGACAAATTCTTGGGGCTTACAGGATAAATGGAAAGAGCTATGAAGCGAACAAGACTATGAGAATGAGAGTCTCCCTAAAAGGGGATATGTTCTTTATCAGTAGTAAATGGATGGGCGACAATGGTTTCCAACAACTGACATTGGTTAACAATTCAAAAGCAATGAAGTTCCACGACACGCGTAAGACTATACGCAGAGCTTTATGTAAAGACAAGGACGGTGTTTTTATATTGCAGTCCAATTACCCGATGACAATGTCCGATTTTGCTCTGGAATGTGGCAAACGCTGTACAAATGCAACCTACCTTGATATGGGAGAATTTGGTTACGGATATATCAAAAATGGATTGTTCACAAGACCACTATACGTTTGGGGATACTTCACAAGAGATAAACAGACCAATTGGTTATATATTGAATAGAGGTCGTGAATCACTATTGCAAATAAGAGCTTACAGAGTGTTTAAGAAGTTGCAAAATACCGCGATATATGGTAAGTTGAAACACTTAAAAAAGATTCAAGAGAATTGTAAAAATGCCCTTTTTATCGTTTGTTTTGTAGCTAAAGAACATTACCTTTGTAATGCAGAAATCACTGCGAGAGATATTTAACAGCAAGAATTAAAGCATTGAATTACACACAACGTGTAAACCAATCTGTAAACCAGAAAACACTATGCGAACTGTTCAACCATTCAAGCGTAAACATTACTAAACGCTATCTTGGATAATACAAAAGGAGATTTTACAGACATACGATTGTCTGAGTTTTCAAGCCTTACAACAGCTACATTTTTTTGATTGATGTATTTTAAAATCACTTCAATCAAGGATTGTTAGTTTTTGGTAGTTGCAGTTATTGTTAAAAGTATTATCTTCGCAGAAAATATAACAGACAAGACATTATGATAAAGAGAATCCTTCTTTGCGCGGTTGCGTGCATCACATTCACCACTGCCACTGCCGACGAGGGTATGTGGCTTCCAAGCCTCATCAAGGAGCGCGTAAAGGATATGCGCAGAATGGGTTTTAAACTGAAAGCCGACGATGTTTACTCTACCACAAAGCCTTCACTGAAAGATGCTGTAATGCAGTTCGGTGGCGGTTGCACAGGCGAGTTCATCTCGGCCGAAGGCCTTTTGCTCACCAACCATCACTGCGGATATGCGTCAATTCAGAAGCTCTCTTCGGTGGAGCACGACTATCTCACAGATGGCTATTGGGCTAAGTCACGCGCCGAGGAGCTGTATGTACCCGGACTCACAATTAGCATCCTTGAAAAGATGGAAGATGTGACCGACAGGATTGCAGCCGGCGAGAGCAAAAGTGACATAATAGCACAAGCCACACAAGGCAAAGGATACCGTGCAAGCATTGAATCAATGTATTATGGCAACCAGCACTATCTTTTTGTCTACCGCGTTTTCCGTGATATTCGTCTTGTCGGTGCTCCCCCATCGTCGATAGGCAAGTTCGGTGGCGACACCGACAACTGGATTTGGCCACGTCACACCGGCGATTTTTCAATGTTCCGCGTGTATGCCGATGCCAATAACGAGCCGGCCGACCACTCAGCCGATAATGTTCCATACCGCCCCAAGCGATTCTTCCCAATCTCTACAAAGGGCGTCAAAGAGGGCGATTTCACTATGATTTACGGTTTCCCAGGAAACACTCAGGAATATGTAACAGCCGATGCCGTTGAATATGTTGCCAAAGTGTCGAACCCGATGAAGATTGCCCTGCGCACAATACGCCTCGACATCATTGGCGAGGCACAAAGCAAAGACGTTGCGACACGCATTGCTTACGCAGCAAAACACGCAAACATTGCCAACGCGTGGAAGAAGTGGCAGGGCGAGAGTCTTGGACTCGAACGTCTTGGAACAGCCGACAAAAAGCAGGCATACGAAAAAGCTTTTGCATCGTGGGCAACAGACAAGCCTCAATATGCATCACTGCTCGACTCAATGCATAATGCATACAAGGAGGTCATCCCAGGATATTTTGCACGCGAGCTGTTCAATGAAACAATAGCCGGAATAGAGGTTTACAATTTTGCAGCGTGGCTCAACTCAAAGCACGCAAAAGGCGACAAGCTGACAGCCGACATTCAAGCAGTAGGACGCAAGTACTATCTCAACGATTACAGGGTTGAGATTGACAAGGCCATAGCAAAGCGTATGATTGCCGAATTTGTCAGCCGTATGCCATCGGCAAACATACCACAACAATTAACAGCAAGCATAGATAGTTGTGGCAGCGTTGAGCAGTTTGTCGAAAACCTCTATGCAAACACACAGCTAATAAGCAAATACCCTCTCACAACAGAGGAAATCCTTGCCGACCCGATTGTGCAGCTTGCCTCCTGGTTCGCGCCACTAGCCGAGAAGAACCTTAACTATGCCTATCGCAACCTCAGCAATGTACCCACCGTTGAAAAGTGGTACAAGGAGTATATGAAGGCATTGCGCGAGTGGGACAAGGAGCGTGCTTTCTACCCCGATGCAAACTTCACTCTCCGTGTCGCATACGGCACTGTCTGCGGTTACGAGAATGTCGACGGCGAGTACCACACACACCTCACCACCCTCGATGGCATTATGGCAAAGGACAACCCCGAGATTTATGACTATAACATACCACAAGTACTGCGCGACATATATGCCGAGAAGGATTACGGCCGTTGGAGCATAGAAAAGAACGGCAAGAAGACAATCCCTGTATGCTTCCTTGCCAACAACCACACTTCGGGAGGCAACTCGGGTTCACCGGTAATCAACGGCAAGGGCGAGCTCGTCGGCATCAACTTCGACCGCACGTGGCGTTCTACAATGAGTGACATTGAGTTTGACCCTGCCATTTGCCGCAACATTTCAGTGGATATACGTTATGTACTTTTCGTCATTGACCGCGTTGGTGGCGCAAGCTACCTTTTCGAGGAGATGAATTTGAAATAATACAATAAGCAACTGTTTATGGATTATCTCAACGGGCTTTTCTTTGAGCACTCGGCATTGCAAGCCATCGTAGTAATTTCGCTCATATCAGCCATAGGCCTTATGCTCGGACGCATACGTGTATTTGGCATTTCACTCGGAATAACATTCGTATTCTTCACAGGTATCCTGGCCGGACACTTTGGATTGACTGTGGATAGCCAGATGCTGTTCTATGCCGAGACATTCGGTCTTGTACTCTTTGTTTACGCATTGGGATTGCAGGTGGGTCCCGGTTTCTTCAGTTCAATGCGCAGCGAGGGTGCCAGATTACTGTTGCCGGCCATTGGCGTTCTGCTCACCGGAACACTGTTTGCTGTCGGCTTGAGTTTTGTAGCCAATGTGGCAATCTCCGATATGTCGGGAATTCTATGTGGCGCAACCACCAACACACCTGCACTTGCAGCAGCACAACAAACCCTTAAACAGTTAGGGATGGACGGCAGCGGGGCAGCGTTGAGTTGCGCCCTTACATACCCGCTTGGCGTTGTAGGAGTTATTTTTGCAATGATATTTTTGCGGAAAGTATTTGTAAAGCCCAACGACCTTCCACGTCCCGACAGCAAACACAAGAAGAATGTTTTTATTGCAAGCTATTGTGTTACAAACCCCGAAATATTCGGCAAGACAATTTCCGAGATACACGACCGGCACAACCATTTTGTCATTTCGCGTATGTGGCACAATGGGCACGTACTCATACCGATGTCCGACAGAGTGCTACAAGAGAATGACGTTCTGCTTGTCATTACAAAGCCCGAGGAAACAGAACTGTTGCGACAGATATTCGGCAAGCAGGAGCAGAAGGACTGGAACGCTGAGAATATCGACTGGAACAAGATTGACAGCGAACTGACATCGCAACGCATCATTGTCACACGCCCCGAAATCAACGGTAAAAAGCTCTCTGCTTTGCGTTTACGCAATAACTACGGCATAAACATCAGCCGCGTCTACCGCTCCGAAGTGCAACTGCTCGCAACCCCCGACCTTGTTCTGCAGCTTGGCGACCGTCTTACCGTTGTGGGCGAATCGGCCGATATCAAACGAGTGGAGAAGATTCTTGGCAATGCCGTAAAAAGCCTTAATGAGCCGAACCTCGTTTCGGTGTTCATAGGTATGATATTAGGTCTTATGGTAGGTTGTATTCCATTGGCAATACCCGGCATTTCCGTCCCCGTCAAGCTTGGCCTTGCCGGAGGCCCCATCATCGTCGGCATACTCATAGGAACATTCGGTCCACGACTACATATGGTAACCTACACCACACAAAGTGCCAATATGATGTTGAGAGCCATTGGCCTCAACCTATACCTTGCCTGCCTTGGGCTCGACGCCGGCGCACACTTTTTTGAAACCATTGTACGCCCCGAGGGAGTATTGTGGCTTGCATTAGGCCTACTGATAACATTCGTTCCGGTAGTGCTCATAGGTGTTTTTGCCCTGCGGGTGATGAAACTCGATTTTGGCTCAATCACGGGACTCCTGTGCGGCTCTATGGCAAACCCAATGGCACTAACATACGCAAACGACACAATTGAAGGCGACAACCCATCAGTAGCATACGCAACGGTCTATCCGGTATGTATGTTCCTTAGGGTGATAATAATCCAGTTGGTGGTGATGTTTTTAATTTGATAGGATATGGCAACTGTCAAACGAACAGCCATCGTAGGCGACCTTTTCATTGAAACCGGCAACAAGGAGATTGAGATATACCGCATTGCCCCTGATGGCAGCGGCGCGCTCAAACGCATAGACGATGTACAGGGGACAATACGCCATATAGCCGAGAAGGCCGGTTTTGAACGTGACTACAACCTGAGTTACCGCCAATATGTGGCAAGGCTCATACAGCATATAAACGGACTCGAAAACAAGAAAAACGACAGATAATCATGAAAAAGACACTTGCACTCCTTACTCTTTTGTTGTGTGCCATTGGAATCAATGCACAGAACGATTACATCAACGGTCTATCAATCTGGTTCGACCAGCCCACAACCCTCAACGGACGCGCAATATGGTATGGCGGCCGTCCTGACCTGTGGAAAGGCAAAGGCAAACCCGAATGGGCAGGCGATGCAGCCTACAATGCCGACAAGGAGTGGGAATCATACTCACTGCCCATCGGCAACGGTAGCATAGGCGCGAACATCCTGGGTTCGCTCGAGGCGGAGCGTATCACCCTCAACGAGAAGACCCTGTGGCGCGGTGGCCCTAACACCGAAAAAGGTGCAGAATACTATTGGAACGTGAACAAACAATCGGCGCATCTGCTCGACGACATACGCCAAGCATTCCTCGACGGCGACGACGCACTTGCAGCAAAACTCACGCGCGAGAACTTCAACAGCACAGCCTCATACGAATATTATGGTGAAAAGCCTTTCCGTTTCGGAAACTTCACCACAATGGGCGAAATATATATTGAGACAGGACACAACCTCATTGGCATGGGCGACTACAAGCGCATCCTCTCGCTCGATTCGGCCTTGGCCGTTGTACAATACAACAGGAATGGCGTTGATTTTGAACGCAAGTGCTTCGTATCATATCCTGCCAATGTGCTGGTCATGAAGTACAGCGCAAGCAAGCCCGGAATGCAGAACCTCACATTCAGCTATGCTCCGAACCCTGTCTCTGAGGGCACATTGATACACGCAAGCTACGACCAACTGCTGTGGAAAGCAAAGCTCGACAACAACGGTATGGAATACACCGTGCGCATCAAGGCTGTCGCAAAGGGCGGACATTATACCCTTGAAGAAAACGCTATAAGAATTGTAGGAGCCGATGAGGTATGCTTCTACATTACCGCCGACACTGACTACAAAATCAATTTTGACCCCGACTTCAATGACCCAAAGACCTATGTGGGCGTAAACCCCGAGGAGACAACAAAGAAGTGGATAAAGGATGCCGAAGCAAAGGGATACGACCAACTCTTTGCCGAGCACTATGCCGACTACTCGGCACTCTTCAACCGCGTTGAACTGAACATCAACCCCAACGCACCCACTACATTGGAGTTCCCTGCAGTAAGGAGCCTGCCAACCGACAAGCGCCTTGCGAGCTACCGCACCGGCAAGCCCGACTATGCACTGGAACAGCTATATTTCCAGTTCGGCCGATACCTGCTTATCTCAAGTTCACGCCCCGGTAACCTGCCGGCGAACTTACAAGGAATTTGGCACAACAATGTCGACGGCCCCTGGCGTGTCGATTATCACAACAACATCAACCTGCAGATGAATTACTGGCCATCGTGTGCCACCAACCTTTCGGAGTGCACACTGCCACTCATAGACTTCATACGCACACTGCAAAAACCGGGCGAAGTGACAGCAAAGTCATACTTCGGTGCACGCGGCTGGACAGCAAGCATATCGGGCAACATATTCGGTTTCACAGCACCGCTCATCAGCCAGGATATGTCGTGGAATTTCAACCCTATGGCCGGTCCTTGGCTTGCAACACACGTATGGGATTACTATGATTACACACGCGATAAAAAATTCCTCAAAGAAACAGGATACGATATAATAAAGAGCAGTGCTATCTTCACTGTCGACTACCTTTGGAAGAAGGACGACGGCACATACACAGCCGCTCCATCAACATCGCCCGAGCACGGTCCTATTGACCAAGGAGCCACATTCGTTCACGGCGTTGTACGCGAGATATTGCTCGATGCCATTGCCGCAGCCGAGGTGCTGGGCGTAGACAGCGAATTGCGCAAGGAGTGGAAGAACGTGCTCAAGAACCTTGCACCATACACCATAGGCCGTTACGGTCAGCTAATGGAGTGGAGCAAGGATATTGACGACCCCAACGACCAGCATCGCCACGTGAACCACCTTTTCGGCTTGCATCCGGGACACACCATTTCACCGGTGACCACTCCCGAACTTGCCGAGGCATCAAAGGTTGTCCTTGTTCACCGCGGCGACGGCGCAACAGGCTGGAGTATGGGTTGGAAGCTCAACCAATGGGCGCGTCTGCACGACGGCAATCACGCATACACCCTATTTGGCAACCTATTAAAGAACGGCACTCTCAACAACCTTTGGGACACTCACGCCCCATTCCAGATTGATGGTAACTTTGGTGGAACAGCCGGCATAACAGAAATGTTGATGCAGAGCCAAATGGGATTCATACACCTATTGCCGGCACTGCCCGATGCTTGGGAAGAGGGCAAGATTGTAGGCATCTGCGCACGCGGCGGCTTTGAAGTGGAAATAAACTGGAAAGAGGGCAAGCTCACCGAAGCTGTAATAACATCAAAGAACGGCGGTCGTTGCAATCTGCGTTATGGCGAGAGCACACTCTCTTTCAACACAAAGAAAGGTGGTACCTACAAGGTAATCCTGAAGAACGGTAAACTGAAGAAGGCATAAACATTACACACAACCAGGAGCATATATGTTCATCGTAATAGCAATGATGTTCGGCGGCATAGCTTTCGGCTACCTTATGCGCCGCCACCGCTTCACCCACATTGGCAAAGCAACAATATTCTTCATTTGGATATTATTGTTTGTCCTTGGCGTGGAGGTGGGTGGCAACCCGAACATCATAATGTCGCTGCACACATTGGGCATTGAAGCCCTTTTCATTGCAGGAATGAGCATTCTTGGAAGTGCCATTGCGGCTATGCTGTTGTGGAAAAATGTGAAGAAGAACGAGGAGAGGAGGAAAAACAATGAAAGGTAGCCTGATAATTATCGGATTTTTCATCCTCGGCATTATTTTTGGTGTTACAGATATTATTCCTGCCGAGGCTCTCGAAGGCAACATCAGCCTTTATGCATTGTGTGCACTAATGTTCTGCGTTGGGGTGAGCATTGGCAACGACCCCAACAGCATCAGCAGTTTCAAGCAACTGCCACGCCGACTGACACTGCTGCCCATTGCCACAATCCTTGGTACCTGGGCTGCACTTGTCGTCGTCAACCTAATGCTCGGATTCCGCACAGTAGAGCAATGCTATGCCGTTGGTTCTGGATTCGGTTATTACTCGCTTTCGAGCATCTTCATAACCGAATATATGGGGGCTGAATTAGGCACACTGGCTCTTCTCACCAACATTGCACGCGAATTGCTCACACTGCTTGCCGCGCCACTACTTGTAAGATATTTCGGGCCACTGTCGCTCATTTCGGCCGGCGGTGCAACCACTATGGACACCGTGCTGCCATCTGTGATACGCTACTCCGGAAAGAAATACGCAATTCTTTCAATATATCAGGGATTTGTGGTCGATTTCTCGGTACCCTTCATGGTGACATTTTTCTGCACAATATAAAAATGCCCCATAACATTCACACAATCCCATAGGATTTAAAGACTCACAGCAGAATCTTCTCTATAGCCTCTTTGAGTTGCGGTTTACCCATTGCGCCTTGTGAACGGTGCATTGTACCGTTCTGCTCAATGAAAATGAGTGTAGGAATAGAGCGAATACCGAACAGCATTGACAACTCCTCCTCTTCATCGACATTTATCTTGTAGATGTCAACCTTGCCGGCAAACTCGTCCGAGAGCTCTTCAAGCACCGGCGCGAGCATTTTGCAAGGACCACACCATTCGGCATAAAAATCAATCAAGGCAGGCTTTGAGCCCAAGAAACGGAATTCCGTTGGCGACGATTTGTAATCGGCCACACGAGCAATGAACTGCTCACTTGTCAAATGAATTGTTGCCATAATCTTTTTTCTTTAGTTGTTGAGCACGAAAATAACACTTTAACTCCAAAACAAAGAGTATATAACATTATTTAGCATTTCAAGGGTGCAATCTCCACCATTAAAACAAAAAAAACAGAAGCACACGACTAAAAAGCAGAGGTTCTTTATTGATTGTTTGAATAGTTTAAACTAAATTAGCAGAATATTATTTCAATAATACTATTATGCAGCAATATACGCCTACCGAAAAATTTCTGCGTCTCCTGCGCCGATACAACAGATACATAAAAGTCACCGTCATTGCCATTATAGCATTGGTAATAGCAATGTTGCCCACAGATTGTTTTGGCATTGCCGGGCTGACCCCGATACAGCAGCGTGTGATAGCGATATTTGTGTGGGCTGCACTTATGTGGATTATCGAAGCCGTGCCGGCCTGGACAACATCATTGCTCATCATAGTTATAATGCTGCTCACCATTTCGGACAGCGGAATATCGTTCCTGACAAGCGGCTACGACAAGAATGAGCTTATGACCTACAAATCCATAATGAGCACCTTTGCCAATCCAACGGTAATGCTTTTTATGGGCGGTTTCATCCTTGCGCTTGTTGCATCAAAAAGTGGCATTGATGTGAGTATGGCACGAGCAATGCTCAAGCCCTTCGGTTCAAGACCACGCATTGTACTGCTCGGATTTATTCTTGTAACAGCCGTCTTCTCAATGTTCGTGAGCAACACAGCCACAGCAGCTATGATGCTTACCTTTATGGCACCCGTAATCAGACAGTTACCAGCAACTGAAAAAGGCACCACAGCCCTAGCTCTTGCAATCCCGATAGGAGCCAACATTGGTGGCCTCGCAACTCCCATAGGCACACCTCCCAACGGTATTGCTCTGCAATACATCAATGACGCAGACGGCCTTAACCTTGGCGTGGACTTTGGAGAGTGGATGATGGTCATGGCACCGCTGATGCTTGTGATACTCATAATTTCGTGGATACTATTGAGCTTTATGTTCCCGTTCACGGCAAAGAAGGTAAATCTGCAAATCATAGGCGGTGCAAAAAAAGGATGGAGAACATACGTCATATATGCAACGCTTGCCGTAACAATTCTGCTATGGATGTTCGAAAAACTTACCGGAATAAACTCATACGTTGTCGCCCTCATTCCTATTGGAGTCTTTGCAATAACACGCATCATAAAGTCGAGCGACCTCAAGGATATTGACTGGGCCTGCCTATGGATGGTTGCCGGCGGTTTTGCTCTTGGTGAAGGTATGTCAAAGACAGGCCTGGCCAGCACGTTGGTAGACGCCATACCGTTCAGCACCTGGCCGGCACTGCTTGTAATGCTTGGCGGTGGCTTCATCTGCTGGCTTCTGTCGCAGTTCATCTCTAACTCTGCGGCCACAGCATTGATGGTTCCTATTATGGTAGCTGTCGGAAGCGGTATGAAGGATTCCCTGGGCAATTACGGCGGCGTGGGTACACTACTCATTGGAGTCGCAATGGCAGCCTCATTTGCGATGTCGTTGCCTATAAGCACACCGCCTAACGCAATTGCCTATTCTACCGGACTCATAAAGACAAAGCAGATGTTCATCACCGGAATAATCATTGGCGTAATATCATTGATTATTGGCTACATTCTCATTATCACAATTGGCCAAACCGGTTACTTTGGATAAACAACACTATAAAATATGAAAAAGACACTATTTATCGCAACGCTGATGTCAATGTTCATCGGCAGCGTAGCAGCGCAGGAAAAATTCAGTTTCAAGTTCTATGGTTTTGTCCGCAACTATGCGTGCTACGACACCAGGGAGAGCCTCACATCAAACAGTGAGCAGTTCTATTATATGCCAAAGAATGTGTACGATCCCGACAACACCGGTGAAGACATCAATGCCCAGCCCAACATTATGCTCTTGAGTATAACCACACGTTTGGGATTGAACGTTACCGGTCCCGAATTCCTTGGAGCAAAGACATCGGCAAAGATTGAGGCCGATTTTGCAGGATTCGGTACAAGCAACACCGTGCTTCGTATACGTCAGGCATACGCAAAGATGGACTGGAAATACAACAAGCTACTTATCGGACAGGCTTGGCACCCGATGATGGGCGATATGATGCCCGATGTATTCTCGCTTGAGACCGGTGCACCGTTCACTCCATTCAGCCGTACGCCACAGTTGCGATATGACTACGTGAACAAAGGCTTGACGTTGACAGCAACTGCGCTATATCAGTTCCAGTACACATCCTATGGTCCAAAAGACCCGGTGAAGAATGACAATACATCAACAGGTTCATTCGATTATGCACGTAATGCAGTGGTTCCCGAGCTCTACTTCCAGGCAATGTACAAGAATGGCGGTTTTCAGGTTGGTGCAGGCGTAGACATTCTCACCATTAAACCACGCCAGAGCTACACATGGAATACAACCGAGTACAGCCCCGCACTTGACGGCAACGGCAACCCTATATTTGACGCAAACGGCAACCCCATAACAGTCGGCAAGGAGGTTAGCAAAAAATACAAGTGCAACGAGGCACCTGTGGTGAGTATCACCCCCACCCTGTTTGCATCGTACAAGGCCGACCGTTGGGGCATCAAGGGCCGCGTGACATATGCACAGAACGCTGCTCACCTTAGCATGATTAGCGGTTACGGTGTAACAAACATCAAGGATAACGGCGAGTGGGAATATGGTACAATCAACAGCATCGGCGGTTGGATTGATGCCACATACAAACAACCGTTAAAGAAGGGTTACCTGCAGTTCTGCTGCTTTGCCGGCTACACAAAGAACCTGGGTTGCGAGAGCAACATCATGAAAGACGATAAGGATTATATGATATTTATGCGCGGCGAGAAGAACATGGACTATATGTGGCGTGTTGCGCCAAGCATCCTCTACACACACAACGCACTCCAGATTGGTGTAGAGTACAACCCCACCACTGTGGGCTACGGCACTCACGACGGCGACTACAAGATGTACAACCCACGTCCTGTAACCAACCACCGTATCTGCGCAATGGTAAAATACAATTTCTAAAACAATTTAATCCATAAAATATGAACAAGAAAATCTTAACATTAGGCTTTATGCTTATGGCCGGTTTGGGTGCAACAGCCCAGGTGAGCCTTGTTAACCCTGTTCCACAGGAGGTTACAACAAGTAGCGATAAGGTTGTTTTCGATGCACCCGCAGCGTGGAGCGTCAACGCAACCAAAGCATATCAGAGCGGATATGTATATGATGCGCTCAAGACAGCATCGCCCGAAATCACAAAGAATGCAAAATTCAAAGTAACATTAGGCGTAAAAGGCGACAGCAAAGTAAACAAATACAAGAAGAACATCCCTGCAAAGACCGAGGGTTACTTCATGAAGGTAACCGAAAAGGAGATTGTAATTGCCGGTAACGACGAGAAAGGTCTTTTCTATGGTGTTCAGACACTGCTAGGTATGATAAACGAAGGCAAGCTCGAGGCCTGCACCATCACCGACTGGCCCGATGTTCCTTTCCGTGGTACAGTAGAGGGCTTCTACGGCACACCTTGGAGCCACGAGGCACGCAAGAGCCAGCTTGCGTTCTATGGCCGCAACAAAATGAACGTATATATTTACGGCCCAAAGGACGACCCTTGGCACCGCGACAAATGGCGCGAGCCATATCCCGAGGCTGAGGCAAACCGCATTGCCGAACTCGTGAACGTAGCCAAGGCAAACGGTGTTAACTTCTACTGGGCAATCCACCCTGGCGTTGACATCAAGTGGAACGACGAGGACCGCGACTTCCTTATGGCAAAACTCGAGGTAATGTACAACCTCGGCGTTCGCTCATTCGCAGTGTTCTTTGACGACATTTGGGGTGAGGGTGCAAAGGCCGACAAACAGGCTGCACTACTCAACTACATCGATGACAACTTCGTACAAGTGAAGAAAGATGTCGCTCCACTCATTCTCTGCCCAACAGAATACAACAAAGGTTGGGCAAACGAGGAGAAGGGTTACCTTCGCACACTCGGTGCAAACCTAAACAAAGGTATCGAAGTTATGTGGACCGGAAATTCAGTTGTAGCCTGCATCGACAAGCCTACAATGGAGTGGATCAACGAGCGCATACAGCGCAAGGGCTACATCTGGTTGAACTTCCCTGTAAACGACTTTGTACGCGACCACATCCTTATGGGCCCTGCCTACGGCAACGGACTCGACATTGCAACCGACGTATCGGGCTTTGTAAGCAACCCTATGGAGTATGCCGAAACCTCAAAGATTTCACTCTACGGCATTGCCGACTATTGCTGGAACATGGAGGCCTATGACTACCAGAGCAACTGGGAAAAGAGCCTCAAGGACATCCTTCCAAGCAACCACAAGGCATTGCGCACATTCGCCCTTTATAACAAGGATTTGGGCCCCAACGGCCACGGATTCCGCCGCGAAGAGGGTGAGGAACTCAAGGACATTGTTGAGAAAGCAATTGCCGGTGACAATTTCGCCGTTGCAATGCTCAATGTAGCCTGCTGCGAACTTGAACTAGCTTGCGACCTTCTGCTCAACGACAACAGCAACCCACAACTGTTGCACGAGCTTCGTCCTTGGATCATACAAGGAAAAAACCTTGCTGCCTATGGTAGAGCAGTGTGTACAATGAAGATGTTTGCAGGCATGACCGACGACAAGGCTGCAACAAGCCAGTTAATCAATTTCGAGAACCTCTACAAACAGGCACGTTCTTTGCAGAAGCAGATGTTCGACCTCGAGAACAACAAGGCAATGCGCCACCCATACCAGATTGGCACAAAGCTCGGTACAAAAGTTATGCTGCCAACCCTCAATAAGGTGTTTGCACAGGCAACCGAGGAGTACAACAATGTACACGGTACAGCTTTGAACACAACAGCCGAGTACAACCCATTCAAGCTCACATCAACTGTGACACAGCTTGCATTGTTGCCCGTCAAGCTCAATGGAGATGTTGTTGAGATAGCATCGGCACTCGAGGTCATCAACTGGCAGGCAGGTGGCGAACTATTGCTTGAGAGCGAAACAGCAGTAACATTCCAGGGTATGGACTTCAACTTCGGCGTGAACGGCGTTGCAAAACATTTCAGTCTTGAATTGTTCGTTGACGGCGCTTGGCGTGAGGTGAGCCTCCTGCACTACAGCGAGAACGACCCCGTCATCCACACCGGTAACGAGCTTGGAGGTATGACAGCAACCAAACTGCGCATCACTAACAAGAGCGGTGAGGAGCAGAAGGTATACTTCAAGAACTTCCGTTTCGTAAGACGATAAGAAAACCGCATACAACAAAAAAGTGCTCCAACCTGGAGCACTTTTTTATGCACATACATTTTGTTGCAGTGTCAGCAATTACAATAGTATGACAAAAAGAGTTCTCCCCACGCTGATGTGGGGAGAACAATAAAAAATATTTCTGAAGCCCCTATTGGGCTAAGTATAATATCGAAGGAGATTTATAGATGTCAAGCCAAAACCGTAACCGACATAGCGTAGCTTGAGACCTCTTAATAGTTCTTTATCACATCGTAGTGCCCCTTGTGCAATTTAAAAATCTTCCAATCCTTGAAAATGGCATCGGTTACCCAATAGGCCAATTCGGCTGTCAAGATACCGACAGCAGCACCGACAATGACATCACTCACATAATGACGATTGTTGAGGACACGCATCACTCCTGTTGCAGTTGCTAAAGAGTAGCCGGCAATTGGAATCCAGATGCTCCTGTGGCCATATTCGTGAGCCAAAAGGGTTGCACCGGCAAAAGCTGTCGCTGTGTGGCCCGATGGAAAACTTGCATTGGCTCCATTGGGACGTGTTCTGTTGATTGTGTATTTCAGACCGTTCACTGTAGCAGCCATCATAACTGCCGCAAAAGCATCTGCCACTAGCACCTGATAGCGACTTTTGCTCACGCCCTCGACTCCACAAAGTCCCATAGTCAAATGAGCCGCCCAGGGAACATATTGCATATAATCGTCGACACTCGTCTTGAAATTCGGCATATTAGTCATTACACCCTCACGCACATACTGGTCAATGGGTATCATTGCCAGACCAACAGTCGCTAATGGCAAAGCAGCACTGAAAGAGTGATGTGCATAGTTCAGATTATACTCCTTTTTCGAAATATTTTTTCCAACAGTTATTGCTTTAACCGGTTCGTCAACAGTCAGCACCGCAGTTGAATCAACTTGCGCTGTTGCTGCAAGTGTACCAAAAAGGCACAAAAAGATTAAGAGTCGTGTTTTCATAGTAGTCAAAAAGGATTGCCGCCACATTAACGGACAATTGCGATGCAAAATTAATCAATTATACGCAATAGTGCAAATTGATGAATTCATCCTTATAAAACTTGTATTGTCGTGGTATTTTTGCAATGACCCGACATTTGCCTATTACCGTTCACTGTTTCTTGTGATTATACTTGTACAATTGTATCGTGTTGACAAGATTGTGCCAAAGTGAATAAAAGCCGCCGGCGATGGCTGTGACGGGAGTGAGAAAAGTATATGCAAACCAAATGGCAAAGACGGTATTCTTCTGCCCCAACGACTGACCGCCGGCAATGATTTCACCATTGCGGCGTCCGACAAAACGTCCGAAACCGAACTGCACAAGACAACAAACGAAAGACACAACAGCAATAGCCGCCATTACCCAAATAGAAAGATGACTGTGCGCTATTGCACGCGATGTCATAGCTATGGCAAGCGACAAAGCCACAAGCCACAGATAAAATGGCAAGTTACGTCCTTTCGTTACGAGCACCGCGTGTAAACGGGGTAAGAAGCGGCGTACAGCTTCGGCACACAAAAGCGGACAGAGCAATAACGGGAACACTTTGCCTATAATGAGTAAGAACGACGACGCAAGCGACATCCCATCCACAGGATGCGAAAGCGCGAGAAACAACGGAGCAACAAGTGCAACCGCAATATTAATCTGCATTGTATATGAGATGAGCGACGCCGAATTACCGCCTAGGCGAGCTGTGATTACGGCCGCAGCCGTTGCTGTGGGACACACAAGACACATCATTGCCGACTCAAGCAACACCCTTAGCGTCTCGGGCATTCCAGGGACAAATGCTATTGAAAGAGATATTGTCACGAAGGAGATAATCTGAAAGGCAAGCAGCCACAGATGCCATCTTGACGGTTTCAGTTCCTTTATCCTAACCTTGCAGAAGGTGGCAAAAAGCATTGCGAATATCAATCCCGGCTGCACAACAGAAATTACCGCCGACACAAAATTATGGGTACTATCGAAAAGTGGAATGTTGGTATATAACAGATACATCACCACTCCACCAAGCATTGCTATTGGCAACGACCAGTCGCGAAGGAATTTATGCAGCCTCATCATTTACCCTCCTCAAGCAAACGCCACGCGCGTGGCAGACAGTCAACGACATCACCTGCAACAAGAGCAGTTTCTCCTTTTTCCTTTGCAGCGATATCGCCGGCAAGACCGTGGACATACACCGCCAAACGTGCCGCATCGGGAGCTGCAAAGCCCTGGGCAAGGAGTGAAAGGATGCAACCGGTGAGCACGTCGCCACAACCTCCTGTAGCCATTCCGGGATTTCCGGTGCTGTTGAAATGCATTGTGCCCAGCTGTGTAACAACTACAGTATATGCACCTTTAAGAACAATTGTAACTCCAAAGGTCATTGCATATACCTGCGCAGCCTGAAGGCGCACATAAGAGCTGTCCGTGGCACCGAACAAGCGTGCGAATTCGCCAATATGAGGCGTTATTATACTGCCATGTGGCAGACGCTGCATATATTTAGGATTACGTGCAAGGATGTTCAAAGCATCGGCATCGAGCACCATAGGAGCTTTGCAGGTATCAATGAGATTTAGCAATGCTGCCTCACACTCCTCACTCTGCCCAATTCCGGGGCCGACAGCAACTGCTGTATACCGCTCTGTTTCTATAAAATCACTAAAACAGTTCTCATTATTGTCGATGCTCGTCATCGCTTCGGGAACAGCAACCTGAACAATGGAATTGTTGCACGCCGGTACGTGTACTGTCAGCAACCCGACTCCACTTCGCAAGGCCGACCGTGCAGCAAGCACCGATGCTCCGGCCATACCTCTTGAACCCGCAACAAGCAGAGCGCGACCAAAAACGCCTTTGTGTGCGTGCTTTGCACGTGGCTTCGCCAAGGGAAGTATATCCTCTTTACAAGTATATTCAAAGGGCGAAGGGGTTTCGGCTATCGCACGTTGCGACAGAGCAATATCAAGTATCTTCAGTTCGCCCACGAACATATCGTTCTCGGCAAACAATTGTGATAATTTTGGGAATTGCAATGTTAATGTCAGCGTTGCCAACACTATCAACTGCAATGAAGGGTCATTATCAGCACCTAAAAGCCCAGATGGCATATCTATTGCTACAACATCATTGTCCACTGCATCAATACCACGTATGACATCGGCAAACAATCCGTTGACAACAGGACGGTCGAGTCCACTGCCAAACAACGCATCTATTATCACTGCACCGTTTGATATTGACGGCATTGCAAAACTGTCGGCAACCTGTATAACAGGCACACCAATTCCTAACAGACGCTCAAGATTTACGGCACAGTCGGCCGAGAGTTTCCCTTTTGGATTTACAAGCCACACCTCCACTGAACAACCGGCATTATGCAGCATACGGGCAACGGCAAGACCGTCGCCACCATTGTTCCCCGGGCCTGCAAAGACGGCAAACCCACGCCCTGCATAACGCTCAAGGATGGCCGTAGTCAAAGCACGTGCTGCACGTTCCATAAGATCAATGGATGCCACAGGCTCATTTTCTATAGTGTAGGCATCAATAGCCTTTATAATAGGAGTGTTGAAAAATTTCATAGCTGTGACAAGTATTCCAAACCCTCTTTGTAACCGTCGAACCCTTTGCCACAGATGGTTTTTTGTGCATAGAGCGAAACAAAGGAGAAACGGCGGAACTCCTCACGGGTTGAGATATCGGTCAGATGCACCTCAACCGTCGGCAATGACACCGCCTTCAATGCATCAAGAATTGCGACACTAGTGTGGGTATAGGCAGCCGGGTTTATTAGAATACCGTCGAACACACCGTATGCAGACTGAATTTTGTCAACAATCACACCTTCGTGGTTCGACTGGAACAGTTCGACATCAAGCGACAACTGCGCAGCACAGTCACGTATGAACTGCTGCAACGCTGCAAAATTCTGCGCACCATAGAGCGCCGGCTCACGCAACCCCAAGAGATTGAGGTTAGGGCCATTAATTACCAATATCTTTTTCATATCAAATTAATCTATTGCAAAAACGAAGCGTAACGCAGTTATCGCCAAATTAGACAATAATTTTATATGATTTCGGCATACGTCCCAAAATACCTGAACTGCTCGCCACACTCGTGAAGTTCACACATCAATGATAAAAATTCATCGCTGTAGACAGACGCCTCAATATCGAAATAGAAACGATATTCAAACTCACGCTCTGGGATTTGACGGCTCTCGAGCTTAACAAGGTTAACACCGGTAGCATTGAAACGCGACATTATGCGAAAGAGCGTTCCGGGGCGGTTGGGAATATTTATCATAACGCTTGTACGGTCGGCACCTGAATATATTTTAGGTTCCTTGGCAATGCAGATAAATCGGGTATAGTTGTTGTCGCGGTTCTGAACCGACGATTTAAGCACCTGCAACTGATATAGTTCGGCGCAGAGGCGTGACGAGAGTGATGCCTTGGTACTGTCACCGGCCTGCGCAACCATACGTGCAGCCTCGGCTGTGTTCTCGCAAGCAATAACGCGCACATTCTTAAGTGTTGAGAGAAATTCTGAACACTGGTTGATAGCCTGTTGATGTGAATAGATTTCACGTATATCTTCAAGTTTTGTTCCTGGAAGAGTGAGTATGGCGTGGTCTACTTTTAGACGTACACCGCGGACTATACTCACATTATATGCTGCAAGCAGGTCATATATAGCATTTACAGAACCTGCAAGCGAGTTTTCAATTGGCAACACACCAAATTCGCAAAGTCCACCACTGACAGCTTTGAAAACACCTTCAAAATTATTCATATACATAATTTCGGGAAGGTCAAAAAGGCGTTCCGACGCCAAATGGGCATAAGAGCCTTCGCAGCCGGCACACGCTACCGAGCCACGTTTGGGGAACGGCTGAGGTGGAACAGAAGCTATCTGTTTGAAGTGGCTAAAGAATTCACTTCCTTCAGAGAGCATACGGGTTTCATAAGACTCGCTCAGGTCGAAGATTGTACGGTAGAGCGTGCGACCATAGCCTTCGAATTCAGGGCCTAATCGCTTTGACACATTCTGTAACACTGTGCGCGCACGCGAAGGGTGATACACCGGCAAATTATTCTCTTTCTTATATTTCCCGATACCCGAAACCACCTGCATACGGCGAGCGAAAAGGTCGCACATCTGAGTATCTATCTCATCTATCTCCTGACGTAATTTATCCAAATCCATATTATGTCTGTTTTTATTATTCAACCACTCCTCCAAGCATTGCAAAGTCTTCGAAAAACAATGGATATGATTTTGCAACGCAAGTATATTCCTTAATAGTTGTAATTCCGCTAGCCACAGCCGACATGACGGCTGCCGACATTGCTATACGATGGTCGCAGTAACTGTCGACGGGAGCTGTTGCAACCGGCTCACCACCGTAAACAGTGAATGTATCCTCGCCTATCTGCGATGTTATTCCAAAAGCCGCCAACAAATCCCTGACAGCAGCCAAACGGTCGCTCTCTTTATAACGTAAACGTCCGACACCTGTAAAAAGCGTTGTCCCTTGCGCCACTGCCGCCGCAACAGCCAGCACCGGCACAAGGTCGGGGGTGTCGGTGCAATCAAGTTCTGTGCCGAACAGATGCGATGGCATAGCCACCACTCCATTGTCATTACACTCAATGAATGCTCCCATTGAACGTAGATGGTCAACAATATAACTGTCACCCTGCAACGAGTCATCATTCATTCCACATACTGTTACTGGGCATCTGCCCGTAACACCGGCAACTACCCAGAAGGCAGCCGATGACCAATCGCCCTCTACCACCACGCGGGGCGGCATACGATATTGCTGATTGCCTTTTATCCTATATATGTTGCCACATTGTTCAACCTTTATACCGGCAATGCGCAGAGCATCGAGTGTCATTGTAACATACGAGGCACTTGTGAGGCCGTCTGTAACCTCAATCTCGCTATCTTCGGCAGCCAAAGGCAAAGCAAAGAGCAAGCCGGTGAGATACTGCGATGATATATTACCCGGCAATCTGGATTTACCACCGGTGAGAGTTCCGTTGCAGGTCAATGGAAGTTCGTCGGTTGTGTGACGTGTGAAGGAGATTCCGTGTTGTGCAAGAGCATCAAGCAGTGCGCCCATCGGGCGTTGTGGCAGTTTGCCGGCACCCACAAATGTGGCATCGGCACCAAGCACGGCTGCTACCGATACAAGAAATCGCAATGTAGAGCCACTCTCGCCACAATCAAGCGTTCCGCCCTTGACAACATCCACCGGAATAACGTTGAAAACACCCGATGAATAGGTTATTTTTGCGCCTAAAGCATTAAGGCAACGCATAGTTGCCATAATATCGTCGTTCACGGCATTGCACACTATGCTGCAAGGCTCACAACCCAATGCAGCACATATAAGCAATCTATGCGCTTGTGATTTTGACGGAGGGGGAGTGACACAGCCCTCCAATGTCCCGTGAACTTTTATTTCCATATATATATTCTAATAGTTTCCTTTTTACAACTCCCTCTCTTTGCTACTTCTTCTTATAAAGCAAGAGGAAGAGTTGTTTCTTTCACCTTTAACCACACTTCGTGTGATTGAACCTTCTTTCGCTCGCTGTGCAACTTGCAAGTAAACTAGCGTTGCGCTCGCTTACTCGCAGCTTTCCGCTTTCACATTTCAGTTTTCACCTTGTTACATCACTTTTTGTAGCAATCCTTTCAACTCCTCGACCGGCATATCATATAGAACACATTCACCTATTGCACGAGGTAAGATAACAGATATATTTCCACCACGGCGTTTTTTGTCGGATAGAAGGGCATTGTATATTTCATTTGCAGAATATCCGCAAGTTATGTCAAATCCATACTGCAAAAGCAGTGCCGACAATTCATCGGCCACATCGCAAAGACCACACAGGGGAGCAATCCTCGCCGCAATAACCATTCCTTTTGCAACAGCCTCGCCGTGCGAAACGCCAAAATCACTCAATTTCTCAATGGCGTGACCGAATGTGTGACCGAAGTTAAGCAAGCCACGCACTCCATTATCGAACTCGTCCTGCTGCACAACGTCGCGCTTGATTTCAATACAACGTGCAACAACCGCCTCGCGGTCGAACGGTATTGTGTGTAATGTATCATAAAGCCTCGCATCAAGAATCATTCCATATTTTATGACCTCGGCACAACCATCGCGATAAATATCACTTGGCAAGGAATCCATCAATGCGGTATCACAGCACACCAGCGATGGCTGATAGAAGCTGCCCACAAGATTCTTGCCGGCAGGGATGTCAATAGCAGTCTTACCACCGACGGAACTGTCAACAGCCGCAAGTAGTGTAGTAGGCACCTGAATGTATTTTACTCCACGAAGATAGAGCGATGCCGAAAGACCGCCAAGGTCGCCCACTACTCCGCCTCCAAAAGCGACAACAGCATCACTGCGTGTAAGTTGTTCCTGAGCAAGGAAAGTCAAGAAAGCCAACAGATTCTCGGCACATTTAGAGGCTTCGCCTGCAGGGATTACATATTTACAGGCATCGTACCCGGCCGATGCAAGATACTCCATCATCGTACTGCCATAGAGCGCATCGACATTGCTGTCAGTGAGCACTGCCAAACGGCATTTGCCAAGTATGGGAGAAATCATATCGCCGATACCGGCAAGTATTCCCCTGCCGATACATATATCATACTCTCTTGTAGCCTTGACGCTAATTGTATTATATTGCATAGTCACTATTTTTCGGATTCCTCCTTTGCGATACGTCCGTCACGCAACAGACCGCGAAGAAGATCAGCATCGTCGGTTGCAATTGCGTTGCGGTACTCGTGAAGCGAATTGATTAACAGGTCGAGTTCCCCAAGCAGATGCTCTTTGTTTTCGAGGAACAGCTCTGTCCACATATCCTCATTGAGGCGCGATACACGTGTAAAATCACGGAAGCTACCGGCACTGTATCCTCTATGAAATTTTGCCGATGGGCTCTTAATGAATGCATTGGAAACAACGTGGCACATCTGCGATGTATATGATATCATTCTGTCGTGGAAATCGGCTGTCGTAACCATAAATTTCTTGAATCCCAAAGGCTCAAGCGAGTGTTTTACACGGTCGAGAAGCTCGATATCATCGTGCACAGGCGGGACAATAATAAACGAAGCACCACTGAAAAGAGTTGCTTTAGAATATTTATAGCCTGAATATTGCAGACCGGCCATTGGATGACCACCGACAAAAGTGAAGCCATATTGTGCGGCAAGAGCAAATCCCAATTCACAAATCTTGCGTTTTGTACCACAGAAATCAATCACCAATGTCTTAGGGTTAACCAGCATTGCATTGTCGCGCAGATAACCTGCTACAGCCTTTGGCGTTGCCGTGAGCAACAGCAGATTGCAACGGCCGATATTCCCGGCGTCGAGAACTGCATCGACAGTGCCTTCGAGCTGCGCATAACTTACTATCGGTTCATTAATATCACAAGCGAGCACGGTTACTCCGGCTGCTTTAAAAGCCTTTGCAGCCGAACCGCCAATAAGCCCTAATCCAACAATACCGACAACCATAATCCATCAATGCATTATGCCACGTATCTCAGCGACACGCTGTGCAACCTCGTCGAACTGTTGGGGTGTAAGAGACTGTGCTCCATCGCACAATGCACATACAGGATCATTATGAACCTCTATAATCAAACCGTCGGCACCGGCAGCCGTTGCAGCGCAAGCCATTGGACGCACAAGGCGCGACACACCGGTTGCGTGGCTTGGGTCAACAACAATAGGCAAGTGAGTGAGTTCCTTTAGCACAGGAACGGCAGCCAGGTCGAGCACGTTACGAGTGTAGTTGTCATAGCTGCGTATACCGCGTTCACAAAGAATCACTTGCTCATTACCCTCGGACATAATATACTCGGCACTCATAAGCAATTCCTTAAGTGTTGCAGAAAGGCCACGCTTGAGAAGAATCGGTTTGTCACAACGACCAAGTTCTTTAAGCAACTCAAAGTTCTGCATATTGCGTGCGCCTACTTGAATGATATCCACATCGGCGAAAAGGTCTAGATGTGAGGCACTCATAATTTCAGTAACAATGGGCAGACCGGTTGCCTCGCGAGCCTTCAAAAGCAACTGCAAGCCCTCGGCACGCAGGCCCTGGAAATCGTATGGTGATGTGCGTGGTTTAAAGGCACCACCGCGCAGGATATTTGCACCCGAAGCCTTTACTGCACGTGCAACCGTCAGAATCTGCTCCTCACTCTCGACAGAACAAGGACCGGCCATAATTGCAAAATTACCACCGCCGATTTTCACCTGATTCTCGCCGGAGCCCACTTTAACGACAGTATCCTCGGGATGGAAACTGCGGTTTGCACTCTTGAATGGGTCTGTTATGCGCGCCACACGGTCAATAATTTCAAGACCGGCAAGCAAATCAATATCTATCTTACGGGTATCACCAATGAGTCCAAGTACAGTCTGCATTTCACCCTCGGAAACATGTACTCTCACATTCTGCGACTCAAGCCAATGAATCAAATTATCGCGTTGAGTTTTTGTAACTCCGCCTTTAAGTACTGCTATCATAGTTTCAGTTATTTATCTAAATGTTTATTTTTTAATTAGGAGGATTGCAAATTTACAAATAAACTTCAATTATCCTATCTTTTGAAAGAAAATGCTGCCATTCAAGACGTATTTTTGTCTTTTTATGGCAAAAGGAGGCGTTTTGGTGTTTTTTTGTAACATCATAAACAAAAAAAAACCGAGATGCCGTGCATCTCGGTTTTGTCCGCGAAAAACTATTTTTTACTTCTTGATAGCCTTTTTCACTTCCTTTGCTATTGCCTTGTCAGCTGAAGCCTTTGCAGCATCGAGCTTCTTCTGTGCCTTAGCCTCAGCCTTTGCATCACCGGCAGCCTTTGCAGCCTTTACATTATCATATAGAGCCCAAAGGTTCTTCTGTGCAGTAACCTTCTTCTGAGCTGCTGTGTAAGCCTCAGCCTCAGCCTCTGTTGCAGCCTCAGCCTCAGCTGTTGCGAATGCGTGCTTGTAACCCTCTACCTCATTCCAGTGACCACGTGTAAAGTCGGGGAATGTAACGGCAGCGCAGTTGTTGTCCATTGACAATGTACCGAGCTCAGCCAAACAGCACCACTCAGCCATGTCATATACGTCCATATCGAGTGGAAGACCATTCTGCAAACAGTAGACAAGACGAGAATCCATAACGAAGTCCATACCACCGTGACCGAGGTCGCGACCCTTCTCAACATATTTCTTGAGGATTGGGTGGTAGTACTTAGCCATCATAGCATCCTTCTGCTCGTCGCTCATAAAGCCGTGAGCGTTGAGGTTGTCAACCTGAGGAGCACCTGTGCCCTTGAGAGCCTCGCCAGAGAGAGCGAGCTTAGGCTCCGGATACTTTGTAGCGTAACCCTTTGTACCTGTAAGCTTGAACAAACGGTTGTAGGGCTGTGGTGTCATAACGTTATGCTGAATTTCAACAACCTTACCCTTTGCTGTACGCATAAGTGTTGTTGTGTGGTCACCATTGCGGAATTCATCACACTCCTTGCCTGTCTTCTCCTTTACGAGTTCCTTACCGAAGAATGGGTCGGTATCCATTGCAACAAGTGTTGTAAAGCGGTCGCCACGGTGAATGTCCATACACTGAGCAACGGGGCCAAGGCCGTGAGTAGCGTAGAGGTCGCCACGATTCTCCTTGTTGTACTTCAGACGCCAGTGAAGGTTGTCAACATCGTTGTCTGCAGGGTCCTTCCAATATGCATCCCAGAACCACTCGAGGCTGTGGATATAAGCACCCTCGGCGCGGATAATCTCACCAAAAACGCCATCCTGAGCCATTGCCAAAGCATTCATTTCATAGTCGTCGTAGCAGCAGTTCTCAAGGATAAAGCAGTGAAGACGAGTCTGCTCTGAGAGGTTGATAAGGCTCCAGCACTGCTCAAGGTTCATTGCTGAAGGAACCTCAATAGCTGTGTGCTTACCGTTCTCCATAGCATACTTTGCGATAGGATAGTGGTGATTCCAGTCGGCTGCAACGTAAACGAGGTCAATGTCAGGACGCTCGCAGAGAGCCTTGTAACCATCGGCACCGTAGTAGATGTCGGCAGGCATCAAGCCCTGCTCACGCAAGAATTTGTTGCACTCCTCGGCACGCTCATACTCATAGTCACAAAGAGCAACAATCTCAACACCGGGGATACGGCAGAAACGGATAACTGCACCATCACCACGCATACCAAGACCAACGAATGCAACGCGCACAGTCTTGATTGGAGCAACAGCAAGGTTAAGTACATGCTCCTGACCAGCAGGACGCTCTGGGGTTTCAACAACGATAGTACCTTTGTCCCAATGCCATTTTGTAGAGGGAGAAAGAGACTGAGCCTGTGATGTAGTACCGGCAAACGCCATTACAGCAACAAGGGCTGTACCAAAAAAATTCTTCAAATTCATAATTACAGTTAATTAATATTGATTGTGTTTTATCATCTTTAAAGTCACTGCAAACATCACTTTGCAGGACATCCCACTTATTCTTGACTACAAAAATAGTCACAATAATATTATTTCACAATTATTCAGGTGTGTTTTTTTCGGCCATCAAACTGTTAATCACTCAAAAGAGCAAATTGTCAGTCTTATTCAAGAGTTGAAAAATCAATATCAGGAGCTTCTGAAACATTTCCTGCACGCTCAAACCAAGTACCCGATGTCAAGAAGTCATCAAAGAAGCCACCCATTGAAAGGAAGAAGCCCTCGTCTTCAACACCACCTGTATAATCAAGACGGTGTCTGGAATGACCGGTTGTATCACAAGTAAAGCGTCCACGTGTCACAGGAATCCAACGGCCATCGGCTGTGCGCGCCCACTGGTTGCAATAACAAGCCTTGCGGTTGATGTATCCCATCACAGGGTTGAAATTCTCAAGGAATGAGTGTGCGTTTGTATACCAGGTTGAGATTTTTGGACGACGCCACGATGCCACAAGCACCCACTTGTCCTGATGGTTATCGTAGAAGTAGGCTGTATAAACCGTGCTGTTATCACCGTCGGGCTTCACTCCCATAAGGAAACGGCAACGTTCACCGGCCTTCCAATCATAGTGCATGAAACTTTGACCACCGGAACCCTCATTACCAAAATCATTTATCGTCACGTTTTCTCCCTTTTTAACGAGTTGCACTCGCAAAGAATCGGGAATTTCTGCAGGGTTGTCTGTTTCAAAAGGACTCCACACCGAGAAGAGCACTCTTCTTGGGTAAGGGGAATTGTTCTGCATTCCGAAATAGCCCTGTCCGAAACCGCAAGCCATGTAGTAGCTGCTGGGGATATCACCCTCCTCGGGCACTACGACCTCGTTGTAGAACCACTCGACATTCTCCTTGGGGAGAGCATAACCCATGTGGACCGATGGACCGCGACGGCCAAAATGGGTACTGAAATCGGGAGCGACACAAACCACCGGAGCCGCATCGCCGCCAACAAGAACAGCCGACACATTGCCAAAATCTGCGCCGCCATTTATTTTCAAGCCACGAATATCCATTTTAACGTAACCGGGAGTCTTCACCTTGAATGTGCCAACCTCAACACGCGACAATTCATCGCTATTGAGCTTGATTTTTTTCTTTTTACCCAAAAGTGACGTCTCAATCCGTGAATCACCTTTTGCCTGAAGCGCAACATTTATCTTACCACTCTTTTCCACTTTGAAGTAGAAGCTAATCACATCTTCAGCACTGTCCCAATTGCGCAAAGCACAATTCTGTTCGTCTATATACACATTTTTGGAATCATCACCCTCTGATGTTGCTGTTACATACGCATTACCAGCCAAAGTAACAACATTCTCATCCTGTGCAACCGATGGCGCAAAAGGAAGCAGAACTGCCGCCAATAACAACCATTGAAATCTTTTTATCATATTATATATCATTAAAAGTTATAATCTTATTCAACCTTTGTATCACCCACCCATTTGCCATAATAGACATGATGGTCGGGCTTCACAAGCATACCATAACCGTCGCGGTAACCATCGCGGTAACGGCCATACCACAAATCGCCGTTCACCCAACGATAGACACCATATCCGTTACGGCGGCCGTTGTAGAATTCACCAAAATAGACATCGCCGTTCTTGTAGGTCTCTTTTTTAAAGGCATAAGGCGACAACTCGCCATCAGCAGATGTAGCAAGTGGGAACTCTAGAGGCATATCCCCCTCTTCGGTGTGAAGGCGTATGATATCGCCTGTCGAAAGGTCATAAATGACATAGTGCCCATCGCTGCCAACCCTGACCACATCGCTGTTTATCAACAATCCGAACAGCAGTTTTCCATTACGGTACTGGCCATAGGATTCAATTCCGGTTGACGAACGGAACAACCCCCAACCGTAGAATTTATAGTCAATGAGCGTCCCGATATATTCACCCGAGGTATTGGATATATAGCTGGTCTGCGACTCATTCCTTACATAATCGCAAAAGACCATCTGCAACGGGTCACACATATCGTCATATAGCTTCACCCTCTCCTGCGCCGCCATCGGCAGGGTAAGAGAAAGCAAAAAAGTAAAAAGAAATTTCTTCATTCTCACTTGATTAAAAACTTTAAATTTGAGTGTACATTTTTTTCTCTTTGATGAACCTGGCAACAGCAAGCGGCACAAGGTGGGACACATCCTCGCCTGAGCCAACAGCCGCACGCACCATAGTGGAGCTTATGTCATACAGCCTTGCAGGCAACCACGTCACCCCCTGTGGCAACATAGGCTCTGCCTCGCAACCACGGGGATAGACAATCACTCTATAACGCGCAAGTATCTCGTCGCCCTTGTACCAACGGTCAAATTTTCCCCAATTGTCGGCACCTATGAGCAGCGAGAACTCTTTTTCGGGGAAAGCCTCATCAAGCGCAGTAAGCGTATTTAGCGTATATGATGGACGAGGCAATGCAAACTCAAAGTCGCAAGCCTTCACGCCACTTTTTCCATCAACGGCCAACTGCACCATCTGCAGACGCAACTGTTCGTCGCTCAATGTACAATTCTGCTTATGAGGATTCTGCGGAGTAACCATAAACCACACCTCGTCGGCAAGGGCACGCGAAAGCACCTCGTCGGCAAGGGCAAGATGCCCGTTATGAATGGGGTCAAAACTTCCTCCGAATATTGCGACCTTTGTTTTATTCATTAAGAAATTTCTCAACAACGTCCATCAAATCACGTTTAGCCTTCTCAAGGTCGTCATTGACAATTACCCTGTCGGCAAACTTTGCGAAAGTCATCTCATATTCGGCCTTGCTGACACGCTTTTCAATCTCATCCATAGAGGTGTCGCCACGGCCAATCAGGCGCTCGCGGAGAATCTCAACCGAAGGAGCCTGGACAAAGATAAAGAGAGCGCGCTCACCGTAATATTTCTTCAGGCTGCAACCACCTTTGACATCAACATCAAAAAGTATATTCTGTTGCTCCAACTGGTGCTCTACCTGCGATTTCAGCGTACCATAGAAGCGGCCGGGATAAACCTCTTCATACTCCACGAATTCATCGGCGGCAATACGCGCACGAAACTCATCGGGAGTAAAAAAATAGTAGTCGACACCGTGTTTTTCCTCACCTCGGGGCGGACGGCTTGTTGCCGAGACCGAAAAGCCGAAAGAGGAGTCCTGCTTCATTAAAAAATGCACCAATGTCGACTTGCCAGAACCCGACGGTGCCGAGAAAATAACGACCCTACCTTTTTTCATATTTTTTTTACATTACATTGAGTACCTGTTCTTTTATCTGCTCCAATTCGTCCTTCATACGCACCACAATCCTTTGCATTTCGGCGTGGTTACTCTTGCTGCCGAGAGTGTTTATCTCGCGGCCCATCTCCTGTGCTATGAAACCGAGTTTCTTACCCTGACCACGCTCCTCGTCCATTGTAGAGAGGAAATATTGCAAATGGTTTGCCAGACGTTGTTTTTCCTCGTTTACATCGAGTTTTTCTATATAGAAAATAAGCTCCTGTTCCAAGCGGTTACGGTCATAATCAACACCGGCGAATTTGGCAAGCGACTCCTCGATTCGTGCACGGATTTTCTCAACGCGCTCCATCTCGAATGGCTCTACCGATGCAAGCAACTGCGAGATATTGGAAATTTTACTCTGGAATTTGGCAGTCAACGCTTCGCCCTCTTGCTTGCGGAAAGCCATAAGGTCCTGTATTGCCGACTTTATGGCTTCAAGCACAACAGCCCACTCCTCGTCCGAAACCTCATAGAGTTCTTTACGGGCAATGACCTCGGGCAGACGCACAATCACCTCAAAAAGGTTCTGTGGCATTGACAGACCGGTGTTTCGGGCGATTTCGGTCATCTGTTCAACATATCCCTGTACAACAGCTTGATTTATAGATGGCATATCAGCCTTCTCGCCCTGCTCGACCCATAATGCAAAATCAACCTTTCCACGCTCGAGCTCTGTTGTTATAAGCGTGCGTATTTCCATCTCGCGACCTTTGAATTGAGGCGCGATGCGTGTTGACAAATCCATCGCCTTGCCGTTGAGCGAACGAATCTCCACACAAATTTTTCTATCTTGAAAAATAGCTACAGACTTGCCGTAGCCGGTCATTGAATATATCATATCTCTTTCATTAATTGTCAAAGAATATAAACCTTGCACTATTAAACATTGTGTCAATTTGGCAAATTTAGTCAAATATTCGGAATACAACGCTTTCAAAATACGTTTTTTGTTCCGCGAATGTAAAACTTACTTAAAATATATTATTTATTAGTTACTCTAATAATTTATTTATATTTTTGCATTTAATTACCCGAATCCGTAAACTGCGGACAAGAAAAAAGAGCATTAAAAATGACAACAATCATACTGCACATTGAAGCATCGACAAGCACCTGCTCAGTTGCATTGAGCCAAGACGGACACGTTTTCTTTGAGAGAGTAAACCGTGAAGAGATGTCACACGCAAAGGTTCTTGCACCGTTTGTAGAAGAGGCCTTGCAGACAGCCGACGAACAAGGAGCAAAAATAAACGCTGTAGCCCTGAGCTGTGGCCCCGGTTCATATACAAGCCTGCGTATAGCATCGTCAACCGCAAAAGGAGTCTGTTACGGACGCAACATACCACTCATAGCAATACCCACGACAGCTATTATGAGCGTTCCCGTACTTTTCCGCGACGACATTGATGAGAATGCCCTGTTGTGTCCAATGATTGATGCGCGACGCAACGAGGTGTATGCAACAATCTACGACCGCGCACTCGGCGTCGTAAAAGCGACACACGCCGAAGTGGTTACAGAGGAGAGCTACAAAGAACTGCTCGACAAGCAACCGATATATTTCTTTGGTAACGGTGCAGAGAAATGCAGCAAGATAATAAACCACCCCAACGCACATTTTCTGGCCGAGCACAAGATGCCTTTGGCTAAAAATATGATGCCACTTGCCGAAAGGGCCTGGTTTGATGAAAAATTTGAAGATATAGCCTATTTTGAGCCATTCTATCTAAAGAACTTCATTGCTACAAAACCCAAAGAACTATTAAAAAACATCTAAAACCATATACCGCTATGATGGAATACAACACCAAACAGAAAAAGCTCCCATTGCCCGAGTACGGTCGCTCCGTACAAAAGATGGTTGACCACGCGCTCACCATTGAGAACAGGGAGGAACGCCAAAGATGCGCTGAAACCATCGTGCGTATTATGAAAAGCATGTTCCCCGACCTGCCCGACCAAGAGCGTAAGCTTTGGGACCATTTGGCCATAATGTCGGACTTCAAGCTTGACATTGACTACCCCTGCGAAGTCATCAAGCCCGAAGAGTTCCACGTTGCGCCACAGCACCTCTCCTATCGCAACAGCGAAATCAAGAACAGACATTACGGTCGCGTTGTTGAAGAGATGATAGCCCACGCACTCACACTTGAGGAAGGAGAGGAGAAAAACCGTTTCGTAGAGCTTATCCTCGTTCAGATGAAGAAGAACTACATCGCCTGGAACAAGGACGGAGTTGAGGACAAAAGAATCATCGAAGACTTGAGAATCTACACAAATGGTGCTATCGACGTTGCAGAAAAGGAGATAAGAATCAATCAGAACAACAATGCACGCACATTCAACAACAAGCGTGGCAACAATAACAAAAAGAACTTCAAACGCAAATTCTAACACAGGGACACTATGGCTTCATTCATTATAGAAGGCGGACACAAGCTCCACGGCGAAATAACACCGCAGGGAGCAAAGAACGAGGTGCTACAGGAGATATGCGCCACCCTGCTCACAAGCGAAAAGGTGACAATTGAAAATATACCCGACATTGCCGATGTAAACAACCTCATAAACCAACTCATAAATATGGGCGTTTCGGTAACACGCAACGGCGTAGGTTGCTTCACATTCCAGGCAAACAATATAAATCTCGACTACATCGAGAGCGAAGAGTATATTAACGGCTGTGCAAGATTGCGCGGTTCGGTAATGTTCATAGGACCGCTGATTGGACGATACGGCAAAGCGACAATGTCAGAGCCGGGTGGCGACAAAATTGGCCGCCGCAGACTCGACACACACATCATTGGATTGCAGAAATTAGGAGCACAGTTCTCGTTCGACACAGAAAAGAGAGTGTACCGCATGAGTGCCGAAAAGCTCAAAGGCTGTCCAATGCTGCTCGACGAGGCTTCGGTAACCGGTACGGCAAACATAATTATGGCAGCCGTTCTTGCCGAAGGGACAACAACCATATATAACGCAGCCTGCGAACCATACATCCAGCAGTTGTGCCGTATGCTCAACAAGATGGGTGCTAAAATATCTGGCATAGCCAGCAACCTCATCACCATAGAAGGAGTGAAGGAACTTGGCGGATGCACACACCGCGCACTGCCCGATATGATTGAAGTGGGCAGTTTCATCGGTATGGCAGCCATGACACAGAGTGAACTGACAATAAAGAATGTATCGTTTGAGAATTTGGGCATCATACCGGAGAGTTTCCGCCGACTCGGCATCAAATTCGAGCAGAGAGGCGACGACATTTACATCCCGGCACAGGAGCACTACGAAATCGACTCGTTCATTGACGGTTCAATTATGAACATAAGCGACGCTCCCTGGCCAGGACTCACCCCCGACCTCTTGAGTGTGTTGCTAGTAACAGCAATACAGGCAAAAGGCAGCGTGCTGATACACCAGAAGATGTTCGAGAGCCGACTCTTCTTCGTTGACAAACTGATTGATATGGGTGCGCAGATTATTCTTTGCGACCCGCACCGTGCAGTTGTCATCGGGCACGACAGACGCTTCACCCTTAAACCACGTTCTATGAGTTCGCCCGACATCAGAGCCGGTATCGCCCTGCTCATAGCAGCAATGAGTGCCGACGGCATAAGCCGCATCGACAACATTGAACAGATAGACCGCGGATATCAGAACCTCGAGGAAAGACTAAACCAGATTGGTGCAAAAATAACACGTTCATAACACTTTGATATGCTCAAGAAAGAGGACTTCGTGTACTTTGGGAAATTCCTGAAGCCACACGGCACAAAAGGAGAGATAGGATTGCAAGGCGACACCTTTGCCCTTGGCGAGGGATGTGACTTTGTAGCCTGCGACATTGACGGCATATTGGTACCGTTCTTTTTTGAATCGGTACGCCCAAAAAATGACACGCTGATTGTAAAGGTAGAGCGTATGGAGAGCGCCGAAGAGGTACGTTACCTCACTAACCGCGAAGCGTTCATTCCACGCAAATGGGTTGAGGAGAGCGAAGAGGTATCTTTGGGATATTTCATAGGGTTCACGGCAACAGACAAGACATTGGGACACATAGGAGAGATTGTAGACATCGACGACAGCACAATCAACACACTGTTTGTAGTGGAAAAGGATGGCGAAGAGATTCTCATTCCTGCACAAGAAGAGCTTATTGCAGATATTGACCACGACGGGCAATCGATACTGTTTGACTTGCCACAAGGACTCGTTTCCCTTTAAGACAGACAAATTATGGAAAAGAAAGGTTTCGGCAGCAGGCTTTTACGTAAGTACCGCCTGACAATACACAACGAGAACAAACTGAAAAATGTTCTAGGATTCTACATCTCGCCACTTTGGGTGATTATGTCACTGTTCATCTCGTTCATGCTCGTTGCAGGCGTGTTGTACCTTGTAATCATCTTCACACCGGTTGGCCGTATGCTGCCCGGTTATATGGACGAGGGAGTCAAGGACAAGATTGTCAGCAACAATCTGCGCGTTGACTCACTGATGCACGAGATAGAGAAACAGGATATATACTTGGCAAATATCCGTTCAATAATGAGCGGTGATATCACTCTCGATTCATTGAAGAACTCATTGATGCCGGTATCACAGGACAGTATCGACATTGAAACAACCGAACTTGAATCCCGCTTTGTAAAGAGTTGGGAGGAGCGTGAAAGATACAACCTGACATCACAGGCGGCCAGCGTAGCTGCACTGCAGGAACTCAACCTATTCCGCCCCACAAAGGGAGAAATCATAAAATCATTCGACCCAAGCAATGAACACTACGGAGTCGACATCGCCGAGATTGCAGGAGAAAACATTGTTTCCATACACGATGGCATTGTTGTCTTCAGCGACTACACGGCAAATGACGGCTACACCATAGTATTGCAACACCGCGAGAATCTCATTTCTATATACCGAAACTGTTACCGTCTGCTCAAGCAGGTAGGTGATAAAGTTTATGGCGGTGAGGTAATAGGTACACTCAGCAACGGCTCAGGAGAAGAAAATGAAAAAGAGAAGAATTTCTTACACCTGGAGTTGTGGCACAGAAGCAAGCCACTCGACCCCAATATTTATATACCATTCTAAACGGCAGCAACAATGGAGGAAACAAGAAAAAGAAGCATTGCCATATTAGGTTCAACAGGTTCTATAGGAACACAAACACTGCAGGTTGTCGAAGAACATCCCGATAAGTTCGAAGTCTATGCAATAACAGCAAACACACGCGTTGACGAGCTGATTCAACAGGCACGGAAATTCATGCCCGAGGCTGTTGTAATTGCCGACGACACCAAATATCTCAAACTGAAAGAGGCTTTGAGCGACTTGCCGATAAAGGTATATGGTGGCTACGAAGCCATCTGCCAGATTGTAGAATCAAAGCCCATAGACATTGTCGTAACTGCGATGGTTGGATTTTCGGGATTGCGTCCCACAATCAATGCCATAAAAGCAGGCAAGGCCATAGCCCTGGCCAACAAAGAAACGATGGTAGTTGCCGGAGAGCTTATAAACGCCCTGGCAATGGAGTACCAGACACCAATCCTGCCGGTTGACTCAGAACACTCCGCAATATTCCAGTGTCTTGCGGGCGAGATGCACAACAAAGTGGAAAAGCTAATCCTGACAGCATCGGGGGGACCTTTCAGAACATTTACAAAAGAGCAGCTTGAACACGTGACACGCCAACAGGCACTCAAACACCCCAATTGGAGTATGGGCGCAAAAATCACCATCGACTCAGCATCAATGATGAACAAGGGTTTTGAGGTGATGGAGGCAAAATGGCTGTTCGGTGTAGGAGCAGAGGACATTGAAGTGGTGGTACACCCACAGTCGGTCATTCACTCTATGGTACAGTTCGCTGACGGTGCAATCAAAGCACAACTTGGCACACCCGACATGCGACTACCGATTATGTATGCACTGACCTACCCCACACGTTTGTCATCATCATTCGAGCGCATTGACTGGAACACTTTGAAAGAGCTGACATTCGAGAAACCAAACTTAGAACTATTCCCCAACCTGCGCCACGCCTACACAGCGTTGGCCGAAGGTGGCAATATACCTTGTGTTGTAAATGCGGCCAACGAAATATGCGTTGCAGCATTCCTTGAAGAGCGCATAAAGTTCACTGATATGCCTAAACTGATAGAGCGCGCAATGGAGAAAGCTACATACATACTGAAACCGACACTCGACGACTATCTTGAAACAGACAGACAGATAAGGGAGATGGTAAAAGAGTGGATTAATTTGAAATGAAACAATAAACAATAAAACATTATGGAGATATTTTTAACACGCGCACTGCAACTCATTTTGGCATTGAGTCTGCTGGTGCTCATTCACGAGTTCGGTCACTTCCTCTTTGCAAGGATCTTCAAGGTCCGTGTAGAGAAATTCTACCTTTTCTTCGATTGGAAATTCTCTCTTTTCAAGTGGAAACCAAAGAACAGCGACACTGAATACGGCATTGGTTGGGTTCCTCTGGGCGGATATTGCAAAATTGCAGGAATGATTGACGAATCAATGGACACCGAGCAGATGAAGAAGCCCGCCGAATCGTGGGAATACCGTTCAAAACCGGCTTGGCAACGTCTGCTCATCATCGTTGGCGGAGTTATGTTCAATCTTATATTGGCTCTGTTCATATATTCAATGGTACTGTTCACCTGGGGAGAGAAATACATCGACCTGCATAAAATAGAGAATGGATTCACCTTCAACGAAAAGGCAAAAGAGATTGGCTTTGAAGATGGAGATATGATTATCAAGATGGACGGTGAAGAGGTTCACGAATTATACCTTGACAAAGTCAGGAGCGTGAACATAATGAGAGATATATGCGAATCGGACACTGTAACCGTACTACGCAACGGCAACGAGGTCAATATTGCAATTCCGGACTCATTGGGACTGCTCGATATGAACAAGCCTACACAATTCCTATATACAAGAATATTGCCTAAAATCGGAAACATAGACAGCACGAGCATTGCTGCACAATATGGACTGTCGGTAAACGACAGCATAATAAGCATTGACGGCAAAAGCATAAAATCGTGGAACGATATAGTAATGACGATGAAGAGCCTTAAAGAGGAGGCAAAAGCAACATTTGACATTGAGCTGATGAGGGATAGCCTTATGCGCCTTACCGTCACTGCCGATACAAGTTTTGTCCTGGGCATCTCACCGGTTGCCAACATCTACCCCATAGAACGCATATCATACTCATTCTTTGAGTCATTCCCGGCAGGAGCAAAATATGGTATAGATGTTCTGCGCGGTTATGTAGGTGACTTCAAGTATGTATTCACATCGGACGGTGCAAAATCAGTCGGAATGTTCGGTTCCATCGGCAGCCTTTTCCCCGAGGTCTGGGATTGGCACGCTTTCTGGCTTATGACAGCATTCCTTTCAATAGTACTGGCATTTATGAACATTCTGCCCGTGCCTGCACTTGACGGTGGTCACGCAGTATTCCTGATATATGAAATGGTTACAGGCAAACAGCCAAGCGAAAAGTTCCTGGAAAGAGCACAAATGGTTGGTATGCTCATTCTTTTGGGACTATTCATACTTGCCACATACAACGACATAATGAAATTTGTTTTCTGAAATGATTAAGAAGGCTTTATATATATTACTTATTGCCGCTGCTGCATCGTGTGTTTCTACAAAGAACAATACAGGAGCAACGGTACAGGAAAGCGACAATGGCAACATTGCTACAAACGACATTACAACCAAGGAGAGCAAAGCAACAACAGCCACCCCCATTTGGGGCAAATTGTTGAGTGAGGCTTGCAAGGAGATTGGCAATGAGAATATCTGTCTGTCACCACTTAGCGCGCAGTTTGCTATGGCAATGGTTGCCAATGGCGCAGAGGGCAAGACCAGGGAGGAGATTTGCGATGTAATGCAATTTGGCGACAGTGCTAACGAACGTTGCCGTGAATTCATAGACCATATTGCCACAAAAAGATATTGGGACAAGCACAGTGAGATTAAAATAGCCAACTCGATATGGGTTAAGGAAAATTTTGATGTAAAGCAAGAATTCACAGAAACCAACAAAAAATATTTTGACGCACTTGTTGAAACAGCAGAGTTCAATAGATCTACCGTCGAGCGCATCAATAATTGGTGCAAAGAGAATACCAATGGCAAAATACCTGCAATTCTCAACCGTTTCAATGAGAGTGACAGAATGCTCCTTATCAACGCCCTCTACTTCAAGGCAGCGTGGAGCAAGCCTTTCAGTGAAGAGAACACAACCAACAAGAGGTTTACTACAGAAAAGGGTGAGGATATTGAGGTCCCTACAATGACCAAACGCTCAAACGAGCTGTTCTACAAGGACGACGTGGTGACCATTGTCGTCAAAAGGCTACAGCCTGAATACAGTATGCTGTTCGTGTTGCCAAACGAGGGTGTAAAATGCAATGAAGCTGCCGAGCACTTGGCCAAAGACTTTGATACAATTCTAAAGAATATGGAAGTGCGCGATATATCTCTTTCGTTACCCAAATTCACAACGGATTTCAGTATGAGCCTCAAGCCTATACTTGCAAATCTTGGCATCAAGAGAGCATTCGGGGACAAAGCTCAGTTCGGTGGCATATCAAACGAAGCATTGTTCATCAGTGATATTATACAAAAGGCCTACATCAATGTCAACGAAAAAGGAACAGAGGCGGCTGCTGTAACTGTGATTTTCTCCGGAGCGTTGTCATCAAGACCGCCAAAGATTGAGATTGTAGACTTTAACCGTCCTTTCATATATGCTATCATAAAGGACAACAGCAATGAGGTTCTTTTCACCGGAAAGGTCGGTAACCCTGCCATAAAATAAAAAACAAACAATATGAAACGTATTATAGGCACACTGCTCCTGCTGCTTGTTGTAGCAACAGGCTTCGCAAAACCAAAGTATATATTCTATTTCATTGGCGATGGAATGGGGCCATCGCACGTTCTTGCCACAGAGCTCTATCTGGGGGAGATGCAAGGTGTCATTGGACGTCCCAAAAAGATGGTCTTCACACAATTCCCCGAAAGCGCATTCGTAACCACATTCTCGGCAAGCAACGGTGTTACCGACTCTGCCGCATCGGGAACAGCACTCTCAACCGGCAGCAAGACAAGCAATGGACGCATTGGCACAGACGCCAACGGGAACGACCTTTACAGTGTTGCACTCGACGCCAAAAACAGTGGAATGGCAGTGGGTATCGCTACAACCGTATGTATAAACCACGCTACCCCATCAGCGTTCTATGCTCACAACACAAACCGTAACAACTACAACGAAATAGCCCAATGGATGCTCAAAGCCGACTATGACTTCTATGCAGGCGGCGATGCAAAGTGCAGCACCGAACAACGCAACGATTTGTATGAAAGAGCACACAAACAGGGTTATACGATAGTACGTGGCTACGATGATTTTGCTGCAAAAAGCAGCAAGGCAGACAAAGTAATGCTCTACCAAAAGAATGTTGCCGAGGAGATACCCTACTCCATTGACCGTACAGCCGACGACCTCACCCTTGCACAGATAACAAAAGCCGGAATAGACTTTTTGAGCAAGAAGAGCGACAAGGGTTTCTTTATGATGGTAGAGGGCGGAAAAATAGACTACGCGTCACACAGCGACGATGCCGCAACAATGATACAGGAGGTTATAGACTTTAATGCAGCCATCGAAGAGGCATACGAATTCTATAAAAAGCACAAGGACGAAACGCTTATCATTGTCACAGCCGACCATGAAACAGGCGGAATTGTGCTTGGCTATACAGGGGAATACAGGCTGAACCTCAAGGCACTTTCATCACAAAAAGTCAGTGTCGACAAACTCACCGCAATGCTCAAGACATTGAAGGAAACAACCTGGGGCGAGATAGCGGGTATCGTAAAGGAGAATATCGGAGTTGAGCCACGCGGCAATCACAATGATAATGAAACTGTAAAAATGACATCAGACCTTGCCAAGAAGATTGCAAACGAAGCCATCTATGACCTCGACCGCAAGGCACTCATATCGTGGGCAAGCGGCAACCACTCGGGAACATTTGTTCCCCTGTTTGCCATTGGCGAGGATGCCGATGAATTCAATGGCGTAATTGACAACACCGACATTCCAAATATTATAAGAAGGATTGCAAAATTCGGAAAAAAGAGATAATCCATCAAAATAAAAGACCTCTCGCGAGAGGTCTTTTATTTTGATTATAATACGGTAATTACTCACCCAGGAATTGCATTGCCTTTTTCTCAACGGCTTTCTGGAATTGCTTGACTACCTTTTCAATATCAGCTTTATACTTCTTTCCCTGCTCCTCGGTCAAATTCTTATCGAAAGCTGCTATTTCTTCTGCATTCTTCTCTGCAAATTCTGTCATAGCCTGCTCGAAGCCCTTGTACACAGCGTCGAATTTTTCCATTGTTTCTGCCGCCTCAACCTGCTTTGTATAATCCTTTATCAATGCAACCAGTTTTTCGAGTACATTATCGTTGGCCATTGTTGCCACATTAACCTCGGTCAAAACAACCTTCTCTGTTGCGACAGCCATTCCGGCCATCATACACACTGCCAGTGCAGTCATCAAAAACTTTTTCATAAATTGAATTTTATTCATTTAACAATCATCAGCACTAAAGACAACACAAAAGCATTATCCGCTGCACAAATATACACTCTTTATCAGATATTGCAAAGAAAACGTCAAATTACTGATAGCGCAAGCGTTGTCCGGGACGTATGATGGATTTTGCGTTCAGTCCGTTTAGCTCCATAATCCTACGCTGCGACACTCCATATTTCTTTGCTATCTTTGCTATCGTTTCGCCACTTTTTACCTTGTGATATTTAGGTTCGGGGCCGGCAATCTTCACCTTGCCATTTTCAATATATTTGCTACCCGGTTTACGATATATGTAACTGTCGCCGGTAACTCTCTGGTTCTTGAAATCGAACATCAACGCAGGATCGAGGCTCTTACCCATCAATATTGTTTCAAAATGAAGATGCGCGCCCGAACTGCGACCTGTGTTTCCACCCAGACCGATAGGGTCACCGGCCTTGACATTCTGATTGACCTTTACAAGTTTCTTTGACAAGTGGGCATAGAGAGTTTCTATTCCATTATTATGACGTATCACAATATAGTGACCATATCCACGTCGCTGATAACTCGTTATGCGCACCTTGCCATCAAAAGCGGCATATATGGTATCGCCGGTGTAGACCTTTATATCCAGTCCCTGATGAACACGGCGACGTCGGGGGCGATAGCCGAAGATATCGGTTATCTTTGTACTTGATGTCGGCATCACGTAATTGCGCAGATTAATTCTGAATGAATCGGGCATATTTGAGTTGTAATGCACGACAGAGTTTGTCCAGGTAGGGTACATATCATCCGATGGGATAATATGCGCCTCGTTCAACAGCATATTACGCAAAGCCATTGTATCGGGCATCTCCATTGGTCTATGGAGAGATACCGGCTCTGGCATAACATCCTGCGCGCCAACTCGGTTTGCAGCAACAACAAGAAGAAACGCGAATAGCAAATATTTATAGATAACCTTCACCTATTATTTGAATTTAATGGTTTCTTCACCACCATACTCAAAAGAGGTCACAGCCGACTGATAGTCGAACAACTCCTCGGGCTTGAAGAAGCGGTTTATCTCAACAATCGCATTCTCCACAGAGTCGGATGCGTGAACAACATTCTGCTCACCACTCATTGAAAAATCGCCACGTATTGTACCAGGCAGAGCCTTGCGTGAATTGGTTACGCCCACCATGAGGCGCACTGTTTCAACAGCCTCGGCACCCTCAAGGCAACAAGCGATTATTGGAGAAGCCTGCATTGATGCTTTCAGATAGGGGTAGAATGGACGCGATACAAGATGCGCATAATGTTCTGCAACCAGTTCATCGTCCATAAAAAGCATCTTCATACCAACAAGACGCAGTCCCTTACGTTCAAAACGTGTTATGATATCACCGGTCAAACCACGCTGTATAGCATTGGGCTTTATAAGAATAAGTGTCTTTTCCATAATATAAATTTTAATAGTAAAGGCGGAATTGCAATATATCCGCGACTGACTGCAAATATAACAACAAATAGGCGAAAGTCAGCGAAAATGAGTGAATAAAGTTCGCTCTAAATTTCGCATGAAGCCCCATCTGTCAACGGGGACCATAAATTTAACCATAATTAAATGATGCACAACGCTTTGAATAGTAATTTTATGATATCGCGCCCCAATTACGGTTATTCATTCTCTTTATATTCCGCAGACGCTCCCACACTATGCGATACTGTTCACTGCTACACTGCGGGTCGGCAACAACCACGTCACGAGCCACCTCACGCACAAATTTCAGCAATTGTTCATCACGGGCAAGATTTGCAATCTTCAGATCAAAGGCTATTCCACTCTGCTGAGTACCCTCCATATCACCCGGACCACGCAGTTTAAGGTCAGCCTCAGCTATTTCAAAGCCATCGTTGCTTGAAGTCATAATATCCATTCGCTTGCGTGTATCCTCGGAGAGCTTATAATCCGTAACCAGAATACAATAGGACTGCGAAGCTCCACGTCCAACACGGCCGCGCAACTGGTGCAATTGCGAAAGGCCAAAGCGCTCGGCATTCTCAATGACCATCACCGAAGCATTAGGCACATCAACACCCACCTCAATAACCGTGGTTGAAACAAGAATCTGCGTTTCGCCCGAGGCAAAGCGACGCATCTCCTCATCCTTTTCCTTTGGTTTCATCTTGCCGTGAAGCTTACTTAATCTATAATCGCAAAAGACATTGCATAACTGCTTGTAACCATCTTCAAGGTTTTTAAGGTCGAGTTTCTCGCTCTCGCTTATTAGTGGGTAAACGACATAAGCCTGACGGCCTTCATTTATCTGCCCACGAATAAAAGAGTATAGACTATCAATACGGTTACGGAATATATGCGATGTGTTGATAGGCTTGCGACCCGGCGGCAACTCGTCAATAACTGAAACATCAAGGTCACCATAAAGTGTCATAGCCAATGTACGCGGTATTGGAGTCGCCGTCATCACAAGAATATGTGGTGGAATATTGTTCTTTGCCCACATTTTTGCACGTTGCACAACGCCAAAACGGTGTTGTTCGTCAATGACAACAAGACCAAGATTACGGAACAGTACATTATCTTCCAGAACAGCGTGGGTGCCTACAAGAATATCTACACTGCCATCTTCAAGCGCTTCAAACAACGGTACCCTCTCCTTTGCCTTTGTACTGCCTGTGAGCAGTTCCACCCTGACGGGCAATGCTCCGAGCATACGGCGCAACGTCGAAAAATGTTGTTCTGCAAGAATCTCTGTGGGAGCAAGCAGACAAGCCTGATACCCATTGTCTTTTGCCAACAACATTGACATAAGTGCCACAAGTGTTTTTCCACTGCCGACATCACCCTGCAGCAGACGATTCATCTGCCTTTCACTGTTCACATCGGCACGAATCTCCTTCACCACACGTTTCTGAGCACCTGTAAGTTCAAACGGCAACTGTTCGTTATAAAAACGGTTGAAAATCTCGCCAACCTTGGCAAAACGATGCCCGACATAACGCATCTGACGCTCTTTGGCATAATGCAGGATATTCAATTGTATATAGAACAGTTCCTCGAACTTGAGCCTATACTGTGCCAGCTGCAACTCCTTCGGGTTACGCGGAAAATGTATTATGCGCAGAGCATCATCAAGCGACATCAGTCCGTTTTTTTGTATAATGTCCTGCGAAAGTGTTTCATCGAGCGGTGTTGTAAGCAACCCGAAAAGGTTCTGCACCAATTTGAGCATGGCATTGGAATTCAAGCCACTGCGTTTCATCTTCTCGGTTGTGTTGTAATAGGGTTGCAGGCCCATTGTGTCGAGTTTAAGCATTGACGCATCATCGACATCGGGATGAGCTATATTCACTCTTCCGTTAAACATCGAAGGCTTGCCGAAAACGACATATTGCGTATTCAACTTCAGACGATTCTTTACATATTTGATGCCACGGAACCACACAAGGTCGACAAATGCCGTACCATCGGTAAAATGAGCCACAAGACGACGCGATGCACCCTCGCCCATCTCTTCAAACGAGCGTATCTCGCCCAACAACTGCACGTGCTGCAACTGCCCGCCCAGTTCACTTACCTTGAAAACACGGCTACGGTCAATATACTTATAGGGAAAATAGTACAACAAGTCGTACAGGGAACGGATGTTCAATTCCCTATTGAGCAGCGTGGCACGTTGTTCGCCGACACCAGGCAGAAATTTTATATCCCTTGTTGTGATGTCCAACATTCCATCAATGTCTTGGCAACAAGCAAATCAAATGGGGTTGTAATCTTTATATTCTCACGATTACCCTCAACGCCGGCAACAGGCTCGCCTAGAGCCTCAACAACCGAAGCATCATCGGTGAAGCTCTCTACAAAACGTTGTTCGTATGCACGACGCAGCAACGACAATTTAAATACCTGTGGTGTCTGCACAAGACGATATCTGTCACGTGGAACAACCTCTGTTGTATCATATCCCACAATGTGACGCAAGCTGTCCTGTACATCTATCATTGGAATTGCAGCTCCACTTACCCAAGCACGTGAAAAACATTCATCAAGCACTTTGGGCGAAACGAACGGACGCACACCATCGTGCACGCCCACAAGAGCATCAGCAATATCATCAACCTGCGCCAATCCATTCTGCACAGAATGAAAACGCGTTGAGCCTCCTTGTGCCAAAATCAACGGCACAGCAAATGAATACTCCTTACACAACTGCTTCCACAGCTCGATATGCTGCGCAGGAAGCACCAGAATAAGTTGCATAGCAGGGTCAATAGCATTAAGATGCTCAAGGGTTACCATAACCAATGGCTTACCACAAAGCAACTGGAATTGCTTTGGCATTTCACCTCCCATACGGGTGCCCTTACCTCCGGCAACAACAATTAGATATCTTTTCATAAACTGATTTCTTTTCAGAATTGCATTTGAGAGCGCAAAGTTCCAACAACATCCGCACCACAGAAATGTTTTACAATGGCAAAGCCAAACTCAAATGAAGCACCCGGGCCACAAGCGGTTATTATGTTTCCATCCTGCTCAACAGCCTTTGCTGTATATTCGGCATCAAACAGGTCGCCTTCACAGCCTGGATAGCAGGTTGCCCTCTTTCCCTTAAGAATACCTATGCGGCCAAACACCATTGGAGCGGCACATATTGCAGCAACAAGCAAACCACGTGAGCAAGCATCAACCAACAAAGCACGCAGTGCTCCGTGAGCAGACAAATTGTCTGTTCCCACACTGCCGCCGGGCAACACAAGCGCATCGGCATCATCAAAGGCGATGTTCTCATACAGTTCATCTGCCAAGACAGTCACGTTCTGCGCAGAGAGGACATCCTTGCGTCCCATAATTGAAACAGTCACCACATCCAGACCGGCACGACGCATAACATCTACCGGAGCCAAGGCCTCGACAGTTTCAAAACCATCGGCCAAAAATATATAAACTTTATTCATACTACTTAGTCAATTCAAAATTATAAGTAATTGTACCTCTTTGATTATCAACACCACCGATACTGTTGAAAACAGTCTTTCGGGCAGCAGCCAACGCTGCTGTACGCAATGCAGGGTCGGCTGTATTCGATTTCGCAGGATTTATGCTTACCGAAACGACTTTGCCATTTGGAGCTACCGTTATATCAACAACCACGCGTCCTGCCGCCTGAACATTATATGTAGGCCTTGTGAGTCCGTCACCACCTACGTTACGGCCTGATAGGCTGAACGAAACGCCCACTCCGGTCTGCTGTCCCGAGTTCGAGTTGCCTTGCGGCGAGCCACTGGCCTTTTCGTTATTTTCGGCATCACCCTTTTTGTTCATCTTGAATCCTTTGTTGAAGGCATTTGTAATTGAACTTTCTGCTGCCTTACGAGCTTCGGCCTCCTTGCGTTCACGCTCCTTGCGCTCCGCCTCTTCCTTCTCTTTCTTTATCTGTTCGGGGGTCTTCTCCTGCTTCTTGGGTTTCTGTTTCTCCTTTTTGGGTTTCTCGGGTGGCAACACAAGACTCTCCTCGCTGTCCTGTGTTATAAGAGGTTCTTCGGGAGTCGGTGGAGCCGGTTCCACTGGAGTCGGTACCGATGCAACCGGTGGCACTTCATTGAATTGCTCCATTGCAAAATTTTCAATGTCGACACCCATCATCACCTCAACGCCTTTCTCGGGCAATCTTGCCGGGGGAGTCAACACCAAGAAATAGAGCAATGCCGCAACTGCCGCGTGAACAAGCAGAGTGCCGGCCATACCTGCCATTTTCTCTTTAGAAAACCTCTTCATCACTTACTGTCAGGACGGCGTGTCGCCAACACCATCTTGTATTTGTTTTCGTTAGCAATATTAAGAACTTTCACCACCTCTCTATAAGGTACTGTCTCATCGGCATAAAGCGCCACGTACATTTCCGAATCCTTCGCACTACATTCGGCAAGAAAAGCAGCCAAATCGCTCTCATCAATCCTTTTCACCTCTTCCTTTCCCCACTGTGCATAAAATGTCAAATCGGCCTTTATGGTTATACGTGCCATAGGCTGGGTATGCGCCCTCTCCTTACCCTGAGGCAAATTCACCTTAATGGCATTAGGCACCACAATAGTCGATGTGAGCATAAAGAAAATAAGGAGCAGAAATATAATGTCCGTCATCGACGACATTGAAAAGTCGCCTATGGTTTTGGTCCTTCTCTTTATCATAACTTTTTTTGATTAGAGAGTATCTGATTCAAACACTGTCTTTGTAAAGGCACTCTCGGTCTTGGCGTTCTCCTCGGAGTGGTCATCGGTTTCTGCAACCTCCTTACACTCCGACACAATCTCAAGGAAAGATATTATATCGGCCTCCATTGCATTCTGCACCTTGTCCACCCTGGATACTAGATAGTTATAGGCAAAAATAGCGATGATACCAACTATCAGACCGCCGACAGTTGTCACCATAGCCTCATATATACCGCTTGACAGAGCCGACACCTCAATATTGTCACCGGCTTGTGACATATTCCAGAAAGCCTGTACCATACCGGTAACAGTTCCCAAGAAGCCAAGCATAGGAGCCACCGCAGCAATTGTAGACAACACCGGCAACCCCTTTTCAAGAGCCGCAATTTCAAGACCGGCACTATTCTCAAGAGCCTGACGGATAGAGGCATTGTCAAATCTATAATCCTTGACACCCTTTGCAAGAATGCGCGATGCCGGAGTATTCAATTTATTGCAATATTTAATCGCAGATTTAAAGTCCTTATCTCTGATATTATCATTCAGACGCTCCAACAACAACGGATTCTTGCTTCCGGCCTTGCGAAGCACTGTATAACGCTCAAAAAAGATGTATATGCCTATTACAGACAAAATCGCAAGGATAATCATAATCCAACCACCCTTCATCGCCAGGTCAAGAACATTCAGGCTCTCCTGAGCAACTTCCGGTGCTGCCACTGAAAGGGTATCTGTTGCCAAAGTATCAACAACTGCAGTAAGTGAATTCATAGTTACTATTTTTTATTGTTATTTTATCAAACATTTCTTATAGGCGGCAATGGTTGCCTCAAGCCCCATATAAAGAGCATCACAAATCAAAGCGTGACCAATGGAAACCTCGTCGACCCAAGGAATGACATCGGTGAAATACTTCAGATTTTCAAGGCTCAGGTCGTGTCCGGCATTAAGTCCGATACCCAACTGTCTGACACGTCTAGCCGTTTCAAGGAAAGGCGCGATGGCGGCTTCGGGGTCCTTTGCATAATTATGCGCATAAGGGCCTGTATAGAGTTCAACTCTGTCAGCACCAGCTTCAGCCGCAAATTCAGCCATACGCACATCGGCATCAATGAATATAGAACTACGTATTCCCGCAGCCCTCAAATCATTGAGCACGTCGCGCAGAAAGAACTGCTCCTTTTCTGTATCCCAGCCACTGTTCGAGGTCAACTGCTCAGGTTTGTCGGGTACTAATGTCACCTGTGACGGACGCACACGCAACACCAAGTCGAGGAAATCCCTTGTCGGATAACCCTCTATGTTGAATTCGGTACGCAGCACAGCCTGCAAGGCCGGGACATCGGCACGACGAATGTGCCTCTCGTCGGGACGTGGATGAACCGTTATACCATCAGCACCAAAAGTCTCACAATCCTTTGCAACCTGTATGATATCAGGGTTATTGCCTCCGCGAGCATTTCTGATGGTTGCAACCTTGTTAATATTTACACTGAGTTTTGTCCTCATAAAAAACACTATATCAATCTAAAACAAACTACACCGCGGGCAGTTTACATATATTTTCTGCAAAAATAGCACAAATAAAAAATATTGTATAATAATTTATCTTAATTTTGTTCCATAAAAACCACGAAAACAGGCTACGCCTGTTGTAAAACATCAAAACAAGTTTGGCTTTTAACTCGCTTACACTATCTTTGCACTACAAAGGACAAAAATTATGAAATTTGCAATATTCGGCAACAAGCACCAGACAGAGAAGTCGGAAAGCATCGGTTTACTTTTCGATGCCATAACAAAACGTGGCGACTGCTATGCCATAGACAAATCCTATTACGACTTCCTTTGCGAGGAACAGATTGCACAACCCAACCCTCAGGAGCTTATCACAGACAACAATTTCACTGCGGACGTTGCAATAAGTTTCGGCGGCGACGGCACATTGCTACGCACAGCAAGCCGTGTCGGCAACAAGCTCATACCCATTTTGGGTATCAATGCCGGACGACTCGGTTTTCTCACAGCTACATCAAACGAAAACATTGACGATATAATAGAGAAGATACATAACGGCCATTTCGACATAGAGCGACGCAACCTCATCGAAGCAATCCCTAATGGTACAGAACTAAAAAGCTACCCGTTTGCACTGAATGAGATTGCAATAATGAAGCACGACAGTTCGTCAATGATAACCATCAAAGCCACCCTCAACGGATGCGACACAATAACCTACCAGGCCGACGGCCTTATTGTCGCCACCCCTTCGGGTTCAACAGGATACTCCTTGAGCGTTGGAGGCCCCATCATAGCCCCCGAAGCCAACGTGCTGACAATAACCCCGATTGCACCTCACAGTCTAAGTGCACGTCCTTTAGTCGTCGGTGACAACACATCTATCGAAATAAATGTGAGCAGCCGCAGCGGCAACTACCTGATAGCCATTGACGGCCGCAATGAAAGTTGTGACGAGAGCACATCCATCACCATAAACAAAGCAAGCTACCAACAACTCATCATCCGCAGCCTGGAACACTCATTCATTAAGAACCTTCAGGAAAAGCTGATGTGGGGAGCTGATATAAGAGGTTAAGCCATAATAACAGAAAAGAGAGAAAGCGATGGAGTTCCATCGCTTTCTCTCTTTTTATTTCGTAGCCGGTGTAAAACTCTTTGACGAGCCTCCCGACAGCGTGCCACCAACGCTGTATACACCTCCAAAAAGTTCTTCGGATGCACCAGAGACTGCAGTCACTCCATACATAAGTGTATGCGAAGTCTTAGTAAATTCCGGTGATGAAAACAACACCGTTGCGCTGTTTACCGTGTTCGGACACTTATAGGCAAACAACACCGAACCTTCACTGTTTTTCACGGCAATATATTTACCCGATGCGACCGACACAGATGTTACCGTAGAATAGGGTTGGGTTGCCGAAGTCGGATTACTTGTCGCTCCACCAGTACCGACCATAACACCACCGTTAATTACAAACTTATTCTGGTCACAATCAAATCCCTCCTCGGGCGATGATGTACCTGAGCTAAGCACAATACCACCATTGACTGATATTGTTCCGTTTGAATCTATTCCATCATTATTTGTCGCGTGACAATAGATGCATCCACCGTTTATAACAAGTGCTGCTGAGGCATTTATACCATCATCGTAGGTACTACACTCAATTTTACCTCCGTTTATTGTAAGTATCGCTTTACTCTCAAGTCCTTCACCGCCATCATTTTTGGTTTCGGCATATATCGTACCGCTGTTCACAAACACATCGGCAGCACCTTTTATGGCTTTAGGAGCAGCATTGAAGCCGCTATTCATACCGCCCATACCACCTATGCCGCCACCGGATGTAGAGCCAAGCGATGAGCCTTGTGTTATTGCCTTGATATTAAGCAAATCATTGTTATCACCTTCAACACCAATTGTCAAAACCCCCGATGCAACAATAGCCTTACTACCATTTCCCTTTGCGATACAGTTAAGTGTGCCGCCCAAAATATTTACAGCGACATCACCCTTGATACACTTTGTCGAGTAATAATCCGTTCCGCTTGTTGCAGTGTATGACGCACCGGCACCCGATAGTGTAATATCAACATTACCACCGTTCATTGTCAACACTCCATCGGCCGAAATACCCATACCGCCCTGTCCTGTTGCGGTAATCTCAATATCGCCACCATTTATCGTCAACGCTCCATCACATTTTATCGCTGTACAATACGAAGGATTGTATGCCACGATTTTCGCAGTTCCCGAAGTATTAATTGTCAATTCGCCACCATTTATGACAGCCTCCCCCTCAACCTTTACACCTTTTGACTCACTACCGCTCATTGTAATGGCGTGGTTGCCGCCAGAAAGTATAAAGTTCCTATCACACTTTATACCTGCTGCCGCATATGAATCCTCGGTAGAAGAAAGCGAGGTGCCACCGGCATAACTACCGGTCACATCTGTGATGGAATAGGTACGCGTTGAACCGGATGTCGAATAGTTTGATGCTATCTGGTAATAGGTGTCGGATGAAACTCCTGTAAACGAAGAACTCTGTATTGTATAGGTCGTTCTGCCACTTGTGTAGTTGTCGCTCTTGAAATAGTAGGTCCCTGTAACCTCGGCGCCAAAATCGTAACTGTAGAATGTTGTATTGTTTACCACCACCTTGTTGGTAAGGGTCGCGACAAGGGCATTGCTGCTATTGTAGAGATATACGTTTTTCCACACATTCGATGAGCCACCAGGGCGGTTGCTTGTTGTTGACGTGGGCACGCTCACATATACGACATAGCTCTTTGCTTCCTCCTCTTCCTCGCCGCCGAGTATCTCGTCATATGTGGGGTCGTATGTCTCACTGTTGCCGCTGCACACAATGGTTGTAGTTCCGTCAGTTATGTTCACATCACCATCGGCCGAGATGCCACGACCTGCAATACCGGTGGCTTTCAATGAGAGTGTTCCGCCCGAAATTGTCACAGTAGAGTCACACTTGATGCAGGTAGCATACGAGGGGTCGCCACCAAACACTACTGTATTGCCGGTAGTCTCCACATCTACAGTTCCGCTAAACAGGGCGAAATCGTGTCCGCTCTTTATGCCTTTTGAGGCATCGCCCGAGACAAGCACAGAGAGTTCTGCGCCGTCTACAATGACATCCTTTGCAGCCTTTACGCCCTTGACATCCTCGCCTGCAGTAGAGACATTTACCTTTCCTCCGAGCAGTTTCACATAGCCGTCGCAATCAATGCCATCGCCCTGTGGATTGAGAACAAGATTGCCGCCTTTGACAATGACAGAGTCATTCACGTGCACGGCATCACTAGCCGCTCTTGCAACCTCAATAGTTGCGTCACGGAACTCGACATAGTCGTCGCTGCAGATGGCATGCTTGTAAAGAGCATTGACAACCAGTTTGCCAGTGCCCTCGAAAATCATCTGTCCTTCGCTGAAGATTGTTCCCTTCTCGTCCTCGCCGCTCACTGTCGTGTACTTGGCGGCATCGGTCAAGGTGTTGACTGTACCATCGTTTACAAAAATCCTTGCCCTTTTCTTGCACTGGCTATTGATAGCCGCTCCATTACTGTTTACGAGTGACACTCCGTTCAAATGAAGATTATACTTACGCGAACCGTAAATCTTAAAACAACCATCGTCAGTGGAACCCTGCAACGAATAATCCACCTCCATTGTAGTCTGGGAGGTGACTTGAACTTTTGCGCCATCAATTTCAACATTCACACTGTCAAAAGCAAAAGGGTTCATCACTGATGCCTTGTTTCCTGAATATGTCACCTGTACCATTTGTGGTAACAGGCCATATTTTACACTATCAACCTCAGCAATAGCAAGTTGCACCGTGCGATTTTCAAAGGCAATTACAATAAACTCCTCGGCATCATCAAAAAAGATACTGTCGATACGCTCCTGAGCAATGCACTTCACCTCGCCACTTGTCATATGGAATCTTATATCCTTGTCGGCAAAAACAGACAGTGTCGACAAGGCAAGTATAATGGTTAAAAAGAACTTTTTCATCTGTTAAGAATTTTATAATTGCTACCGCCCAATTTAAGAAGATAGATACCTGTCGGCAACGTACTCAAATCAAAGGAGAATTCGCCTATACATAGACCATCATACACCACACACCCGTCACAGGTACATAGTTGCACCTTGGTCAACGAACAACAGTCGACACGCAACATCTTACCGTCAAGCACAAAATTTGCCAACTGAACCACTCCTGCAATATCTGTTCCCTGCCCAGGTTCAAAATAGCCAAACATAACACTAGCCAACAATTCCGTATCCCAACTCATCTGCGAACCATCCTTCATATCAACAAACATCACCCCGTTATCGAATGTAATTCGTCTTATCCCCTTGACTGCACAGGTTGAAGTACCGTCAGACGCATTCAACACAAGTTCTTTGTCTGGTAATGCCGCAACAACGGACTGCATAACATTTATAAAAACCAATAACAATAAAAGCCGTTTCATATTTTATTGTAACATTTTGCGGACTAAAGTATCATTTAAACCGACACTTATATGTTAACAAGTATTAAATAAGAGTATACATTCAACGTATAGCCTTTTTTGTCGGACAAACAGCCACAGGTACAAAAAAGCTCCGAGGGCAAACCCCTCGGAGCTAAAATATCTTACAATTCAAAAGTTCTTATACCCATCCTTTACGTACAACCCAGCGATACACAGCCGGAACAACAAATATATTCAATAGCGTCGACGACAATAGACCACCAAGAACCACCACTGCCATTGGACTCTGTATCTCGTTACCCGAAGCCGAGCCGTTTACAATCATCGGGACAAGTGCCAAGGCCGATGTAAAGGCTGTCATAAGAATTGGCGTCAACCTGTCGGCAGAGCCCTTTATTATCACATCTTCAAGAGCAACGCCTTCGGCTCGCAAATGCTGATAGCGCGATACGAGCAGAATACCGTTACGTGTCGCTATTCCAAAAAGTGTTATAAGACCTATTATAGCCGGAATACTCATCACTGCCGAAGTGAAATAGGTAGCCATAACACCACCAATCAATGCCAGAGGCAAGTTCAACAGCACAACGGTAGAGAGCAGCAAGCTCTTGAATTCGGTGTAAAGCAGTACAAAGACAACAAGTATTGCAACAAGTGTTGTGAGCCACAGAGTGCGTGACGCAGAATCGGCACTCTCGAACTGTCCGCCATATTCAAGACGATACCCTTCGGCAAGTTCAAGTTCATCCTCCAAATGCGCTGCAACACGCTCCACTGTTCCCGATACGTCGCCACTCGCGATGTTTGCCGACCCGACAACCTTGCGTTGCACATTCTCACGGCTGATACTTCCAGGGCCACCCACCGACACGACATCGGCAACAGACTCAAGAGGAACTTTGCCATCTGGGGTATCGATAAGAGCCTGTTTCACGCCGTCGATACTCTCTGTATAATCCTTGTTTAGTCTTAGAACGAGGTCGAAACTACGTTCCTCCTCATATATGCTGCCAACAACCTTGCCGGGGAAAGCTGCCTCAACAAAAGCGTTGAATTCACCCATTGTAATTCCAAAGTAGGCAAGTTTCTCACGGTTGGCACGCACCTGTATCTGAGGAATCTCAACCTGCTGCTCAACATTTACATCAACCACCTCCGAGAATTTGCCTAAAAGCTCCTTTATCTCAACACCCTTGCGGAAGAGCGTACTTAAATCGGGACCGAAAATCTTTATGGCCAAGTCGGCCTGTGTTCCCGATACCATATGGTCGATACGGTGTTCCAGAGGCTGTCCGACAGAGGTTACGACACCCGGAATTTTCGACAGGCGCTCACGCACTTCGGCTACAAAATCGGCCTTGCTACGGTCTGAAAGAGTGAAATTGACATCAATCTCGGCACCGTTTGAGGTTTGCGAGTGTTCATCAAGTTCACCACGACCGGTGCGACGCGCAGTACTTGTAACCTCGGGAATTTGAAGAAGCTCCCTTTCAATTGCCGCGCCAAGCCTGTTGCTCTCCTCGAGCGAAACACCAGGACGCGAAACGGCAGATATTGTCAACGCACTTTCATTGAATTCGGGGAGAAAACTGCGTCCCATCTGCGTAAACAGCAGCATACAGCCAACAAAAACTACCAACACACTGCCAACCACCAAGCGCGAATGTTTGACAACCCAAGCAAGCGCACTGCTATATCCTGTAATGAGCCAACGGTCTACCCAATTCTTCTTCTCGTTACGTGCAAGATACTTGTCACTCGACAGCATAACCTTACACAGCAAAGGAGTAACGGTCATCGCCACGATAAGCGACATCACAAGCGCAATCAGATAAGCAAGTCCCAATGGCTTGAGCATACGTCCTTCAAGACCGCTCAAAAAGAAAAGCGGAGTAAAGGTCACCATAATAATGAGCGTCGCGTGTATGATTGATGCACGTATCTCCGACGACGCTTCAAACACAATGTGCAGTGCAGAACTGCGCTTCTCAACAGGCAGACGATAATTCTCTTTCAGACGCTTGTACACATTCTCAACGTCAATGATAGCATCATCCACAAGCGAGCCTATGGCAATACACATACCACCAAGAGTCATTGTGTTTATATCCATACCAAGCAGATAGAGTACAATAACAGTACCCAAGAGCGACAGTGGAATAGCAAAGAGAGAGATAACCGTTGTGCGGAAACTTGTGAGGAAAAGGAACAACACCAGAATCACACACACCGCACCCTCTATGAGTGAACGTCCTACGTTGTTGACCGACGACTGGATATAATCGGCCTGACGGAAAATTTTTGTATCAATAGTAACATCGGCAGGAAGCGATTTCTGTATGCTCACAAGATTGCTCTCAATATTCTGCGTAACCGCAAGAGTATTGATTCCCGGTTGTTTGGAAATAGAGAGTATCACCGCTGGCGTTCCATTCTGGGACGCGTATCCTTGTTTAACAGCAGGAGCAATGACAACGTCGGCAACATCGGCAACACGCACCGCAGCATCACCATCCATCTTCACCAAACTGCTGCCAAGTTCATTGACATCGCTTGTACGCCCCATTCCGCGCAGATTGTACTCATTGCCGTAATCACGGACCACGCCGGCGCCTATGTTCACACTCATTTGAGCGACAACGCCTTCAAGTTCCTCCATCGTAACACCGTACATATCCATTTTCACAGGGTCGGCAAGCACCTGATACTGTTTGTAGTCACCACCAATTATGGTCACATTGGAAACGCCGCCCGTTGCAAGGACAGCCGGTTTTACAATCCATTCGGCAAGTGTTCTCAGCTCCATCATCGAGGTGCTGTCGGACTGCATTCCCACAAACATAATCTCGCCCATCACGCTCGATTGGGGAGCAAGCATAGGTACAACGCCATCGGGCAACTGCCCGGTGAGCAATCCCATCTTCTCGCTAATAATCTGGCGGGCCTTATATATGTCCATGCCCCAATCAAATTCAACCCACACGAACGAGAATCCTTGCGACGACGACGAACGCACACGACGCACATTTGTGGCACCATTCACAGCCGTTTCAATGGGGAATGTCACAAGACGTTCAACCTCTTCGGGAGCCATATTGTGAGCGTCGGTAAGAATTACCACAGTGGGCATAGTAAGGTCGGGGAATACATCGACTTCAATATTCTTGGCAGAATATGTACCGCCAATCACCACCAATATAACCGCCAGCATCACCAGCAGTTTATTGTTCAATGAGAATTTTATTATTCTGTTCAGCATAGCAACATATCCTTTAATGTACGTGACCGGCGTGAGGGTCGAGAGCAGCTGCACCCTGCGACAATTTCAACATCACACCACCCTTGCTGACAATGCGTTCGCCGGGAGCGACACCTTCGAGCAACTGCACATAACGGCCATCGGTAGCACCCACCTTCACGCTGCGTTTTTCAAAAGAGATTGGATTATTCTGCACAAAGACGAACATATTTCCCATCTCCTCAACAAGTGCAGTGCGCGGAACAGCCACACAATGCTCCGATTCGGAAACAGAGGATATATAAAGAGTTACAATGCTACCTGTAACAACACCAGGCAAAGCCGCACAAGAAACAGAAACAGGCAACATATTGCATTTATTTGCCACGTTGCCGACAACCGTTGTTCCACCAAGCTCCTTCACGCTATACACTGCACCCTGAGCCGTTTCTACATTCACAGCAGCGACATTCTGCAACAGTGGAGCATAGCGCACAGGCAGTTCTGCAACCAGATTGACTCCACCGTCACGTTGCACAATGGCTAGTGGTGTTCCGGGCTCTACATAATCGCCATTAGCAACAAGCAACGACGCCACATTGCCATTCATTGAAGACTTCAATGTTACTCTTCCCGCGCCAAAATTACGTTTCATACTCGCAAAACGGGCCTCGGCCTGACGATATGCAGCCTCTGCGGTCTGATATTCACGTTCCGAAACAATCTTATCGATAAAAAGGCTCTTTTTACGCTCAAAATCGGCTTTAGCCAATTCATAATTACTCTCGGCCTCGGCAAATTTCACAGCGGCATCATTGTCGGTGACATCACTACCCTCAAGATAGAATAGAGGTTGTTCTGCCGATACCAGCATACCGGCAAGCACATTACCTGCAAACTGCACCTTGCCGCTTGTTGTTGCAACAATTGTAGTAAAATCACTCGGATGTGCCTCGACCTTTGCAGCGACCTTCACAGTACCTGCAAAATTGCTTTCCGAAGCAACCTCGGTTGCAAAATCAATCTTCCAACTCTGTTCTTTGGTCAATGTCACATCGCCACTCTTTGCAGGCGTTTCTGCACCGTGTCCGGGATGAGGAGCGTGGCTATGGGCGTGAGAATGTCCCGAATGGGAGTGACCGTCGTGATTATGTCCATCGCCCGAATGAGAGTGTGAATGTGCATCGTGGTCATGGTCATGTTCGTGGTCGTGAGTATCGCAATGCTCCGTTACAACAACATCGAAATGTGCATTTTCCTCTGCAACGGTAACATAAAGCATTCCACTGCCGGCAGCCTCAGGCGTCAGTTCAAAATGAAACATTCCCTCGCCATGGGCAGCAGCCGTCGCCGTATAGCTCTTGCCACCGACTCTGAGCAACACTGTTGCCTCGGCAACCTGCAATGGCTTAAAATTTGACAAATCTGTGGCATAAAGTGTGATACAGGCCTTTTTACCAAGTTCAAGACCTTCGTGCTGCATAAAAAGTTCGGCCTTGTGGGTATAGGCTGTATAACAATGGATGTGAGCGTGTTCTTCGTGAGCATCGGCACTCTTGTGGCTGTGTCCGGAACAACCGCACAAAATACCGGCCGCAACCAGAATATAGAATATTTTTTTCATAGCAATTTGTTTTAAGGTTCAATTGGGATTTATAATGCAAATCATCCCTTTATATATCTCTTTGCCCACTCCTTGTCTACATAGTTCTCTATGAGCGTACAGGCGTGTGCACTAAACTCCAATCCATTGGAAATTATGGCATCCCACTCGTTTTTTGTCAATTGTGAAAGTTTTTCACGTGTCACGTTTCCTTTCACAAGACCATAGAGGACACCAGCATTGAAATTATCGCCGGCACCGACAGTGCTTACAACATTGACCGCCTTTACCGGATAGGTTACATCTACATTGCGTGTAAAAAACCTTACATCACTGCCGCCATTGGTACATATAAAGTTGGGGCAGTAGAATTTTATCTTCTCATTGTATATTTTTGCCGCATCGGTCATCTCGTACAAATATTTGAAATCGTCGGCCGAGCCACGCACAATGTCGGCAAGTTCAAGATTTTCAATGAGGGCCTCGGCAAGCTTAATACGTTCCGAGATATGATTTTTCCTGAAATTTATATCATAGTAAAGTAGAGCACCACGTTCGTGGGCATATTCCAAAAAAGCCTTTGTCTTGCTTCGCAGAACCGGATTGAGCACAAAATATGAGCCATAGACCACAATGTCACCCTCATTTATGGTAGGGAATTCAACCTCGAGTCGGTTATTGGGATAATCCTTATAAAAAAGGTACTCGGCATCATTGTTCTCATTCAAGAAGGCAAGAGCAAGCGGCGACTTTCCACCCGAAAAACAGCAGACAGCTGAAGAGCCGACATTATTGTCACGGAGGTGGTCAAGAATTATATTGCCGATGCGGTCATCACCCACCTCACTGATAAATTCAGCAGGGACACCACATCGTCCCAAAGATATTATACAATTATACACAGACCCTCCCGGCACAGCCTTCACGGGTGCATTATTCTTGAACAATATATCAAAAACCGTTTCTCCTATACCTATTACTTTTGCCATCTTCTTTTTCCTACTTTAACAAACCCTCAAGTTCCGCAACACCATTTGCCACCGAAAAATATCTTTCAAACTCGCCACGTATAAAACCAGCCTGCAGCATCTCATCCAATGTAGCGACAAGAGAGTCCCAAAAACCATTCACATTATACAGCACCACACGTTTTGTATGATAACCGATTGTTGCTGCCGCCATAACGTGAAATATCTCATCGAGCGTACCAACTCCACCCGGCAACGCAACAAGAATATCGCTACGCTCAAGCATAATATCCTTGCGTTCACTCAAATTACGGCAATTCACCTGTTCGTCGAGCAACATACTCACACGGCCACGCTCAACCAAGATGTCGGGAACAACACCAACAATGCGCGCGCCAGCCTGTTTTGCAGCCCTTGCAGTAGCCTCCATCAATCCAAAGCGTGCACCGCCATAAACTAACGTCGCTCCCAGACGGCCAAGCATAGCACCCACCTCGGCAGCAGCCTCAAAATAGCCTGGAGCGATATTTTCCGACGCAGCACAGAATACAGCAATACTCTTCATATATTACAACGTCTGCATATCATTAAGGCGCTTGTACACACCCTTCAAATTTATCAATTCGTCGTGTGTTCCACGCTCAACAATTTCACCATCACGCATAACGCAAATCTCGTCGGCATTTTTAATAGTAGACAGACGGTGAGCGATGGCAATGGTTGTACGTGTCTTCATCAATCGTTCAAGAGCCTCCTGCACCAAGCGTTCGCTTTCAGTATCAAGTGCCGATGTCGCTTCGTCAAGAATAAGTATCGGAGGATTCTTAAGAATAGCACGTGCAATGCTTATGCGCTGACGCTGACCACCTGAGAGCAGACAACCCCTGTCACCGACATTCGTTTCATAACCCTTCTCGGTTTCCATAATAAAGTCGTGTGCATTGGCAATCTTGGCAGCCTCAATAACCTGTTCCATTGTTGCATTCTCCACACCAAAAGTAATGTTGTTGTAGAACGTATCATTGAACAGGATGGCCTCTTGGTTCACATTGCCGATGAGAGCACGCAACGACTTCACCTTCATATCCTTTACATTCACACCATCGACCGTTATCTCGCCCTGCTCGACATCGTAATAACGAGGTATAAGGTCGACCATAGTGGATTTTCCACTACCCGATTGCCCGACAAGAGCAATAGTCTTGCCCTTTTCAATCTTAAGATTGATATTCTTAAGCACATTACGCTCACCGTCGTACGAGAATGTAAGATTCTTGAATTCTATACCCTCTTTCATATCGGGGATTTCCACGCCCTTTTTACCGTCAGTTATTGGATTTTCAGCGTTGAGGATTGCATCGACACGTTCCATTGATGCCAAGCCACGTGGAATACAATACGAAGCCTTGGACAACTCCTTCAATGGGTTTATGATACTGTAAAGCATTGTCAGATAATAGATAAATGCCGCAGCCGAGATAGGCGAGTTTTCACCCAATATCAATGTTCCACCGAACCATAGAACAATCACAATAATACAAGTACCCAACAATTCACTCACCGGGTGAGCCAGAGCTTGTCGGGTGGCAACGCGTATTACAGCCGAACGAAGTTCGTTGCTACACTTGAGAAAACGTTTAGACATCTTCTTCTCGGCAACAAAAGCCTTGATAATGCGCAAACCGCCAAGAGTCTCCTCCATCTGTGATGTCGTTTCGCCCAACTTCTGCTGCGCAACAAGTGAGCTGGCTTTCAATTTACGGCCGATAGAGCCCATTATCCATCCAAGTACAGGCATCACACATATTGTGAAAAGAGTGAGTTCCCAGCTAACGTAAAGCAGTGTAGCAAAGTATATTACGATAAATATAGGGTTTTTTATGAGCATATCGAGCGACGTAACAATGGAGTTCTCAACCTCGCCCACGTCACCAGTCATACGTGCAATGATATCACCCTTTCTCTCTTTGGAGAAGAAGCCCAACGGCAATGAAACAACCTTATCATACATTTTTGTACGAAGGTCGCGTACAATACCTGTGCGTAAAGGAATTATGGCAGCCGATGAGGCAAAGTAACAAGCCGTCTTGAGCAGTGTCATCACAATCAGGAACACGCCAAGCAGCAACAGCACCGACGACGCACCATAATCGGCAGTAAACTCATTCATCAGATACTGAGCATTGTTCATCAACACCTCCTCGGCATTGTCAGAAGTCATCATACCCCAATCCACAAACTCCACATCAACCGGTTCTGTCACCTTGAAGAGTATCTGCAATATCGGTATAAGCACCATAAAGGAGAACACATTCAACACGGCAGACAAAAGAGTAAATACCACCGACAATATCAGGTACTTCTTGTAGGGAGGAACAAACCTTCTCAATACCTTAAAAAATTCCTTCATATCAAAATTTTTATTTAAGAATCCGAACTTCGGACAAAGGTACGCTTTTTTATTATTATATATATGCTATTAATTGAAAAATTAATATAACAACATCAAATAGCATCGGGCACCAAGCCCCTCTATTGCAATAAAAACAAGCCATTTTGCAAAAACCAGAAGGCTTTTATTGCCGATTTTACAAAAAACAACTACTTTTACGAATGAAAAAGCAGGGATACAAAAACAATTCAGATGGGAAGAAAGAAGTTTTCACAAAAGGAATACGACGTTATACGCAAGTTATTGAATAGCAAAATGCGCGGCAACCGCGCACAGCAAAAAATGGTTCGTCACACACTGCGTACTGTATTCGAATTCAATATATCCGATTTCAACATACAGGGCAAAGCCTTTGGCCCGGCCGACCTTGACGAATGTCTGCGCCGAGGACGCATACACGTTCTTGATGATGCAACGATAGAGGCAATGAAATTGCGCCACGCCGAAAAGAAACAGCACGAAGAGGCCGTGCTACAAGCCGAAGCCATCGCAGACGGCGAAGCCGTTGATTGGCAGAAGGTACTCGAGGAGTGGAACGAATACTACAAGAACAACCCTGAATAACACCGAAGGGAAAAGAGGAAATATAAAAAACCAAAGCGGAAAAGTCAACTTTTCCGCTTTTTGCTTTAACGATATTCCGTACACCTTTCACTTTCCCGTTTTCATCCCTAAACCATTCCCAATTTCTTGGCAAACTCCCAAATCACCATTCCTGCCGTAACAGACACGTTCAACGAATGTTTTGTACCGAACTGCGGAATTTCAATTGCACCGTCCGAGGCATCTACAACAACCTGTTGCACACCCTTGACCTCATTTCCAAGCACAACAGCATAACGCTCACCGGAAGTAGTTATAAAGTCCTGCAATGCAATACTGCCCTCACACTGTTCTATTGAGAATATTCTATACCCCTGCTCACGTAGTACAGAAACAGCATCCATTGTCGACTCAAAATATTGCCACTCCACAACATCCTCGGCTCCAAGAGCCGTCTTGTGAATTTCGGCACTTGGTGGCGTTGCCGTTATACCACACAACATAATGCGTTCTACACGAAAAGCATCACTTGTACGAAACACAGAGCCCACATTATGCAAACTGCGCACATTATCCAACAACACCACCAAAGGCAGTTTTTCGGCACGCACGAACGCATCACGGTCAATGCGTCCCATTTCTGTTACAAGTTTTTTTCTATTCATAGGTATCTGCTCCAATCAATTTTTCGCATATCGCCCTCACGCTCGTATGCGGTATTCAAAGCGAGAGCAGCAGCGACATTGTGCGAAACGTGGCCATTCTTCGCAATCTTCAGATAATCCCAAAGCAAATTCCGATAATCGGGGTGTGCACAATTCTCAATCAACAGACGGGCACGTTCATCGGGTCCCTTGCCACGCAAATCGGCAACACCCCACTCGGTTGCCACAACACGTACATCGTGTTCGGTGTGGTCGGCGTGCGTAACCATTGGCACAATGGAACTTATGGCACCACCTTTCTGTGTCGAAGGACACATAAATATCGAGATATATGCATTACGTGCAAAATCGCCCGAACCGCCAATTCCGTTCATCAAACGTGTGCCGCCAATATGCGACGAGTTTACACAGCCATATAGGTCTACTGCGATAGCCGTGTTCATAGCAATAAGTCCAAGACGACGTATCACCTCGGGGTGATTTGAGATTTCCGACGGACGCAAAATCAGCCTGTCGCGGAAGAAATCAAGATTATCATAGACGTGCTGGAGGCACTCTTGGCTCAACGACAAAGAGCAGGTGCTGCCCGCATTTACACGTCCACGCTCCATAAGTTCAATGACAGAATCCTGCAGCACCTCGGAATAGAGGTCTAGCGGAGGTAACTCTGCACAATTTTCAAGTGCTTTCAAAACAGCATTAGCCACATTACCAATTCCACTCTGAATGGGCAATCCCGTCGAAGGAATTATTCCTCGCTTCATGTCACCGAGAATAAAATTCACCACATTCTCTCCAATCTTGCGGGTTACAGGGTCAAGTTCCTTGAAAACGACCTGCTCGTTGGGCATACAGACCTCGACAATTCCGACAACCTTCTTTGGGTCGACCTGAACATATGGTTTACCAATCCTGTCCGAGGCCTTGTAGATTGGTATCTCCGTACGGTAAGGAGGGTCTTTCGGTTCATACACATCGTGCAGCCCCATTGTGCGATGATAGGTATTGCGCTCTATAATAATCCTGTCGGCCAGATTGGCAACAGTCTGTCCTATACCTCCGGCGGTTGTCAGATACACCTTGCCGTCAGGAGTTATGTCAATGGCTTCAAGTATGGCAACATCGACCTTGCCAAGATAGCCATATCGCAAATCCTGCGCCATAAGGGACAGATGGAGGTCGGCATATATAATCTCCTTTCTGTTGATAGCTTCGCGCACATCAGGATTGGAAATGAACGGAGCACGGAAGTTTAGGGCCTTGGCACGTGTGAGCACGCCATCGATGGAATCTCCGGTCGAGGCACCTGTGAACAGGTTTATCTTGAACGGTTTACCGGCAGCGTGAGCCTCCTCGGCGCGCTTCGCAACTTCGGGTAGTACAGTCTTTGGCGTTCCCGAAAGGGTAAATCCACTGATACCCACACCATCACCATTGTTTATGTAGCAGGCCGCTTCTGCAGCTGTCAAAATAGGGTAATTCATATCAATTGACGTATATTTCTTAATCAATATTTCCTGTTGAATATCTCTGAATACAAAAAGGCGCGTTTTGCATCGGATTTACTATTCAATTTCACCAAACGCCCGTCACCCGCCTTTTCGTCCGTTTCTCTTTCTGCAACACCCGGTTCAACCGTTTGTGGCGCACGTGTTGTAACACACTCTGCCTTTTCCTTGAACTCCTTTGTCGAAGTAACAGGCGCAGTGTACTCAGTTTCGGGTTCCAGCACCTCAATGACCGGGAAACCCTCGTTAAAAACAGGGCCGTTACCCTTTTCGGGATTACTTCTGAGGCTCTTTACGACAAATATTATTGAGTATATCGCACCAAGCACCAAAATAGAAACTATCGAACTCATATTCAAGCATTATTTTTAGCCATAAAATCCTTAAACATCTCGTCAAAGACCTCTCCACGTGTCAAACGGCCATCCTTTAGACATATTACATCAATCTCGCCTTTAAGCATCAGAGCACCATCGGCAAGATTGTATATATCTTGTAGAAAAATCAGTTTGGCACCCTTGCGACAGGTGTTTATACACACCACAAACCTGTCGCCACCGCGCAGAGGACGTTTATATTCGAGAGTTATCTTGGACACCATAAGGTCAAAGCCCTGGTTGTGCATCTGCGAGAAACTGCCACCAATGTATTCGAGGAATTCGTGGCGGGCATATTCAAGATAGTGCTGATAGTTGGCATTGTTCACCACCCCCTGAATGTCGCACTCATAGTCGCGCACCTTCATTTCCAATTTGTAGATATAGTTCTCCATAAATCTGCAATTATTAATCGTGGTTTACTGCAACAAATATACAACAATAAAACAATTATCATAGCCTTTAAAGTGATTTATAGAATTTATTTGCTATTTTTGCGATGGTTGAACAGATGGAAGCGAAGGATTTACAGGATATATACGCGGCACATCCCGGGGTAGAAGCCCTTATGCAGCTGCGCGAAGAGGGGGGCAAAAAGCCAGTTCTCCTCGAGGGATTATTGGGCAGTTCGGCAGCAACAACCCTATGTGGACTAAAGAAACGGGCTCCCGAACAGACACTTCTGGTGATAATGAACGATGCCGAAGAGGCCGGGTATTTCTACCACGATATGATGCAGATTACCGGCGACAACAATATCCTCTTTTTCCCGTCATCGTTCCGCAGAGCAATGAAGTACGGCCAGGAGGACGATGCCAACCGCATACTTCGCACCGAGGTTATGAGCCGTCTTGTCAATCGTCGTCGCAAGGAGGGGCTTGTCATTGTCACGCACCCCGATGCACTTGCCGAAAAGGTCGTGTCACAGCAGCAACTCGAAGAGAAAACACTCACTTTGGCCGTCGGCGACAACATTAGCCGCAACGATGTAGAAAAAAGACTCGCCGCACTCAAATTCAAGGAGGTCACATACGTGTATGAACCTGGTGAATTTGCTGTACGCGGTAGCCTCATCGACATATTCTCATTTTCATCGGAGTACCCCTACCGCATAGACTTCTTTGGCGACGAGGTGGAAAGCATAAGGACATTTACCGTCGAAGACCAGCTCTCCAAGGAGCGCACCGACGAAGCGGTCATCGTCCCCAAGCTCAGCGGAAGCCTAGCGGTTGCCATAACCGAATTCCTACCCAAGAACGCCATACTCGTTACAAAGGACATTGCATTTGTCAAAGGAAGCATTGACAAGCTCAACAACGAAGGGTTCACTCTTCAGGCAAAATTGTCGGACAGCACCTTGCCCCAAATGCCGGAGCTTATGACAGCCGACGAGCTTGAGCGTTATGCCAAGAGCACCAAGCATTGGGAATTGCGTCCACAGGCAACCAGCAACAGCACAAAGGTAAAATTCGACACATCGCCACAGCCGCTGTTCCACAAGGATTTTGACCTTGTAAGCCAGAATTTCAAGCGACTGCTCGACAACGGCTACAGGCTTATGCTTCTGACAGACGACCTGCATCAGGCCGACCGTCTGAAAGCAATCTTTGAGGAGCGTGGCGATGAAATCCCGTTCACCCCCATCGGCCGCACAATACATGAAGGATTTTGCGACAACACATTAAAAATCGCCCTTTTCACCGACCATCAGCTCTTTGGACGCTTCCATAATTTTCGTCTGCGCAGCGAACGTGCCCGCAACGGAAAGGCAGCTCTCACCATCAAAGAGCTCAAGGAGTTCGGCATAGGCGACTACATAGTACACATCGACCACGGAATTGGTAAATTCGGTGGTTTGGTGCGCATCCCCAACGGCGGTGTCACACAAGAAGCCATAAAGCTCATATACAAAAACGACGATGTTGTTTTCGTGTCAATCCACAACCTGCACAAGATATCAAAGTACAGGGGCAAGGAGGGCGACGCTCCGCAGGTGAGCAAGCTGGGCACTGGTGCGTGGGAGAGGATGAAGGAGCGCACCAAGAACAAAATCAAGGACATAGCCCGCGACCTCATCAAGCTCTATTCGCAACGCTACAAAGAGGAGGGCTTTGCCTTCTCACCCGACAGTTATTTGCAGAACGAGCTCGAGGCCAGCTTTATCTATGAGGACACCCCTGACCAGTTCAAGGCCACCAATGAGGTAAAGCAAGATATGGAACGAAAGCGACCTATGGACCGCCTTATCTGCGGTGACGTGGGATTTGGAAAGACCGAAGTGGCTATACGCGCCGCCTTCAAGGCCGCAACCGACGGCAAGCAGGTGGCCGTGCTCGTACCCACCACAGTATTGGCCTACCAGCACTACCTCACATTCAAGGAGCGATTGAAGGACTTCCCCTGCAACGTCCAATACCTGAGTCGCGCCCGTAACGCCTCGACCACAAAGAAGGTCCTTGAGGAGATAAAAGAGGGCAAGGCAGATATTGTCATAGGCACTCACAAGCTCACAGGCAAAGAGGTCAAGTTCAAGGATTTAGGATTGCTCATCATAGACGAGGAGCAGAAGTTCGGTGTTGCCGTCAAGGAGAAGTTGCGCCAATTCAAAGTAAATGTCGACACGCTCACAATGACAGCAACCCCCATTCCCCGCACCTTACAGTTCTCCATTATGGGAGCACGCGACCTCTCCATCATACAGACACCACCTCCCAACCGTTATCCCATACACACCGAGATACACAATTTCGATGCCGAGATAATCAAGGAGGCCATAAACTTTGAATTGAGCCGCAACGGACAGGTATTCTTCATCACAAACAGGATTTCGGGAATGGAAGAACTTGCCAATATGATAAGACGTCACGTACCCGATGCCCGTGTGTGCATAGGTCACGGACAGATGGAGCCTGCCGAACTTGAAAAAAGACTCTATGAATTCATAAACCACGACCACGACGTACTCATTGCCACATCCATTGTTGAAAATGGCATAGACATTCCCAATGTAAACACCATAATCATCAACCAGGCACAGAATTTCGGACTCAGCGACCTGCACCAGATGCGTGGCCGTGTGGGACGTGGCAAGCGCAAAGCATTCTGTTATATGCTCACTCCTCCACGCGAGAGCCTAAACACCGATGCACGCCGCCGCCTTGAAGCCATCGAAAGTTTCAGCGAACTAGGCAGCGGAATGAGCATTGCAATGCAGGACCTCGACATACGCGGAGCAGGCAACCTTTTAGGCGCGGAGCAGAGCGGCTTCATCGCCGACCTTGGCTACGAAACATACCAGAAAATCCTTGCCGAAGCCGTTCAGGAGTTGAAAGAGGATGAATTTGCCGACATTCTTATGCAGGAAGAGAATGAAACAGCAACCGACAACTACGTAAAAGAGTGTTTTGTAGAGAGCGACCTCGAGCTACTGTTCCCTGCCATATATGTTCCCGACAGCAACGAGCGCATACTGCTCTACCGCGAACTCGACTCATTGACAAACAGCAAAGAGATTGAAGCCTTTAAAACAAGAATGAAAGACCGTTTCGGTGCCATTCCCAAAGAGGGCGAGGAACTTATAAGGGTTGTATCAATGCGTCATAAGGCACAAAAGCTCGGCATTGAGAAAATATACCTCAAAGGCGGCAAGATGAACCTGTTCCTTGTCGACACCCGCAACGAACGTTACTACACAAGCGAGCTCTTTGGCAACATTATGGGATATATACCCACAAGCCAATACAAATGCAAGGTACGCAAAGGCGACGGACGCTGCATAATTACCGTTGAAAACGTAAAAAATGTAGAAACAGCACTTGCCTTCATTGAGGAGATACAACGACACGCGGGAATTCACGGGCAAGAAAACGAAAACAGTTAAAAACAACACTTTTGCACACAAAGCGACAAAACCATAAAACAATATAAATATGAAAAAGAGAAGACTACTCAGCTGCATTGCAGCAGCCATTATGCTGTCGGGCAGTGCACTGGCACAGAACAACGGCGGCATCAACCAGCAAATGCTCAAGGAGTTGAGCGACAGTTACAAGCCAACAACAGCCGAGAAGGCATTGCAAAACATTATGCTCTCGAAACCCATCAAGGAGTTGGCATTGAACCAGGAGAACCTCAACGAGCTCGACACCTATTTCAGCCACAGCGTGCCATCAAAAGGCATAACAAACCAGAAGTCCTCGGGCCGTTGCTGGCTATTCACAGGCCTCAATGTAATGCGTGCAAAGATGATAGCAAACGAAAATCTCGGCGCATTTGAATTCTCACAGGTATATAATTTCTTCTTCGACCAGCTGGAGAAGTCGAACCTCTTCTTGCAGGGCATCATCGACACACGCAAAAAGCCAATCGACGACCGCACTGTAGAGTGGCTCCTGAAGCACCCGCTCAGCGATGGCGGAACATTTACCGGCGTTGCCGACCTTGTAGCAAAGTATGGTGTAGTGCCCAAGGGTGTTATGAAAGAGAGCTACACAAGCGACAACACATCGGCATTCTCATCAGTCCTCACCCGTAAGCTACGCGAGTTTGCCATCGAGCTTCGCAAAGCTCACGAAAAGGGTGCAAAGGAGAAGGAACTGCTCAACATGAAAAAGGAGCAATTGAAGGTCGTATACAAGATGCTTGCAAATGTATATGGTGTTCCCCCGACAGAATTTATGTGGGCGCCAAAGGATGCGAACGGCAAATACCGCGAAGAGCCACAGCTCTACACTCCAAAGGCATTCTACGAGAAGTATGTGAATATAAACATGCAGGACGACTACATAATGTTCATGAACGACCCCGCACGTCCATACTGGAAGAGCTATGAGATTGAGTATGACCGCCACCTCTACGACGGGCACAACTGGCTCTACATCAACCTCCCAATCGAGGAAATCAAAGCAATGGCCATTGCATCAATCAAGGATAGCACAATGATGTACTTCTCTTGTGACGTAGGCAAGTTCCTGAATTCAGAACGCGGAACACTCGACCTCAACAACTTCAAATACGAGGAACTCTTTGGCATTGAGTTCGGCATGGACAAGCGCGAACGCATTATGTCATTCGACAGCGGCTCTTCGCACGCAATGACATTGATGGCAGTAGACCTTGACAAGGAGGGCAAGCCCAAGAAGTGGCAGGTTGAGAACAGTTGGGGCGCAAAATCAGGCTTCAACGGCACACTCATAATGACCGACGAATGGTTCGACGAATATATGTTCCGCCTTGTTGTAGACAAGAAGTATGTTCCGGCAAAGGTACTCGATGTTCTAAAGCAGAAACCCACAATGCTCCCCGCTTGGGACCCGATGTTCACACCAGAGGAGTAATTACATATATAAATACGACAATCCCCAAGGCCAACAGTCTTGGGGATTGCTACATTCACATACGTTGCATAAATCTATTTTTCTTGCTTGACAGTTATGGTTTGTATGATATAAATAGGCTGTGATATATAATAAGGCGACTGTGGTATTTCAATACTCAATTTACGCGGTTTGCAGGTTGTATTAGGTTCTGCAATAATTTTCAGTTCATTGGCGTATACGGTGGCATCAAGACACGTTGATTTCTTATATTCCACTTTCAACCAATCAAAAACATAATACTCCGTGCTGTCCGCCTCATTATACCCCCAATATCCCCTTTGTTTCGGGTCTTCACTGCTGAATATTATTGCCTCATAAAAATTATCTCCACCAAAGACTATCTCACCACCTTTATCGGAAAAGGTCACATTCTCAGGATAGCCGAAACTCACTTCTTGCTCCAAAGTTCCAATAGGAATTAGGGCGCAAGAGGCAAACAACAGCACAAGGCTGCATAACAAGGTTTTAATCAATGTTTTTTTCATAGTCATTTCATTTTTGCAAATGATACTTTTTTATAAAAAGACACCTGACTTCTTTATATGTTTCAACATTTATCGGAAATATCTATTACTATAATCGGAACTAATAATAAATCAACCAACTTTAACAGCAAAAAAGAGGGTACTTTTGCAGCCGGAAAATAATAACACGAAAAAACAAAGATATACAAAATTATGACACACAACTACAGTTTCAAGAGTATGGTCAAAAAATATGTGAACAGCAGTGCTGTCCTCATAGTCTGCACCATTTTTGCTCTTATTCTTGCAAACTCACCATTGAAAGAGGAGTTTTCCGGTTTCTGGAACAATGAAGTAAGCCTCTCCATAGGCGAGTTCAACCTTTTCAGCCACAACGGACACCCAATGACACTAATACAGGTCATCAACGATTTTTTGATGGCAATATTCTTCCTGTCCGTAGGTCTTGAAATCAAGCGCGAAATACTTGTAGGCGAACTTTCGTCTGCAAAAAAAGCAATGTTGCCCATCATTGGAGCTTGTGGCGGCATGCTGATTCCGGTGCTGTTCTTTTGGCTCACCTGCCCAAATGACGCAGATATGTTACGCGGCGTTGCCATTCCAATGGCTACCGACATAGCCTTTTCGCTTGGTGTACTGTCAATCTTTGACAAGCGAGTACCCATTGGACTAAAGATATTCCTTGCAGCCCTTGCTGTAGCCGACGACCTTGGAGGTATCATTGTGATAGCACTTTTCTACTCCTCAACCATTGACTTCAATTATCTGATGCTCGCCGGTGCATGCATCGCAATACTTGTATTTGGGAACAACAGAAAGATAATGTCAAAGAACTTCTACCTTGTGACAGGCCTTGTACTCTGGTACCTGATGCTGAACTCGGGCATACACTCAACCATTGCAGGTGTCATTGTAGCATTCTGTGTACCCGGCTCACTGCGCAAGGGAGCGACACGTTACATTGAGCGCATCAAGGAGAATATAAACACATTCGACGAGGTGCACGTTGTAGGCAAGCACCACACCGCGATACTCACACACGAGGAGATACATAAGCTCAAGAGCATTGAGTCGGCAGCCGACAAGCTGATTAGTCCCTTGCAGGAGTTCGAGGATAGCCTTCACAACATTATCGGCTACTTCATCATCCCACTGTTTGCATTTGCCAATGTAGGCATTGACCTTTCGGCAATGAGCATAGGCAGCCTTGTCAGCGGCATTGGACTATCTGTGATTATCGGCCTTGTTGCCGGCAAGTTCATCGGCGTGTTCACATTCTCCTGGATTGCCATTAAATTAGGTTTTGTACAGTTGCCACAGGGAGCCGACTGGAAATCGTTCGCATCGGTGTGTATGCTTTGCGGTATTGGACTCACGGTATCAATCTTCATTGCCGATCTCTCATACGCGGCACTAGGCAGTAGCACGACACTGCTCGCTGAAGCCAAACTGGGAATTCTCTGCGGTTCGCTCATTTCGGCAATTGCCGGTTGCCTGCTGCTCAACAAATTCCTGCCCAAGAAAGCGTAAACAAACAACATATATACACAGTGAAGTCCCTTGCACCCAGTGCAAGGGACTTCACTGTTTCATTCGTATTCAATATTTTTCATTTGCCAGGCGCCAGGCGCAAAGGAAAGCTGCACGGGTAATATCTATCATCTTTTCATAATCTATCTTGTCGGCCGTATCCGATGGACGATGATAGTCGGGGTGTCCCTCGGTATGATACCACACAATAGGAATTCCATTCTTGGCAAAATAGGCATTATCGCTGCCGTCTGTAGGTTTTTCCCACGCGCGATAATCGGGAATAAAAGAGAAAGCACGGACAGACATATCCTCCTTCAGCCAATCGCCAAAAGCAGGATACGATGCTGTGTAGAAATATGTTAGATGCTTGGGCTTATCTACAGGGCCGCGGCCAATCATATCAAAGTTCATATAAGCAGAAACATCCGATAAAAAGGCACAATTTTCAACAAAATACTTTGAGCCGAGCAACCCTTTCTCCTCACCATCCCAAAAGGCGAATATAATACCGCGTTCAGGGGTCTTGCGCATTTTTTTGACCGCACGTGCTATCTGCAACACCGCCGACACACCCGAGGCATTGTCATCGGCACCATTGAAACAGTTATCACCCACAATCGTCGTGTCAATGCCAACGTGGTCGTAATGTGCTCCAACGACGACATACTCCTTGCTCTTGCCCGGGATTACGGCAAGTATATTATTCATAGCACAACCGCCTATAGTGAAAGGTTGCAGAAAACCCTGATCGCCCAGCGGCTCAACACCCCACTCCCCAAGCATAGCGGTTATATATTCGGCAGCCATAAGACCACCCTCTTCACCAGCCTTGCGCCCCTGCAAAGAGTCGGACGCGAGGATTTCAACAATAGCACGGGCATCAACAGCCTGGATTGTGCTGTAACCGCGCTCTATATATTCTTGAGAGAAAAGAGCGACCGGCAACAACAGCAAAACACCAAATAGAACTGAAAATTTAGACATAACAGGGAGTGTGTTTATTTTTCGCAAAAATAGTTCATTTAGAAAAACAATACAACAGTGCCTTGAAAAACGTAAGTACCACACAAAGCCACTCTTGAACCAAAAGCAGATTAATGGACTACACATCAACAGAATAGAGCTCTCGACAGCCCCAATTACAAAGAGTAGGAGCCACCAAAAGTGGGGCTGGAGATATTATCAACGACCTGTTGAAAACTTTATCTTATTTTTCTACATAAAAATTGTGGGGAATTGTGGGGAATTGTGTAATTTTGGAACGAATAATATATAAATATTATATTTTCGGGAAAAAGTATGCGTTTTATTGGCAACATAGAGGCAAAGAGCGACAGCAAAGGTAGAGTGTTCCTGCCGGCCTGTTTCCGTCGTATCCTACAAGAAGCTGGATGCGAAAAGGTTATGCTCCGCAAGGACGTATATCAGGATTGCCTTGTGCTTTACCCCGAAAAGAGCTGGAACGAACAGCTCGACCTGCTGCGTAGCCGCCTCGACCGTTGGAACGCAGCACATCAAATGATTTTCCGCCAGTTCGTTGCCGACGTTGAAGAGTTGAACATTGACAGCAATGGTCGCATATTGTTGCCTAAACGATATATGGCAATGGCAGGCATAATTCAGGAGGTGAGGTTCATTGGAATGGACGATACCATTGAGATTTGGGCAAAAGAGAAACTGGACAAGCCATTCATGAACCCGAACGACTTTGGTCGTGAACTCGAAAAGATAATGACAGAGAAAGGAGGCCAGAATGAATAATCCCGAAGTTTACCACACCCCTGTATTACTCAAAGAGAGCGTTGACGGAATGGATATTGCCACAAACTACACCTGTGTCGATGTGACATTTGGCGGTGGCGGGCACTCGCGTGAGATTCTATCGCGTTTGGGAACGAAAGGACACCTATACAGTTTTGACCAGGATGCCGATGCAGAGCAGAATGCCCCCAACGACAAACGTTTTACCTTTGTGCGTGGAAACTTCAGGTTTATATATAATTTCATGCGCTACCACAAGGCGACTAAGGTCGATGCAATCCTTGCCGACCTTGGAGTGTCAGGCCACCACTTCGACGACGAAACGCGAGGATTTTCATTCCGCTTTGACGCCGACCTTGATATGCGCATGAACAAACGCGGTGGAGAAACAGCTGCCGACCTGCTGAACCGCGCCACAGAGGAAGAGCTTACAAGGATATTCAAGTTCTATGGCGAATTGAACTGCGCCCGCAAACTGGCGGCAAAGATTGTAAAGACAAGAAGCGAAAAGCCCATACGACGCGTAAACGAACTGATAGAGATTGCAAAACCTTTCTGCCCACCACAACGCGAAAAGAAGGAGATGGCAAAGGTTTTCCAGGCTCTTCGCATAGAGATAAACAAGGAGGTTGAGGCACTGCAGGAAATGCTCATAGGAGCAAAGGATTTGCTGAAACCGGGCGGACGCCTTGTTGTCATAACCTACCACTCTATTGAGGACCGCATTGTAAAGAACTTTATGAAAAGCGGCAACTTCGAGGGCAAAGTCGAAAAGGATTTCTTCGGCAACAGCACATCACCTTTCGACATGAAGAAGGTTATTGTACCCACCGACGAAGAACAGGAGCGTAACCCACGTTCACGCAGTGCGAAATTAAGAATTGCAATAAAACAGGAAACAAAACAATGAGCGTAAAAAAGAAAAAGCGCAAGGAAGGCATCTTCAACTACCTTATGGGTGGACGCATTTTTACAAGTGACATTTTTACAAAGAATGCAATGCTCATGGGGCTGATAGTGCTATACAGTTTCCTTTACGTCAGCAACCGCTACCAGCACGAGCAGGAGATTATGAAAATCTACAAGCTCACAAAAAGAAAGAACGAGATAAGAAACAATCTGCTGATTATAAAAAGTGAATTTGCATATCGCTGCCGATTATCAGAGATAGAGAAACTTTTGGCTGAAAAGGGAAGTGATTTCCAAAAACTCACTACACCACCTTATATAATAGATAAAAACGAATAAAGATGTTCAAGTTCCGTACAGACTCTGTGCTCCGCTTCAACCTGCTGGTGATATTCCTGTTCACCGTAGTGGGCATCATTATTATTGGCAAAGCCGCCATAATAATGTTCATTGAGCGTGACGATTGGAACAAGATTAAAGAGAAGAACATCAAGCACAATGTGCCCATAGAGGCGCATAGAGGCAACATACTGGCCGACGATGGCGGACTGATTGTGAGCACACTGCCACGATACAGAATGCTTTTCGACTTCAAATACAGGAATCCGAACGATTTGGCCGACGAAGAGAGAGTCAACGCCCAAAGGGATTCCGTTTGGAGCAAACACTTGAAGGAACTTTGCATTGGGCTAAACGACATTCTCCCAGGCACAAGTGTCGACGAACTTGAGAAGCGTTTCCGCAACGGATTGTATCCAAAGAAAAGGGGTGGCTACCAACCATACAGGGGCAGTATATCATACTCCCAATTCCGCAAGATAAAGGAGCTGCCAATCATAAACCTCGGAAAGAAGTACAGCGGTTGCTACACACAGGAAATCATAGAGCGCAAGAATATCCTTGGCAATACCGGCAATAGCACTTTCGGCATTGTAAGGGATGTCGAGATTGACGGCAAGAAGAGCATAGAGGTAAACGGCCTTGAAAAGAAATACAATGAATTCCTGGAGGGACAACCCGGCTCGGGTACCAAGGCAAAGATTAGAGGAAAATATATCCTGCGCGAGGACAAGCAACCCATAAACGGATACGATGTACAAACAACCCTGAACACGCAGATGCTTGACATTTGCCACAATGCTTTGGAGCGCGTCCTGAGAGAGAAACAACTTGCTGCCGGTTGGGCAATACTTATGGAAACAAAGACCGGCGACATCAAGGCAATTGTCAACCTCGCCCGCAACGCCAAGAAAAGCGGCAGGATTGAATATATTGACACAATAGGCAACATAAAATATAACCAGACAGCCAACCACGCATTGTGCGACCTCAATGAGCCGGGTTCAATATTCAAGACCGTTGCACTGACCGCAATCCTTGCCGATGGCAAACTGACCACAAAGGATTCCGTCATCGCATACCCGTCGATGATGCATAACTTCAACGGACACAGAATACACGACGAGATGTACCGAAACAACGGCACAGGCAAGTACAGTATGACCGACGCTATGATGTACTCATCGAACATCAGTATGGTACAGTTCATAAAGAAAGCCTACTCAAACAACCCCGAGGAGTACACCAACACATTGCAGAGGTTCGGCCTGACAGAGAATTACAACATCACCGACAATGAGGCTACACCATATCTTACACTTCCCGGAACAAAGAAATGGAACGGCTACAGCCTCAACTCAATGTCATACGGCTATGCCGTAGGAATGACAGCCATCAACATGGTTTCATTCTACAACACCATAGCAAACGATGGAAAGCAGATGAAGCCTCGACTTGTAAAGGCAATTCTTGACAACGACAAAATTGTCGAGGAGTATCCCACAGAGGTAATCAACGAGAGCCTTTTCTCAAAGGAGGTTGCCGACACCATTACCGGTATGTTGGTTGAGGTTGTGAACGGTTTCTCTATTGACAAAGTAAATAGTTGGAGAAAGGGCACACGTGACGGAACAGGTAAGGCTGCACACTCCGAAATGATGACCATTGCAGGAAAGACCGGAACAGCCAAAGCCTACGATGGAAACAAGAAATTAATGAGTTTCTGTGGCTTTTTCCCAGCCGAAGAGCCTGAATACACTCTTATAGTACAGATGATGTACGACTACGAGATTGACCCGAGGCCAAAAGAGGAGAAGGACAGGAACACCTATGGTGGCGGAAGCACATCGGCCGTAGCATTCAAGGAGATTGCCGAGAAGATTATGACCGAGAAGTTCTATAGGCCGATAGAGAACGTTGTTGACAACAACCCGTCAAAGCCAAGAATAAAAAGAGGCAACATCAAAGAAGCCGGTTACCTGCTCACGAGCATCGACACACTGGACACGCTGACTGAATTTGAAAAGACAGACAAATGGGGCGATATAAGGCACGACAGACAGGGTAACCCACAGATATATGCCAAAGACATTGACACAGACAGAGTGCCCAATGTCGAGGGTATGGGTGCAAAAGATGCAACATACCTCATGCAGAGATGCGGGCTCAATGTTATAATAAGCGGATACGGAACAGTAAGGCAGCAGAGCATACCGGCCGGCAGGACGGCACCCAAAGGCGAAACTGTAAAACTGGTGCTGGAACCATAAATTGTTGAACAATAAGGAATATTATTATACAAGCAATGAAACTGAGTGAACTGTTAAGAGAAACACAATGCACCAGAATGGTACTCCCCAAAGAGGAGGTTGACATACTGGGAGTGAACATTGATTCGCGTCTTGTACAAAAAGGTGATATGTTCATCGCCATAAGAGGTACACAGACCGATGGACATCAATACATTGCCGCAGCCGAGGAGAAAGGGGCGGTTGCCATAGTGTGCGAAAAGACTCCCGACAAGTTGTCGCCAAACGTTGCATATATAACATTCCCTAATGTACAGAACATTGCCGGAAAGCTTGCAACGACCTTCTACGGCGACCCTTCACAAAAGCTCAAGCTGGTGGGCGTGACAGGCACAAACGGCAAGACAACAATTGCAACCTTGCTCTATGAGCTATTCCGCAAAATGGGACACCGTTGTGGATTGCTGTCAACAGTGTGCAACTACATTGATGGCACAGCATACCCGTCGACACACACCACCCCCGATGCAATATCACTAAACAAGATGCTCGCACAGATGGTTGATGCCGGTTGCGAATATGCATTTATGGAGGTGAGCTCGCACGCTCTTGCACAAGAGCGCACCGGTGGCCTGGAGTTTGCAGGCGGTATCTTCACAAATCTCACCCGTGACCACATGGATTACCACGAGAATATGGAGAACTACCTGAAGGCAAAAAAGAGTTTCTTCGACAACCTTTCACGCAACGCATTTGCAATCACGAACCTCGACGACAAGAATGGTCCCGTAATGGTACAGAACTGCCGAGGCGACATCAAGAATTACTCTACACGTACAATTTGCGATTACAGGGCACGTCTTCTTGAAACACACCTTGACGGTATGCTGCTCGAATTCAACAACCGCGAATTTGCCACATTGCTTACAGGACGCTTCAACATCAGCAACCTGCTTGCGATATACGGTGCAGCGATAGAACTTGGCAAAGAACCCGAAGAAGTCCTGCGCATAATGAGCACCCTCAAGCCCGTATCAGGACGTTTTGAGGCACTTCATTCACCCCAGGGATTCTCGGCCATTGTCGATTATGCACACACCCCCGACGCAATAAAGAATGTGCTGAGCACGGTCAACGACGTGCTTCGTGGACGAGGAAATATCATAACCGTTGTCGGTGCAGGTGGCAACCGCGACAAAGGAAAGCGCCCAATAATGGCTGCCGAAGCAGCAAAGGCAAGTGGCAGGGTGATATTGACATCGGACAATCCGCGCAACGAAGACCCACAGGAGATTATCAACGATATGCTCGCCGGCCTCAACGATGAACAGAGGAAAAAGACCATTTCCATTGTCGACCGCAAGGAGGCCATAAGAACAGCTTGTGCCTTTGCACAGAAGGGTGATGTAATAGTGGTTGCCGGCAAAGGACACGAGAACTACCAGGAGATACAGGGCGTCAAGCACCACTTCGACGACAAGGAGGTAATAAACGAAATTTTCAACCAGTAAGAGAATATGTTTTACTATATATTTGACCTGTTCGCAAATTCAGGCTTGCCGGGAGCAAGATTGATGCACTACACCTCGTTCCGTGCACTGCTCACCATTGTCATTTCACTTGTTGTGTCAGCATGGTTCGGAAGCCACATTATAAAGTATTTCAAGAAGAAGCAGATTACAGAAACGCTACGTGAATATGACAAGAACAATCTCAAAGCCGGCGTGCCGACAATGGGAGGACTCATTATCATCATTGCAATACTTGTCCCCTGTCTGCTTTTGGGACGACTTGACAATGTATATATGCTGTTGCTTATCATAACGACAGTGTGGCTGGGTATTCTTGGTTTCGCCGATGACTACATAAAGACCTTCAAGAAAAACAAGGACGGCATCCCCGGAAAAATAAAGATAATTGCCCAAGTGGGGCTTGGCCTTGTCATTGGACTGACACTCTATTTGAGCCCACAGGCTGTTATGCGCGAAAATGTAGTTGTAGAAAAGGCCAACAACACCGAGGTGATACAACATAACACAAAGTCGGAGAAACTGAACAAGACAACAATCCCGTTCATCAAGAACCACAATCTCGACTATAGTGAAATTATGTCGTTCTGCGGCGACTACAAGGATGAGGCCGGATGGATACTCTTTGTAATCGTAACGATTATTGTTGTCACAGCCGTATCGAACGGAGCAAACCTCAACGATGGAATGGATGGTATGCTTGCCGGAAATGCCGCGATAATAGGAGTGACGCTTGCCGTGCTGGCCTACGTATCGAGCCACGTCAATTGGGCCGAATACTTGAACATAATGTTCTTGCCCGGAATTGAGGAGGTCGTTATATTTACATTTGCATTCATCGGAGCATTGATAGGTTTTCTGTGGTACAACGCCTTCCCTGCACAGGTGTTTATGGGTGACACCGGCAGCCTGACAATTGGTGGAATAATTGCGGTCATTGCCATTCTCATCCACAAGGAGATTCTGTTGGTGCTGCTCTGCGGAATTTTTGTTGCGGAGAACCTGTCTGTAATGGCACAGGTTGCATACTTCAAGAGAGGAAAGAGAAAAGGAGTGAAGCAAAGACTGTTCCGTCGCGCTCCACTGCACCATCATTATAATATAGGAGAGGACAAACTCGACAAGGAGTGTACATATCTTTTCAAAGGCCCCGAAAGACCATTGCACGAAGCAAAGGTAACACTGCGTTTTTGGATTGTGACAATTGTTATGGCAGTCATAACACTTATGACATTGAAGATAAGATAATGGAGAAAAGGATTGTTATATTAGGAGGAGGCGAGAGCGGATGTGGAGCTGCCATTCTGGCCAAGAAGTTGGGATTTGACGTTTTCCTGTCGGATTTCGGAGCCATTGCCGACAAGTACAAGCAGATGCTCGACGAACAGGCAATACCTTGGGAAGAGGGCGAGCACACAAAGGAGCTTATTCTGAATGCCGGGGAGGTTATAAAGAGTCCGGGTATTCCAAACGAAGCCCCCATCGTTGTTCAGATTAAGGATGCCGGCATACCAATCATCTCCGAGATTGAGTTTGCAGGACGCTACACAAGAGCAAAAATGGTGTGTATCACCGGTAGTAACGGCAAAACAACAACCACATCGCTGATATATCATATTTTCCGTGAAGCAGGGCTCGACGTGGGCTTGGCCGGAAACATCGGCAACAGCCTTGCACTGCAGGTGGCACAGGGCGACAAGGATTACTACATCGTGGAATTGAGCAGTTTCCAGCTCGACAATATGTATGAATTCAGAGCAAACGTCGCGGTGTTGCTGAACATCACCCCCGACCACCTCGACCGTTACGGATACAACATGCAGAACTACGTAGATGCCAAGTTGCGTATCTTGCAGAACCAGCAGCCCGACGATGCCTTTGTATATTGGAACGACGACCCTATAATCAAGAAGGAGTTGCCCAAATACAGCCATGGCAAGCTCTATCCGTTTGCCGAGGAGAAAAGCGACAACAGCGCAGCATATACACACGAGGAGAAACTCGTGTTCACCGAGCCAACGCCGTTCAACATGGAGCTTGAGGAATTGTCGTTGACAGGCAAGCACAACCTCTACAATTCAATGGCCGCAGGAATTTCGGCCAATGTAGCGGGCATACACAAAGAAACCATCCGCGAGGCATTGAGCACATTTGCCGGCGTTGAGCACAGACTCGAGAAGGTGGCAACAGTAAACGGTGTGGAATATATCAACGACTCAAAAGCCACAAATGTAAACAGTTGCTGGTATGCCCTGCAAAGTATGAAGAAAAAGACCATACTCATATTGGGTGGCAAAGATAAAGGAAACGACTACAACGAAATTGCAGACTTGGTAAAAAGCAAATGCTCGGGACTTATATTCCTTGGGGCCGACAACAGCAAGCTGTTGGATTTCTTCAAGGACTTCGGATTGCCGGTTGCCGACACACACAGCATTGATGAGTGTGTGAAAGAGGCACAGCGTATGGCAAAAAGTGGCGAAGCGGTGCTGTTGAGCCCCTGCTGCGCAAGTTTCGACCTTTTCAAGAGTTACGAGGACAGAGGCCGACAGTTCAAGAACTTGGTGAACAAGCTATAACAACGATGGGAGGAGATAAACTAAAACGAATATTATTTAAAGGCGACAAGGTGATATGGGTGGTCTTTATCACGCTTTGTGCAATCTCGTGGGTGGAGGTATTCAGCGCTACGAGCCGCCAGACCTATGCGAGTGGCAACTACTGGAGCCCCATCATCAAGCACTCCGGTTTCCTTGTCGGAGGAATATTTGTGGCATGGTTTATACACAACCTTAAAGCACAATGGATTGACAAATTCAGCAAGACCATATACTGGTTGGGATTCATCGGCCTGTTATGGGCACAGTTTATGGGAACAAGGCTGAACGACAGTGCACGTTGGATAAGCATTATGGGTATCACCTTCCAACCTATGGAAATTGCCAAAATGGGCCTGGTTATGATGACCGCAAGAATACTTGCCAAGAACCAGGACGAGGATGGAACAAACAGCCGTGCATTCGTTGACATCATCAAATACAGTGTACTGCCTGTTGCCTTGATTTTAAAAGAGAACTTCTCTTCGGCCTTCATTTTATCGGTTACTATTTTCTTGATGATGTTCGTCGGCAGAGTTCCAAAACGACTGTTGTTACGCACGCTGGGAGTGGGATTTGTTTTAGGAGCAATTGGTATCACCGCCGTTATGATGACACCAGAGAGCGTGAAAAGCAGCAGCTTCGGCAGCAAGGTCATAACCTGGCAACACCGCATCAAGGATGCGTTCAATTCAAAACCTGTGACAGCCGAGGAGTATGATGAAAACGAGAACGAACAGAAGACCTACTCGCATATTGCCGTAGCATCAAGCCACCTCATAGGCTGTGGCCCCGGCAATTCAATACAGCGCGACTTCATTCCACACGCCTACTCCGACTATATTTTCGCAGTGATAATAGAGGAGTTGGGTCTGTTGGGTGCCATAGGTGTCATGTTGCTGTACCTGACACTACTGTACAGTTGTGGAAAGATTGCAAAAAAATGCGACGACCCTTACACGGCATTCCTGTCTATGGGAATAGGAATGATAATTGTCATGCAGGCCCTGCTGCATATGTATATATCGGTGGGTAATTTTGTAACCGGACAGCCGTTGCCGCTTATGAGTCAAGGAGGAACATCGTTCCTGATAAACAGTATATATGTCGGTTTCCTGTTATGCATAAGCCGATATGCAAATGCTGCCAACGACAAGAAAAACGAGCAAGAAAACATTGTATAACACCGCAAACACTGTGTTTATGAAAAAGGAGTATAGAATAATCATCAGCGGAGGAGGCACAGGAGGACACATTTTCCCTGCCTTGTCAATTGCCGATGCCATCAAGGCAAAACAGCCCGACGCAAAGATTTTGTTCGTGGGAGCTGACAACAGAATGGAGATGCAAAGAGTTCCAGATGCCGGATATGACATCGTAGGACTGCCTATTGCCGGTTTTGACCGTAAGAATCTGCTGAAGAACTTCAAGGTACTTTGGAAAATCCTCAAGAGCCAACGTATGGCAAAAAAAGTCATCAAGGATTTTGCACCACAGGCAGCAGTGGGTGTCGGCGGATATGCCAGCGGCCCTACATTGAAGATGGCTGCGAAGATGAAAATCCCGACACTCATTCAGGAACAGAATTCATACGCCGGTGTAACAAACAAAATCCTCTCGAAAAGCGCGAAGATGATTTGTGTTGCATATGAGGGTATGGAGCGTTTCTTCCCATACGAGAAAATCAAACTCACCGGTAACCCCGTGCGCAAAAACCTGCTGGACATGCGTGCCAACCGCAAGGAGGCAATGAAGGCAATGCAACTCGACGAGAACAAGAAATGCGTATTGATTGTCGGTGGCAGCCTTGGAGCACGTAGCATAAACGAGGGTGTTATGGCAAGCATTGAACAGATTAGAGCCAACAAGGATATACAATTTATATGGCAGACCGGAAAGCTCTACTTCGAGGAGATGAAGAGAAGATGCGAGGAGGCAAAGAAACCAGAAAACCTGATTGTTACAGACTTTGTGTCTGATATGGGCAACGCCCTGAGTGCAGCCAACCTTGTGGTATCACGTGCCGGAGCCGGCTCAATATCAGAATTTGCATTGCTTGGCAAAGCAGTCATTCTTGTTCCGTCGCCGAATGTTTCGGAAGACCACCAGACAAAAAATGCAATGGCACTTGTCAACAAGGATGCAGCAATATATGTTGCCGATGCAAACGTAAAGGAAGAACTGATAGCAAAAGCAATAGAAACAGTCTGCAACGATGCCAAGATTGCTAAACTTGAAACAAACATAGAGAAGATGGGCAAGCCGAATGCGGCAAGCGAAATAGCCAATGCGGTGCTTATGCTTGCCGACGCATATATGGAGAAAGAAACAAGACGTAAAAAGGAGAATTTGAAATAAATGGAACTGAAGGATATTAAATCGGTATATTTCCTTGGTGCCGGCGGCATTGGAATGAGTGCTTTGGTCAGGTATTTCCTGAACGAAGGCAAGTTCGTGGGTGGATATGACCGCACTCCTAGCGAACTTACAGACAAACTGATTGAGGAGGGTGCAGTATTACATTTTGAGGAGAATACAGACCTTGTCCCTGCAGAATGTAAAAACCCCAAATCGACACTTGTCGTATATACACCGGCTATCCCATCCGACCACAAGGAGTGGAGCCTGTTCAAGGATGGAGATTTTGTCATCAAGAAGAGAGCCGAGGTGCTTGGCATCATCACCAAAGGCAAGCGTGGTGTCTGCGCAGCCGGAACTCACGGAAAGACAACCACATCGACAATGACGGCACACCTGCTGCATAGTTCAAATGTTGATTGCGCCGCTTTCCTCGGGGGAATATCCAAGAACTACAAAAGCAATCTTATCACCACCGACAAGAGCGACCTAGTGGTTATAGAGGCCGACGAGTATGACCGCTCGTTCCTGCACCTTCAGCCATATATCGCAACAATAACATCGGCCGACCCCGACCATCTGGATATCTACGGCAACAAGGGAAACTACCTTGAAGCATTTGCACAGTTCACCGAGAGAGTACGTGAAGACGGTTATCTTATCATACACGAGGGACTGGAGGTGAAGCCACGCACAAAACCCGGAGTAAAGACCTACACATACGGACGTGAAACAGGCGATTTCCACGCCAAGAACATACGGATTGGTGGCGGAACAATTATATTTGACTATGTATCACCTTGGCAAAGGATAGACGACATTGAGTTGGGAGTGCCAATGAGCATAAACATAGAGAATGGTATTGCATCAATGGCTATGGCCGAGATTTGTGGCGCAACAGCCGGCGAAATCAAGGACGGAATGAAAAGTTTTGCAGGTGCAGAACGACGCTTCGACTTCCACATCAAGGAAGAGAACCTTGTACTTATCAGCGACTATGCACACCACCCAGACGAGGTTCGTGCCTGTGCAAAATCAATAAAAGAGCTATACAGTGACAAAAAGGTAACGGTTCTGTTCCAGCCACACCTTTTCAGCCGTACAGCCGACTTCTACAAGGAGTTTGCACAAACGCTTTCACTCTTTGACAAGGTCATATTGGTTGACATATACCCTGCAAGGGAGAAACCAATCCCCGGTGTTACAAGCAAGCTCATATACGACCACCTCGACGCCGGAGTCGAGAAGAGTATGTGCAGCCGTGCCGATGTGCTGAATATTGTAGAGAAGGAGAAAAACAATATTGAAGTGCTTGTTTCGCTTGGCGCTGGCGACCTTGAGAACGATATTGCACAAATGAAACAGATATTGAAGAACAGATAATGCTGAAAAAGATTCTGAAATATATCATAATTGCAACAATGATGTGCTACATTGTATTTGCATTTGTCGTTGTCCCTTGTATAAAGGACGATGACGGCTGCAGAGGTGTTGCCATAAACATAAGCAACAACAGATTAGGCACCATCAACAACGACGATATCGTTGAAATGCTCAAGAACGAGGAGCTGTTCCCGCAAGGAGAGGTTATGGACAGCATCAGATGCTACGAGATTGAGAACTTCATTGAGAGAATGACATTGATTAAAGAGTGTCAGGTCTACAAGAGCAATGATAAGAAGATAAATATCGATGTTGTATGCCGTGAACCGGTTCTGAAGGTGTACGACAAAGAGGGTGCCACATATTATGTCGACATCGAAGGACGCAAAATCAGCGATATAAAAAAGCCGTTGCTGCTGCCGGTAGCCTCGGGCGAGATTGATGACAGCATGATAAACAACGAACTGCAGAGTGTTATTTCGGTCATTGAAAAAGACCCGTTCTGGATTGCACAAATTGAACAAATATATTTCAACGATAAGAGGGAAGCTATAATAACACCACGAATGGGCGACCATATAATTGAACTTGGAAGCATCAAGAAGCTTGATGAAAAGCTGAGCAATTTGAAAACGTTCTATACAAAGGCCCTAAACACCGTCGGTTGGGACAAATATAGCAAACTTAACATCAAAATAAGCAACAAAGTCATTTGCACAAAAAGGGATAAATAAATATGGCAAACAACTATTACATTGTAGCTATTGAGCTCAGTTCCTCAAAAATTTCGGGAGCGGTAGGAATTGAGACTACAGAAGGAATGAGAATTCTGGCAACGGCAAGCACACCTGTTGATGGCTTCATATCAAAGGGTGTTGTACGCAACGTCGACAAGACAAGTGAGGCGATAACAAGCATCATCAACATGCTTGAGAACGACCTGCGCGATGTTACCATCAAAAAGGCATATATTTCGTTTGCCGGACTGAGTGTGCACAGTATAAAGTCAAAAGTGAGCAGAGGCTTCGGTGAATATATCAAGATAACACACGACATCATTGACGATATGGAATGTGAGAACCAGGAAACATTCCAGACACCGGAAGGATACAAGAGATTGCAGGTAGACACACAAGAGTACAGATTTGAAGGCAATGTCGACTATAACCCCATTGGTGCTCCGACAAAATTCATTGAATGTAATTACCTGAACATTATAATGAAGGAGCAGTTCTACAAGCAACTGTGCGAGAGTTTCGCACAGGCCGACATTGAAATTGAGGATTGCTTTAGCGCAGCCCGTCTTGATGCAGATATCATGCTGTCGAACGACTTGCGACGCAATGGTTGCGCCCTGGTGAACATTGGTGCCGAAACAACAACAATCTCAATCTACAGCAATGACAAGCCAAAGATGCTGACAGTGTTGCCACTCGGAAGCAACAACATAACACGCGACCTCACCGCCGAGCGCATCTCGTTTGCACAGGCCGAGGAGATAAAAATCACCAGAGGATACAAGTCGTCAGGCAATGAAAGCAACGGCATTGACAGCGAGACTGTAAACAACATTATCAATGCCAGAATGGGAGAAATCCTGCAGAATGTACGCTACCAGATTGAGGAATCGGGCGAAAGAGTACACCACATAGTCTTCACCGGCGGTGGTTCAAAACTCAAGAACTTGAAAATGCTATTGGAAGAATTCCTTCCGAACTTCAGCACCGACATCAAGCCCGAGCCACAACTCAATCTCATAAGCGAAAGCGGAATAAATGTGAACGGAGTCATCACCACCGCGCTCTACGGCCTCTTGAAACAGGGAAAAGAGAATTGCTGTGAGGACATTATGACACAGGCACAGATGGAAGCCCAACAGAATGGTGAGATATTCTCTCAAATTGAAATGGAAGGCATAGAGGAGCGCAACGACGAGAAGAACAAGGAAGAGGAGAGAAGAAGAGCCAAGGAAGAGGAAAGACAAAGGAAAGAAGAGGAGAAGAGAAGAAAAGAGGAGGAGAAGAAAAAACGCGAAGAGGAGAGGAAAAGGCAGAAAGAGGAGGAAAAGAAACAAAGACGTAGCACCATAGGTTCACTCTTTGACTTTGCAAAAGCTTGGGTAAACAACGCGACAAGCGAGGACGAGAATAAAGAAGACGACACAACAAACAATCAATGATACTGAAGTATGGAAATTAAAGAACCAGTAAGACAAAACTTACCATTTGCAATACCAACTGACGCACCAAGAATAATCAAGGTAATTGGTGTTGGCGGTGGAGGAAGCAACGCTGTACAGAATATGTACCGCAAAGGCATACACAATGTATCATTTGCGGTTTGTAACACCGATTTGCAAGCAATGCAGAACTCTCCAATCCCAAAGAAGGTTCAGTTAGGACTGGAAATAACAGAGGGACTTGGAGCCGGAAACGACCCTGTCGTAGCACGTAAGGCCGCGGAAGAGAGCCGCGAGGAGATTGCAAAGCTCTTCAACGACGGAACAAAGATGGCATTCATCACAGCCGGTATGGGTGGCGGTACAGGAACAGGCGCAGCCCCTGTCGTTGCCGAGATAGCCCGCAGCCTGGGAATTCTGACTGTGGGTATTGTGACAATACCGTTCAAGTTCGAGATGACAGGAAAAATCAAACAGGCTCTGCGTGGTGTCATTGAGATATCGAAACACGTGGATGCCCTGCTCGTCATCAACAACCAGCGCCTTATTGACATCTATCCCAAAATGAAGGTTTCAGAGGGCTTCAAAATTGTTGACGATGTACTCACGACAGCCACAAAGAGTATCGCCGAAATAATCACAGCGCGTGGCGTCATCAATCTCGACTTCCGCGATGTAAAGAAGATACTGAAGAACGGTGGCGTTGCCATTATGAGTTACGGCATTGAGAGCGGCGAAATGCGCGTGTCACGCGCCTTCCGCAAGGCACTCCATTCGCCACTGCTTAACGACAATGACATCTACAAGTCGAAAAAGATTCTTTTCAACATCTACGAAAACCCCAACACCCCAATCCGTGTTGAAGAGATGGGAGAGGTTGAGTCCTTTATGTCGCAGTTCACTGACGAGAACATCGAACTCATCTGGGGTTACAGCAAGGACAATAGCCTGAACGAGGGAGAGGTAAAAGTCACAGTGCTTGCAACCGGCTTTGGAATGAAGAACATCCCTGGAATAGAGCCCGAAGTAACTGCCATCGTCGAGGAGGAAAAGAAGATTACCCGCCTTGAGCAAGAAAAAATAGAGCAAGAGAACAAGAAACTCGACCAGATGGTAGGTGAGTTCTACAAGCCCGACTATAAGGTGTATATTTTCAAAGGTGAGGAGATGTACAACGAAGAGTTCCTTGCTGCACTTGACAATTCGCCCACATACAGCCGCAGCGCACAGGAGTTGGAAAAGATGATTTCAATATTCGGCAAGGCCGAAAGCGTTTGCGATACCCAAAAGGTAAACGACGCAAACAACCCTGTCGTAACCAAAGACGAGGAGGATGACGACGACAACGTTGGCCTGCCTGTGTTCTTACAATAAGATGAGTGATACAACCAAAACAGAAATATAAATTCAATTTAGAGATATGGATTTGTTTGACATTATCAGCAACGACATCAAGGAGGCTATGAAAGCCAAGGACAAGGTTGCCCTTGACACCCTTCGTAATATCAAAAAAGTGCTGCTCGAGGCCAAGACCGCTCCCGGCGCCGGTGACACAGTCAGCGATGAGACAGCAATAAAAATCATCCAGAAGCTTGTAAAGCAGGGTAAGGAGTCGGCAGAACTGTTCCAAAGCCAGAACCGTCCCGAACTTGCGCAGGAAGAACTTGCACAGGTCGAAGTTATGTCCAAGTATCTTCCAAAGCAGATGAGCGAGGAGGAGGTGACAGCCGTTCTTAAAGAAATTATCGCACAAACCGGTGCGACAGGACCGCAGGACATGGGCAAAGTCATGGGAACTGCGACCAAACAACTTGCCGGCAAGGCCGAAGGCAAAACAATATCGGCCATTGTGAAACAGTTGTTGGCCAATTAATCGAACAGTTCACGCAGTACTGCTGCCGATTTAAGCTCCGGAAATTCCGGAATATGCAGACTGTAATATTGAGAAAGGGTTGCGAGGTAGTCACCTCGCAACTTTCTATTTAGTGAGAGTTGATGCATAGAGTCGTATCCGGTGCGTAGCAGTTCTACAAAAGAGGCCGCATCGGCAGGAAGCAGGAAATTGGGGTGCTGTGGATGTTCTCTTGTCACGCAACCTTGGGACAGGTCGAAATAGCAACCCGGGAAATAGCCGTCCAAGTTAGGATAGATACCCAAAAAACGTAACAGCTGCACCATAAACACCAGATGGAAATCGGCATATCCCTGTTCGAGATTATCAAAAAGCATAAACGACCTGTCAAGGAAAGTAAACAGAGATTCATCGTTTCCATCTTCGCGCAAGGCAAATGTGAGTAATTCAGCAAGATATAGCGCAATCGATGACTTCACAACGTTGTTCGGTATTGAAGAGTACATTGAAAATGGCTGCACCTCATTTATACGCGACAGATTACGGCCGGCTTTTATTGTCGCATTGAACGAAAGCATTGACAGCGGTTGGAAAAGAACGCTGCGCACCTTGCTGCGCTTACTGTGCGAAACGGGAACAAGAAACGACATTCTGCCACGCTGTGCCGTATATATATCGGCAATCATCAGCCCATCGCTATACTTGAGTGTACGCAGAACAATACCCTCCAATTTCTCAATCATACCTCCTTCAATAATAAATTACAGGACAAAACTATAAAAAATTCCTCAAATTGTTTGCCAATTCAAAAAAAGGTTTTACCTTTGCACTCGCTTTTGACCGCCAACTGGTCATCAACCATCCTCAAAAGGGATTACACAAAGCAATGGCCCATTCGTCTATCGGCTAGGACGCAAGATTTTCATTCTTGAAAGAGGGGTTCGATTCCCCTATGGGCTACAATTAAAACTAAAAAATATTTTAAAGAGATGGCAAATCACAAATCATCACTTAAGAGAATCAGACAAACAGAAAAGAGAAATCTTTTGAACCGTTATTTGGGTAAGAATATGCGTTCTGCAGTTCGTAGCTTGCGCGCAATCAATGACAAGAACGAGGCTTTGGCTAAGTTCCCTCAGGTACAGAAGATGCTCGACAGAATGGCTAAGCGTGGTCTAATCCACAAGAACAAGGCTGCAAACCTCAAGTCAGGTCTTTGCGCTAAAATTGCAAAATTAGCCTAATTTTTTAACAAATATATTTACCTGCGAAAAGGCTGGATTACAATCCAGCCTTTTCGCCTTTGTGGTTTATCCAAGGCTTTCACAGACGGTTTCCCAACAAAACATCGCATCAACCGACACGACCGCACCATCACGCCATCACAAAGGAACAGCCTTTTTTTAAAAAAAACACCCTTACTTTTGTGGACAAATCCACAATACAGACAGTTGACATTTCATTATCAAGACCTTAGATTTTGAAAAGATTTAATGATTAACATATTTTAACACACAAGAAATCGTTAAATCACTGCATAACGCTATATTTGTCAACAGATATTAAAATTTGTATAGAAATGAAAACGAGAAAATTACTTTGCGGCCTGTTCATTCTTGCAGGAGCAACACTGTTCACAGCGTGTGACGGCGACTTCAACGACCGAATCGCAAACAAAATCAACAGCGGAAATCCACAGACAAACATACCATCGGATGAAGTTGCCGGTCTTGCGCCCGTAATCACCGAGCAAGAGAAGACCTTCGATATGCCCACAAGTATATCACCAATGCAGGTCGACACAGAGAATAAAGGCATAGGCCGCTTCAGTATGGCGGGTATAAACGCCAACGGCGAGTGGTTGGAACTACACGGAACAGAAGAGACAAACCAAAACGTATGGCTTGAAATCAACGGCAAGCCCAAAGGCGTTAAAGTCTATAACGGAGAAGAGAATCTCCTTTCTAAAGCAAAAGCCGACATTGTATTCTTGGTCGACAATTCAGGAAGTATGAGCGAGGAAGCAAACAAGCTGGCCGAGGAAATCATCCGCTGGAGCGACAAACTCTCAAAGACTATGGATGTTCAGTTCGGATGCGTAGGCATTGACCACGACTACATTAACGGCGCGCTCAACATCACCGATGTCAATACCCTGTCAGACTACTTGAACGCACGCTCAGGTACATCAAGAACATCTCATTATGGAGAATCTATGACTACACCACCTGCCGACTACGAAACATTGAAACAGAATGCAAAGAACTACACAAATGCCGGTGGAGAATGTGGTGGTATAATGTTGCACTACGCCGACGAGAATTTCACATTCAGAGATGGCGCCAACCGTTTCTATGTATACTTCACCGACGAAGAGAACCAACCGGGAGGCGACCCAAGATGGTCGGTAGAATCAGTGAACAAGCTATCGGAGTACTACAACTGGGATGCATCGAAAGGCGTTATATACACAGTATTCAGTGACCAATATTCAACACCCGAAAGTTGGACTAATACGCTATATTGGGAAAACCCATATCTGTTCTCAACATACACCGGAGGTATGACATTGGCCACCAACAGCAATTTCGAGATTAGCCTCGACGAGTTGCCTATAACCGGCGCAATCACACAATCATTTGTGTTCACATTCAATGTAACACCCGACCTGATTGCCGGAAACGAGTATGACGTTGTGATAACAATCTACTACCCCGATGGCTCTATTGCATCTGTACACAGATACGAGAACATCAAATTCATGAACTGATAACAGAACAGAATCACACACATAAAATGCCGGTCACTGACCGGCATTTTTCATTTTACGCAGACACAAAAGGAGCATCTTGCAAACAATTGAAACCCGGCACTGCAACAGATAGAAAATGTAAAGAAAAAGCAATGCCCAAGATGTGAATATTTAGTAAAATCCGCTTGCATAATAGCCCATTTTTTGCTAACTTTGTTCGGTTATATTGGTAATAAAACATTATGAGCGAAGAAATCAAGAAAAACGCAGCAGCCAGCTACTCGGCCGACAGTATTCAGGTACTCGAAGGTCTTGAGGCAGTTCGTAAACGCCCCGCGATGTACATTGGCGACATCAGCGAAAAGGGACTCCACCACCTGGTTTATGAGGTGGTTGACAACTCTATCGATGAGGCAATGGCCGGCTTCTGTACCCACATAAATGTAACTATCAACCCAGGCAATTCAATCACCGTTCAGGACAACGGTCGTGGTATCCCCGTGGATTGGCACGAGAAGGAAGGTCGTTCGGCACTTGAAGTGGTTATGACAGTGCTGCACGCCGGCGGTAAGTTCAACAAGGATTCCTACAAAGTGTCAGGTGGTCTGCACGGTGTGGGTGTATCGTGCGTGAATGCCTTGTCTACACACATGAAGACCGAGGTTTTCCGCGATGGCAAGCACTATGAGCAGAACTACTCTTGCGGAAAGCCACTCGATGCCGTACACTGCATTGGCGACACCGACATCAGAGGTACAAAACAGACATTCCAGCCCGACGGCTCAATATTCACCGTTACTGAATATCAGTATCAGATATTGGCAACACGCCTTCGCGAACTTGCCTACCTGAATGCCGGTATCACCATCACATTGACCGACACACGCGAAGCTGATGAAAACGGCAACTACAAGAGCGAGACATTCCACTCTACCGAGGGTTTGAGGGAGTTCGTACGCCACATCGACGCGTCACGTATCCCATTGATTGGCGATGTCATCTACCTGAATACAGAAAAGAACAATATCCCCATCGAAGTAGCCATTCTGTACAACACCGGCTACAGCGAGAATGTACACACATACGTAAACAACATCAACACATACGAGGGCGGAACACACCTTGCCGGCTTCCGCAGAGCATTGACCCGTACTTTGAAGAAATATGCCGACGACACCAAGGCACTTGAAAAGGCCAAGGTTGAGATTTCGGGCGAGGACTTCCGCGAGGGTTTGACAGCCATCGTATCTGTCAAGGTTGCAGAGCCACAGTTTGAGGGTCAGACAAAGACAAAACTGGGTAACAGCGAGGTTACCGGCGCAGTTGACCAGGCTGTTGGCGAAGCTCTTGCATACTACCTCGAGGAGCACCCCAAAGAGGCAAAGATGGTTGTCGACAAGGTGATTCTTGCAGCTACTGCACGTATTGCAGCACGCAAGGCACGCGAGAGCGTACAGCGCAAGAGCCCGATGGGCGGTTGTGGATTACCCGGTAAATTGTCAGACTGCTCAGACAAAACACCTGAGAACTGCGAGCTGTTCCTCGTCGAGGGAGATTCTGCGGGCGGTTCAGCAAGACAGGGACGCAAGAGTAAATTCCAAGCCATCCTTCCTTTGCGCGGTAAGATTCTGAACGTAGAAAAGGTTATGTGGCACAAGGCATTTGAGAGCGACGAGGTCAACAACATCATCCAGGCTATCGGAGTACGTTTCGGACTTGACCCTGAGGACAGCAAGAAGGCAAACATCGAGAAACTTCGTTACCACAAGATTATTATGATGGCCGATGCCGATGTCGACGGTGCACACATCGGAACACTTATCATGACACTGTTCTACCGCTACATGCCTGAGCTCATTGAGGCCGGACACCTCTACAAAGCAATGCCCCCTCTCTACCTCTGTTCAAAGGGCAAGGTAAAGAAATATTGCTACGACGACAGGGAGAAAGAGGCTTTCATACAGGAGTATGCAGGCGGCAACGAGAAAGAGATAAACATACAGCGTTACAAGGGTCTTGGTGAGATGAACCCCGAGCAGTTGTGGGACACAACAATGAACCCCGAAACACGCACACTCAAACAGGTGACCATACGCGATGCACAGGAAGCCGACTACATCTTCTCAATGCTTATGGGTGACGATGTAGGCCCACGTAGAGAGTTTATCGAAAACAATGCAACATACGCAAACATCGATGCATAACATTATAAAAAAATAGAGCCTTCGGCTCTATTTTTTTATAATGAAAGGTTCAAAAGCCTAGCACACAAATGCTAGCTAAAGCAAGCGGTCATTCTCTTTCATAACATTCATTCTATTATCAAATCCTCAACAACAACCTTTGGAACATAGTGCACACCATTCTCACGATAATATGAATGGTCATCGTTTTCCTTGATATCCACAAGCCTTATCTTCTCGGCACTCTTTCCAATGGCAACGACAAGCAATGGGCTATACTGTAACTGCAACGATCCGGCAAGCCTGTCACAGTCGAAATCCATAATGCATAAACCATTCAGTCCCATCTCAACAGCCTGCAACAACATACTCTGCACCGATATACCCAAATCGACGTAGGTGCTGTTGCGCGGCTCAATGGTTGAGCACACCACAATGAATGCGTTCGGTTCAGTTCCTGCAAGCGGCAGACCGAGTTCCTTCAAGCCAGCACCCATTCTTATAAAAGGCAACACCTTTTGAGCCTCATCGGCAGTCACAAGCCTGAAACGCAACGGCTGACGGTTACGCGCAGAAGCCAACTTATTGTTCACTGCCACTATGCGACGCAATTGGTCAATGCGCACCTTGTAGGACGCATCATATCCCCTTGTACTACGATTCTTGGCAAGCAGAGTCGCAAGAGAATCCTTTGATTTGTTGTTTGACGAAGCTGAGGAATGAGCACGATACTGCTCCATTCGCTTTTCCAAAAAGTTGTCGGCCATAAAAATGAATATATAAAAACAAAAAAAGAGCTCTTTTAGAGCTCTTTGAGGTACCTGGCGGATTCGAACCGCCGTACATGGTTTTGCAGACCACTGACTAAGCCACTCATCCAAGGTACCAGATGCTTTGCAACTACTTGCGTTAAGCGATGACAAAGGTAAGACATTTTTTGTGAAGAACAAACAATGAAGCCCCTTTTTTAACATTTTAAGCTATAATTAACCAATTATTTTATGATTGAGGGCTGTTTTTCAGCATTTATATTCTATCTTCGCGAGAAATTGATACAATGATACACAAGGTAGAGAGATATATCGATGAACACAAGTTGCTTAAACAAGGTGACAATGTTCTCGTTGCGCTCAGCGGTGGAGCAGACTCCGTCGCTCTCCTTGTCGTACTCCGCAGGCTCGGGTACAACTGCGAAGCCATACATTGTAATTTCCACCTCCGCGACGAAGAGAGCAATCGTGACGAACAGTTTACAAAAGAGCTGTGCAGACGACTTGATGTTGTACTACACATTGTACATTTCGACACAACAAGATATGCCAAAGAGAGGGGAATCTCCATAGAGATGGCAGCACGCGAACAGCGTTATACCGCATTTGAAGAGCAAAGAGCAAAGAGCGAAGCACAAGTCATTGCAGTAGCTCACCACCGCGACGATTCGGCAGAAACACTCCTGTTAAATCTCACCCGAGGAACCGGAATAAAAGGACTGAGAGGCATACAGCCAAAGAATGGACACATCATCAGGCCACTACTATGCGTTGGCCGTGACGAGATTCTCGACTATCTTGAATGGCGCGGTGAAGAATATGTCACAGACAGCACAAACCTAACAAGCGACTACACACGCAACAAAATTAGACTTGAGCTAATCCCAAAGCTGGCAGAAATAAACCCATCAATACTCTCGACACTTGCCGCAACAGCGCAACGCATCAGCGAAGCCGAGAAAATCTACCGCAATGCCATTGAGGAGTCAATCAAACGCGTAAAAGACAATAACAGGATTTGCATTGAAAAACTCACAAAAGAGATTGCTCCAACAACAATCCTGCACGAAATACTCTCGCCGTTGGGCTTCAACAGCTCACAGGTTGAAGATATTTCCGCATCAATGAACACCGAAGGTTCAAAACTTTTCCACGCCACAGAATGGACTGTTCTAAAAGACAGGAAAGAACTGATAATAACCAAACGTGACAACATTGAACAGAAAGAATTTATTTTACCCGAAGACGGCGTCGTTGAAACAGGATTGGGAGTATTGTCAATTACACGCACAACGTTTAATGGCGAAATACCCAAACAGCGCAACATTGCCACTATCGATGCCGAAAAAATAGAACTGCCACTGACCCTAAGAAACACACGCAACGGCGACCGCTTTGCACCATTCGGCATGCGCGGTACGAAGCTTGTCAGCGACTATCTTACCGACCGCAAAAAAAGCCTCATTGAAAAACAGGCACAGCTTGTCGTATGCGACAACAAAGGAGAAATCGTCTGGGTAGTCAATGAGCGCCCATCGGCCCACTGCTGTATAAATGAAAAAAGCAAGAATGTATTCCGTCTCGAATGGAAAGAATAGCTTTTTACTTCAACTCCTTGAGAGCATTAATTGCATCCTCGAACTCCTGCTCGGCCGACAAATCCCACAATTCAATGGCTTTATCCCGGTTTTTCGCAACGCCTAGGCCATAGTAGTAACAGATACCAAGGTCATACAATGCCGCAGGATGTTCCTTCTCAACAGCCTTGCTGTACCAGAGGACAGCCATTTCGTAATCCTGCTGCACACCCGACCCGTTATAATACATTGTACCCAGAAGATATTGCGCATTGACATTTTCCTGCGTTGCCGACTTCGCACACCAACGTACAGCTGTAGTATAGTTCTGTTCAACGCCACGCCCCAAATAATAACACTGGGCAAGATTGTATTGGGCATCGGCATCGCCATATTCAGCACCTTTGCCATACCATTTGGCTGCCTCCTCATAATTGACACTGCCAATCAAGCCTAAATAATGAAAGCTACCGACCTTGTTGTATGCCGGCGCAAAGCCCAATTCTGCAGCTTGTAGATACCTTTCATAGGTTTTTTTCATATCTACCTCATCATTGTCATCTACTGCATATTCAGCAAGACAGAATATAGCTTCGGCACATCCCTGTTCTGCAGCCTTTTTATAAAGCCACATGGCTCTCTTATAATCAACGACAACACCATCGCCCCAGTAATAACAACCGGCAAGCTGACACATTGCTTCTGCATCGCCGTTCCTAGCGGCCTTTGCATACCATTCTGCCGCCTTATAATGGTCTTCCTTTACCCCATCACCTGAATAGTAACATCCGGCAAGAAAATATTGTGCATCGGTGTGTCCCTGAAGCGCAGCCTTCTCATACCACTTTGCAGCCTGAGCAGCACTTTTTGACACGCCTATTCCATTATAATAACATTCGGCGAGGCTATACTGTGCTTTGGCATTTCCTTTATCGGCCGATTTTGAAAACCAACTAAAAGCCATATTGTCGTCCTTTGCCACACCCTCGCCGTAAGAATAGCATATAGCCAGATTATACTGTGCAATATCCAACCCCTGCTCGGCAGCTCTTTTATACCAATAAAAAGCCTCGTCGCAATTTTGTGTCACTCCTATTCCAAAGAAGAAACAATCACCCACCTCATTCCAAGCAACAGGATAACCCTTCTCGGCAGCAGAGTAGAGATATCCAAAAGCCTTTACACTGTCAACAGGCACACCCTCGCCTAATCTATAACATACACCAAGATTAGTCATTGCTACCACATTAGCCTGTTCGGCAGCCATAAGATACCATTTGACCGCTTCGTCAATGCTCTGTTTCACGCCATTGCCCTTGTGATAGCAGTTGCCGATGTTGCACTGTGCTACATCATTTCCCTGCTCGGCGGCTTTTCGGAACCACTTGAGTGCTTTGGAATAATCCTGACGGACACCTTTGCCGGCCGCATAGCTGGCTCCCAAATTACATTGCGCCAAGGCATCACCCTCCTTTGCAGCCTTTTTCCAGAATTTTACAGCATCGGAATAGTTCCCGGCTCTATAGGCTTCGAGTCCTTTCAGATATCCGTCACTACGCAATGTGTCGGCAAGTGATTGCACACAACTATCATCTGTAAGGCACAAGGCCACAGCGGGACTTGTCACACACAGACACGCAAGAAAAAGCGCCAACATTTGCAAACGGAATCTTTTCATGACAATCAGTTTTTAAGTTGTTCCAGGACAGTATCAGCATCGGGATGTCCAAGTTTCGACGCTCTCTTCAAGTAAGAAACAGCCTTTTCATTATCGCCTTTCTGCACATGCAGACGTCCAAGCAGATAGTGGACATCGGATATTCCGGCTGCGAAAGCCTCGGCCTCTTGCAATGTTCTGATACCCTCATCAGATAACTTGACACGATAGCACAGCAGTCCTTTTTCAATATAATAGGCCACATTCTGCGGGTCGAGATAAATTGCAGTGTCAATATCATTAAGTGCCTGACGGTACATCTTTGCACCCAGCTCGGCCTGTTCACGGAAATAATAGAATTCGGCTCCAAGACGACCGGACATGCAGTTTTCGTATCTGTTATAGTCAAACACAGCATCGCGGTACTTCTTTGCCGATGCATTGACCAGCGCACGTGTAAGGATATATGGCGCATACGAAGCAACCATCACCGAATCGAAACAACAGATGGCACTGTCGAGCATTGCCACCGACTTTTCATAATCCTCAACGGCTCTATAACACTGCGATGCCTTTGCAAAAATATCGGGACCGCGCATGTCTGTTGATGCAAGCGATTCGTAGCACTCTGCCGCTGCGGCAAAGTGACCGTGAGAGCTCAGAATTTCAGCCTTTCCATTTATATACAACGAAAGGCTATCGGCTGTTATGGCCTTGTCGACCTCGCACAAGACATTGGCCAACGAAAGCATTGGATGTGAAACAGTGTCACCCTGCAGAACTATCATATTTATCGCCTTGGCCTTCCCAAAATGCACCTCTGCCGGATTTTTAGCATATTTGAATGCTTTGTTCCAGGATTGCTCAGCTGCATTAAAGTCACGCATCATCACAGCCTCATATTCAGCTCTTGAAATATAACCCTCATAGCTGTCGGGGAACGCTGCCACAAAATCATCAATAACACTCTTGTATGATACACTATCGCCTACAATCGTCTGCATATACAGACAAGAGAGTGCGTCCGCTTTGCTCTGTGGCAATGCCGTACGTATTCCCATCGTAGGATAATATCCCTTTCCGTATAGCGGAACAGCCACATCAAGCATTGAATTGACAGCGGCACCAATGGCATAACTGTTGATGGTGTCACTCGTTGCGGCCTGTTGCATCAGGGCCACAAGTTCACCCTTTCCATTGACAAGCGGCAAGGCAACAAAACGTTGCTCCATTGGTCTTGACAAAGTGTAATAGGCACAAGAGTATATCGAGTCTACTCTTTCAACATCAGCCTTTTCGATAAATCCGCCTTTTCCGACACCATAGCCAAGCAGATAAAGTGTTTCACCATCAGCAACCGGAGTCTCAGAAACAGGCAATGTCTTTATTTTCTTGTCGGCAACGACACGCAATCTGATACAATCAAAGACCTCGTTGATACCGACAATTCTATTTACCGGGCGTACAACACCTTTGTAGTCTATTACAACGGCACTGTCGGCATCGACAAAAAGAGAGCGCGATGACAGCAGGTCACCCCTGTCACCGGCAAACACCGCCGTGCCATTATGCAACATAACGCCTTGCCTGTAAGTAACGACACTTGCTACAGACTGACGCGCCTTCTCTACGCCCTTAGGCATTTTGTCGGCAAAGACAGAGAGTGCCGACAGGGAAATCACCAATAAAGACAAAAACACCCTTCTCATAACAATCATTCGTTCAAGTGACGCTGACGCACTGCCTCGTATAGTATAACACCGGTTGCAACCGACACATTCAACGATTCAATGTTACCGAACTGCGGTATTGCAACCCAATCGTCACAAAGAGCAAGGTGCTCCTGCGGAATACCCTTATCTTCGGCACCCATTACCACACATACCGGCTCTGTGAAATTGGTCTGTGTATAGTTTATCTTGCCCTTTTCTGTTGCACACACAATACGTATTCCCGAAGCTTTAAGATACTTCAATGTTTCTGTAATGTTCTTTTCACGACACACAGGCAACAGGTGCAATGCACCTGCAGAAGTCTTCACCGCATCGGCATTGACCGTTACGCTGTTATGGGCAGGGATTATAATCGCATCGACACCGGCGCAGTCGCAGGTGCGGGCTATTGAACCGAAGTTACGCACATCGGTAATACCGTCAAGCAATACAAGGAAAGGCACTTTTCCCTCCTCATAAAGCGTCGGAACAAGAGTGTCGACACTCGCATACTCCACAGCCGATATATATGCTATCACTCCCTGGTGGTTTTTGCGTGTTATACGGTTCAACTTCTCAACCGGAACACGTACTACTGGTATTGTACGCCCCCTTAGAGCGGCGAACAGTTCACGTGACAACTCACTCTGCAAGTCACGCTTTACCAAAATCTTGTCAACCTCCTTGCCGGCTTCAATAGCCTCCAAAACGGCGCGTACGCCGAATATCATTTCATTTGTGTTTACCATATTCTAACTTGTTATGATTGTGACAACAACAAATTCGCTGCGTTCATAGCCGCATCGGTGAGCACCTCGCCACTCATCATCTGCGCTATCTCCCGCACTCTCTCCTGTTGTGCAAGTTCTATAATATCAGTTACTGTACCATTGGCCGTCTCTTCCTTGTGAACTTTGTAGTGGCGCGTTCCGAGTGCCGCAACCTGAGGCAGGTGTGTAATACTGAGGACTTGACGATTGGCACACCCCATCTGCTGCATCATCCTGCCCATACGCTCGGCAAGCACACCCGACACACCGGTATCCACTTCGTCAAAAATAAGTGTAGGCTGACTGCCGTTTGATGCCACAAGCGATTTCAAGGCAAGCATAACACGGGCCATCTCACCACCCGAAGCCACATCGCACAATGGTTGTGGAGCACTGCTACTGTTTGCCGAAAAGAGGAATGTTATAACATCACATCCCAACGAAGTAAAACCATCGGTAGTTGCAAAGTCAACCTCGAAACGTATCATTGGCATACCGAGATTAACCAGAATGGCAACCATCTCCTTTTGCAGATGCATTGCACTCTCCTTGCGCGACTTCGTAATTTCACCAGCCAGACTTGTCAGCTCCTTGCCAAGTGCATCAATGCGACGCTCCAAAGTCCTTATATCATCGTCGCCACACTCTATTTTGTCAAGGCGCGACGAAAAATCGGCTGCAAGAGCCATCAGGGCTGAAACAGAATCTACGCGATGTTTCTTTTGCAAATCGTATATCATAGCCAAACGTCGCTCCACAAAATCGAGCCTGTCGGGCGAATACTGCACACGTTCGGCACGCTGTTCAATCTCGCAACAGCAGTCTTTCAGCTCAATATAACAATTTTCAAGACGCTCCGACATTTCACTGGCGGCAGCGTAATGCGACGATATGCGCGAGAGGAAATTTGACGATTCGCGCAAAGCCTGCAACAGATTGTTCTCGTCACCATTTATTCCATTATAGGCACCATAGAGAGCTGCCTGTATCTCTTCGGCGTGCGAAAGTTCGCTCATCTCCTGCTCAAGTGCTTCAACCTCGCCTTCGGAAAGTTTGGCATCCTCAAGTTCCTCGAGCTGAAAACGCAACCACTCCTCGTCGCGACGGCTGTTCTCAAGCACCTCCTTCAACTTTTTCAGTTCACCGTTCAATGCACGATACTCATCGTAGCGCTCCTTGTAGTTCCCGAGCAGAACCTTATTGCCCGACAGGACATCAAGCACACGCAACTGGTAGTTCCTGTCGCCAAGCAACAGATTCTGGTGCTGCGAATGAATATCCACAAGACGCGTACCCAATTCCTTGAGTTGTGACACCGACACAGGAGTGTCATTCACAAAAGCCCTACTGCGTCCCGAAGTTGCCACCTCACGACGTACAATACACTCGCTATCGTAGTCAAGGTCGTTCTCCTCGAACCAACCCTGCATTGCAAAATCAGAAATATCAAAGCAACCCTCTATGACACAACGGTCGGCACCCTCGCGTATAGCCTTCGCATCGGAACGTTGCCCCAACAACATAGAAATAGCACCAAGAAAGACCGACTTTCCGTGACCCGTTTCACCGGTTATAACAGAAAAGCCCGCAGAGAAATCAACCTCCACACGCTCTATCAATGCAAAATTCCGTATAGATATATGTTTCAGCATTATGCTCAGTTATTGCTTTTTGTTATCTTGTCCCACTCCGAAGACAATGAGGGATTTATATTATAGAGAATATCGACAACCGTCTTTTTCTCATCAGGTGTACACTTTGAATAGATATTGACAAATTCGTCTACCTTATACTCGGTAAACAGCCTTGTAAAATATGCCATTGGGCGGTCTTCGTAGGCCTTTTTCAATAGTGCGAAACACTCCGTTATCTCCTTGCGACCACCATCGGCATTCTTGAACATTGTATCCAAGCCAAGGCGATGGTATTTATACATCAGCTTGCGCACCGGCTCCATTGCGCCATTCATATAGTCATCTATTATGGAATGACGGTTATTGCCACCACTGCTTATACGCCAACCTGTATCGCCAAGATTCTGGGCATTATTGGCAATCATAAGCGACTTGTTCAGATATTCACTGCCACCAAGCTCACCCATAGAGTCCAAATCCATTCCAATAATCATATACACATAAAACGCAACCACGGCTGTGAGATTATTGTCAAGATTGTCCTCAACAAATTCAAGACGGTCGAAAGGCTGATATTTGAATTTTATACTTTTATCCTCATATTGAAAAATTGTCGACGAGTAGGATGCTCCATACACCGGTCGCGAAGCCTGCACCATCAGTGAACAGTCGAAAGAGCCGTCGTTGGCGTATGAGTTCACCACAAATGTAAAATTACAGGTTATGCGTTCTACATCTTCATAGGTGTTAGGGGTCCATTTGCGATCATTGATAAAAGCCTTCAAAGCCTCCTCGAGTTGAGTAAACACCTCGGTGTTCGAGCCCTGCACCTTCGACGCATTGAGCGTTACATTTGCATTCAGCTCCTCACCCTCGGCACTGGCCGACAATGGCAACAGCATAAACGCAAGAACAACAAGTAATCTGGAGATATGGGCAACAATATCCTTTGCCACATCTTTTTTGCTTTTCAACGGGAAATCACTCTTTCCCTGCTTGTCAATGATGGTCACCTTGTTGGTGTCACAAGCAAAGCCTGCCCCCTTGTCTTCGAGCGAATTAAGAACTATGAAATCCAGATTTTTCTTCTGTAGCTTAAGACGGGCATTCTCTTCGGCATTGTCTGTTTCAAGCGCAAAGCCTACAAGTAACTGATTTTCGTTCTTTACAGCACCCAACGAAGCCGCGATGTCGCTATTTGGAGTAAGTTCAATAAACATATCATCGGCTGTACGTTTCATCTTCACAGGTGCACACTGTGTCGGACGATAATCGGCAACAGCCGCCGAGAGCACAGCCACATCGCACGATGGGAACGCCTGCATTGCCGCATCGTACATCTCGCACGCCGACTCAACATCAACTCTTTTTATTCCGGGATTCTTGCACTCCATAGAAACAGGACCGGCAATAAGGGTCACTTCAGCACCCTGAGCCGCACACTCTTCGGCGATGGCAAAACCCATCTTGCCCGACGAGTAATTGCCGATAAAGCGCACCGGGTCAATCTTTTCGTATGTAGGGCCTGCCGTAACAAGCACCTTCTTGCCCGCGAGAGCTTTACTGCCTAAAAAAAAATCTTTGAGCAGGTCAACAATCACCTCCGGCTCTTCGAGTCGTCCCTTGCCACACAAGTGGCTCGCAAGTTCACCGGCTGTAGCCTCAATAATATGGTTGCCATAACTCTTCAACACTTCGACATTACGCTGTGTCGATGGGTGGGCATACATATCGAGGTCCATTGCAGGAGCAATGAAAACCGGAGCCTTCATAGACAGATAGGTTGTTACAAGCAGATTGTCAGCAACACCGTTTGCCATCTTGCCGAGCGTAGACGCCGTTGCCGGAGCAACAATCATAGCATCGGCCCACAAGCCCAATTCAACGTGGCTGTTCCAAGCACCGTTGTCACTTTGGAAAAAGTCGCACATCACAGGACGACCCGACAATGTCGAGAGTGTCAGCGGAGTAATAAAGTCCTTCGCCGACGGTGTCATCACCACCTGTACCGTTGCGCCCTCCTTTACCAGCAGACGCACAAGCACCGCCGCTTTGTATGCAGCAATACTACCGGTCACTCCCAAAACAATATTCTTCCCTTTTAGCATTTCGCCTTCTCTTTTCACTGTTTCACTTTTTCATTCCACGCAACTTGATGCGGGTAAGCACCTGCTTTGTGTTGAGCGAGAATTCGCCATTCATCATCCAGCCATAATAACCGGGGTCGCGGTCAAGCACCGCGTCGACAGGCATTCCCTTGTATTTGCCGAAATTGAAAACCTCCCTGCCATTGGCATCATAAACAAAACGGCCGGCAAAATCGACATTGTTTGTAAACGACGATTCTTTTGAAAGAGCCTCAACATCGTTTGGCAAATCGCTATAATGGTCAAGCTGCGACATAAGCACATTGTAGGTTGCACGGGTGTCGGCAAGCGCACTATGGGCATCCTCAAGGTCCTCGCCACAATAGAATTTATATGCAGCCGACAATGTGCGTGGCTCACGCTTATGATACAACACCTGCACATCAACCGCCCTCAAACGCGAAAGGTCAATATCCACTTGAGCACGGAGGAACTCCTCGGCAAGCAGAGGCAAATCGAAGCGGTTTGAATTAAACCCGGCAACATCGCAACCCTCGAATTCGTTGGCAATCTCGCGTGCCACCTCCTTGAAGGTGGGGCAATCCTTTACATCGTCATCATAGATACCGTGCACAGCCGAAGCAACCTCGGGGATATGCATCCCCGGATTGATACGTTTTGTATATTCAACCTCCTTGCCGTCTGGGAAAACCTTTATGTAGCATATCTCGACGATACGGTCTTTGGAGATATCTGTTCCGGTTGTTTCAAGGTCGAAAAATATTATAGGCTTTACAAGATTCAGCTTCATAATCAATCTGTAAGCATCATCGGCATCAACAACATCAACAACTCCTGCTTGTCAACCTGCTCAGCAGGAACAATAACACCGGCACGTGATGGGTCGGCAAGTTCAATCACAACATCCTGACCCGGAGTGTTGTTAAGAATATCAATGAGGAACGAAGCACGGAAACCAATATTCATTGACGCACCCTCGTAGCTGCAAGCTATGCTCTCCTCGGCCGATGTAGAGAAATCGGTATCCTGAGCCGAGATAACCACCTTGTTGTCCTCGAGATGGAGCTTGATAAGACTCACTTGTGATGAGAAGATTGCCACACGGCGCAATGTGCTTATGAGCGCAGCGCGGTCAACAGTGAGCTTGTGAGGATTATTCTGTGGAATCACAGAGTTATAGTTGGGGTAACGGCCGTCAAAGAGGCGACAAACCAACTTATACTCACCCATATCAAAAATTGCGAAGCGGCCATCGAATTCAACAGCAACATCCTCCTGTTCATCCTTGCCGAGCAAGTTCTTCAAGAGTGTTGCAGGCTTCTTTGGAAGAATGAATGCCGATTTTTCAGCACCAACCACAGAATAGTCGCGGCAACGCACCAATTTGTGGCCATCAGAAGCAACCAATGTAATGCTGTCCGGTGCAAAATCAAAGTACACACCACACATCACAGGGCGCACCTCATCATCTGCCGCAGCAAACAAAGAACAAGATATTCCGCTTGAAAGAACCTTGGTAGGAACATTTATCGCCACTGCGCTCTCGCCAAGAACCGCAGCCGAAGGATACTCGTCGGCATTCTGGCCAACAAGGCTATACTTACCGTTCTGATAATAGATTGTAATTTCAAGTGTTTCCTTCTTGACATCGAAACGGATAGGCTGTTCCGAAATCTCTTTCAAAGAGTCAATAAGGATTTTTGACGAGATTGCGAAGCTAAAATCCTCAGAGCAATCAACAACCTCGAGCGAAGTATTGAGAGTATTGTCGGGATCCGAAGCAGTCAAAGTAAGTTTATTGCCTTCGAGTTCAAACAATACGCAATCCAGAACAGGAATAGTGTTTTTTGAATTGATTACACGGCTGATGGTCTGCAAGCGAGACGACAGCAAAGAGCTTGATACTGTAAAATTCATAGTATAAAAGTTTTAATTGATATTCAAACGTAATCCTCGCGCTCGCGCGCGTAGTACCTACAAAGATAAACTAAATATATAGAAAGTGATAAAAATGGGGCAAAAAAAATTGCATTTCGTGAATAAAAGAGCTATTTTCGCCCACAATTTAAAGAAAACTATGGAGATTACAGGAAAAATTATCGCAGTGCTTCCGGAGAGAGGCGGCGTATCAAAGACAGGAAATGAGTGGAAAATGCAGGAATATGTTTTGGAAACACACGAGCAATTCCCAAAGAAATTGTGTTTCAACGTATTCGGTGCTGACAAGATATCACAGTTCAACATTCAGGCCGGCGACGAGTTGACCGTTTCGTTCGACATCAACGCACGCGAGTACAACGGACGTTGGTACAACGACATCCGCGCTTGGCGAGTAGAGCGTGGCGCAGCTCCTGCACCAACAGAAACACCGGTTATCAACGCTCCAAAGGTTGAGGTACCCGACTTTAGCAAGGCGGCCAACGACCCGGATGACCTTCCATTCTAAACCGAACGAGTTTTTAATATAAAAATATTATAGGCGCACCGTGGTGCGCCTATAATATTAATACACAATCCTCAATTCAACCACATCATTTATTTTACACCCTTTCACATGAATATTTTTACTACCACTCAATCCTCCTGCTTCAACGGTAACCACATCTGAACCTACATGCTCATTGTTTTTATAAGCAGCAACTGTTATATAGACATCATTCTCCTGCTTACAATTAATAATAACTGTAGCATAAGCTCCTAAATCGCCAGCCAAGTTTACTTTATAGACAGTTGTTTTCGTATATTTTAATGAAGCACTACAAGTAGGATACTGAACCTCTTTTGAATTAAATACATTTTGCTTTACTTCATTGTTATTATTTGCTGCAGACAGGCCTGTTGAAATCAAAATAAAGGCCATTGCCAAAAATATCTTTTTCATATTATTCAAGTATTTATATTACTAATTAGTTAACCCTCACCTTGCCTTTGCCTTTACATGTGTTACAGGTGTGTTGTGTTTCGATGACACCATCTCCACCACACTTTGAACAATTTGGATTACCCAGACAAGTGCAACGTTTTCTAACAACTATATACCCTTTGCCATCACAACTTCTACATTCTCTATAAAGTCCTATTTGCTTAGACTTTGTTGGCGATGAAGACTCATTGGTTACTGTAGTCAAACTTGCACTTGCAGTCAAAACGGCAATAAATGCTACAGCGAAGATTATAATCTTTTTCATATTATTCAAATTTAAAATCAATTTCCCTTACTCACTTAACGGCTTTTCGGGTTACTCCGTTGTACCTTAAACAACACTCTATAAATACGCACAAAAAAAGCGCGGTACTTCCAGTATCTCGCTCTGACAGGGTGTTTGGCGTAACCCGAGAAATCGAAATGACAGAAAGCCCACGCAAATGCGCAGGCATCCTAATAGCCATCCAATTTCCCATTTATCAGTCGCCAAACTTTTGTCAGAGAAGAAGTCTATTAAAACGCTTTTCCAATATGTTTAAAATGTGCGTATCGAACTATACGCGATGCTTCATAGGCTAAAAATTTTGCATTTACGATGCGAATGTACTAATATTATTGAACAATTCAAACAAACCATACAAAATATAGCTTGGAAGTCTTGGGTAAAAAATAGTGGGCAAGACAAAATGCCTTACCCACAAATATCCAAAAAATATCAAATCTCCAGCAATATTTGAAATGAGTTTATATAACGTAGAAGTTTGCTTTTAGTCATTTCAAAATCAAGAGTTCATACTCAAAAGGAACTCATCATTATCCTTTGTCCTCTCCAACCTATCCTTGACAAACTCCATAGCCTCTATTGGGGTCATATCCGAAAGATACTTACGCAGAATCCACATACGGTCGAGAGTCTGGCGGTCGAGCAACAGGTCGTCGCGACGTGTTGATGAAGCGACAATATTCACCGCAGGGAAAATGCGCTTGTTTGCAAGCGAACGGTCGAGCTGCAACTCCATATTACCGGTACCCTTGAATTCCTCGAAGATTACCTCATCCATTTTAGAGCCGGTATCAATTAAGGCAGTTGCAATAATGGTCAACGAGCCACCATTCTCAATATTACGGGCCGCTCCAAAGAAACGCTTGGGCTTGTGCAGGGCATTGGCATCGACACCGCCTGAAAGCACCTTGCCCGATGCCGGAGAAACAGTGTTATAGGCACGCGCAAGACGTGTTATAGAGTCAAGGAAAATAACTACATCGTGACCACATTCAACCATTCTCTTTGCACGCTCAAGAACAATTCCGGCAATCTTCACGTGGCGCTCGGCAGGCTCGTCAAACGTAGAAGCGATAACTTCGGCATTTACCGAACGCGCCATATCGGTAACCTCCTCGGGGCGCTCGTCAATGAGCAGCATAATCATATATGCCTCGGGGTGGTTGGCAGCAATGGCATTTGCAATATCCTTCAAAAGCATTGTCTTACCGGTCTTTGGCTGAGCCACGATAAGACCACGCTGTCCCTTACCAATGGGAGAGAAGAGGTCTACGACACGTGCCGATAGATTGTCGTAACTACCGGTACAAAGCGTAAACTTTTCATCGGGGAACAACGGTGTAAGATTTTCGAACGACACACGGTCACGTACAAGTTCGGGGGACAAGCCATTGATTCGATTGACCTTTACAAGAGGGAAATACTTTTCACCAGCCGAAGCAGGGCGTATTATACCCTCGACCACATCACCTGTCTTTAATCCATAAAGCCTTATCTGTGATTGCGATACATATACATCGTCGGGCGAAGCCAAGTAATTGTAATCGGAAGAACGCAAGAAGCCATAATTGTCGGGCATAATTTCAAGAACACCCTCAACACGCAGGACATCTGCAAAATCGTACTGCTTTGCAGCAGACTGATGCTCCTCGCTTTGCTGCTCGCGCTTTTCGTTGTTAAAACGATTTTTCTTGTCGTTGTTATTCTTTTGCCCTTTGTTGCTCTTCTCGAATTTATCAACCAGCTCCGAAGGAAGCTCTTTTGTATCACTTGGAAGATTTTCAATTGCCACAAACGCCTCACCCTCCTCAGCGACAGGAACAACAGGAAGTTCTTCGGCTGCCACAACAGGTTCTACTGGTTTTTCTACTGTTTTATTTTTTGGTTTACGGCCACGTTTCTTGGCAGAAGAAGCCTCTTTTGTTGCACCCTCTACCGCAGGAGCAGCCTCAACAACCTCCACAGGCTCAACTGCAGGCACCTCTACCTGCACATTTTCGGCACTGTTTTTCTCATTCTTTGGCTTGCGGCCGCGTTTTTTCTGCTTGGGAGCCTCGTCCACGGCTTTGGGAGTTGCAGCCTCAACAACCGCAGGAGTCACAGTCTTTTCTTCGACTACAGGCTGAACTACACTCTTTTCGGGAACGTTTGCCTGCTCTGTCTTCTGTTTTGTAGGCTCTTCCTTTTCAACCTTGACAGCCTTGTCCCCTGTCGCCGTATAAACCTTGCTTGGAGCGTCAGAATGTATGCGGTTGCGTCGATGCTCACGACGTGTCATTCTATTCTCCTCCTTCACCACGGCAGGAGCGCCGCTCTTACTATTCTGCATAGCCTGACCATCAAGAATACGATAAATCAACGAATCCCTGTCGAGCGACTTGATTCCTTTAATTCCTAAATCCTGGGCAATCGATTGCAAATCGGCAATCTCCTTGCTCCTCAATTGTTCTATATGATACATAAATAAGATGATGATGCCCGCCCAAAAACAAGGGGAAAGCACACAATAATGAAAATCTAAAAAAGATATATTTATTTGATTGAAACCACAAGACAAAGGATGTCCTGCACCATTTATAATGCAAAGATAGCGATTTTGTTTAAAACCTACTGTTTTTTTAGTTTTTTTTTACGAACCGTACAAATTATCGATATGCCGACAAAGAGCAACGGCTTTAGAACAGTTCTTCAAATTTCTTCAGAACCTCATCGACTGTTGACATACGGGCAATGATTGTTCCTCTGTTATTGACAAGGACTGTTGCCGGCAAATCAGTAATGCCATATGCCGCAGCAACCTCGGCACTACCACCGGTTGGGTTACAAAGCTGCACCCAGCCAATAGACAATTCATCAACAACAGATTTGCAACCAGCAACACTGCCGTCGAGCGAAACGCCTACAATCTGCAGCCCATCGGTCTTATACTTGTCATACATCGCCGAAAAAGAACGGAGCACATTTTTTGCATTATCTTCCCAACTCGCCCAAAAGAGCACAAGCGTATATCTGTTTGCAAACACCTCGTCGGAGAGAAGCACCTTGCCACCATTGATATTGTCGAGCTCAAAATTCTGGAATCTCTTGCCAACAGCCGTTTCTTCAAGACTTTTATAAACCTCCTCGACATATTTCTCGGCCATTGCCGACTCCCGGATGTTAGCCTCAACCCTGTTTTTTATGGCATCGTACAGTTTGTCGCGGTACTCTGAAGGAACTTTTTCAAAAACGGACAACAGCTTTGCCGGCGCTACAACACCAACAGACTGCAAAAGATAGAAAAGCCCCACCGGCGTTTCTATATTCTCAATAATCTCATTCAAGGCATACGCCTCAAAAATCTCACCGGCAAAAAACACCACCTCCTTTATACTGTCGCACATTGCAGCATCAATGTCAAGCAAACCAATATTTTCAGGCTCACACATTTTGCGCAAGTTCACAATCTTCTCCTTCTCGGCCATAAAGCGTTTCAGGCGCTCGTTAGCCGGCGCACCACTCACAAACTCCTCTGCCGTAAAATCCACATTCAGGACGCCCGGCTCAACAACCACAAAATTACCATCGATAACCCGCTGCGAAGAGATGAAACGCACCACCGGCACAGTGTCCGTGAGTTCAAAACTGAAGCGTCCGTTTTTCACGACAGCCGAATCTACGGGCGAGAGAATATCATCAACCGGTGTAATATACAGCACTGTACCGTCGGGCGCAGAGACATATCGGCCATCAATTCTGCAAACATCCTTGCCATCGGAGCAAGAGAACAGCACGCACACCACAAGCAAAAGAGAAATCAGCTTTTTCATTTTACAGAGTAGCATTTATATCATTGATATACTGGAGAAGTTCGGCACGTCCCAAAGTATTCTCGGACGAGGTGACAAAAACCGGAGGCAGCTCCTCCCACTCTTTGAGCAAACGCGCTTTGTATGCGGCAATATTGCTCGTCAAGACACCCTTTGTCAACTTGTCGGCCTTGGTGAAGACGATTGAGAACGGAACGCCATTCTCGCCCAACCATTGGAAAAACTCCAGATCAATCTTCTGTGGTTCGTGACGGCAGTCAATGAGCACAAAAAGCAGAGTCATCTGCTCGCGGTCAAGCACATAGTCGCTAATAATATGTTCCAGTTGCTCGTTCTGCGATTTGCTGCGTTTTGCATAACCATAACCGGGCAAATCGACTAGATACCATTCGTTGTTTATCAGATAGTGGTTGATAAGAAGTGTCTTTCCCGGAGTTGCCGATGTCATTGCCAACTTTTTCTGGTTTGTCAGCATATTGATAAGGCTCGACTTGCCAACATTCGAACGTCCGATGAAAGCATATTCAGGCTTGCCATCCTGAGGACATTTCTTTATATCGGTATTACTTATTACAAAACGTGCGCTTTTTACAACTGGTGTACTCATCTTATAAATATTTTCAGCCACGAAGATACAACGATATTCAAGAATAGCAAAGAAAAGGGGGCGCAAGATTACTCCAACGCCCCAACCATTCATATTGGAATTTCATCACTGCGAAATCTTGATTCCGACAAAGTAGGTCCGTGGTTGTGTCGGGCCATAGAAGTAACCCGAATCGCGGAATTCTCCCTTGTCCAAGTCGCTCTGAAAACTGTTGAATATATTCTGCACACCAACATTCAATTGCAAATTGATGTGGTCGTGAAGAACAAATGTATATCCAGTCTTGAAATTGAGGTCGAAGAAATCGGGCGTTGTTTCCATACAGTCATTCTTGATATAACCGGCATAATGAGGCACAATCATAGAACCTGTATATGTTCCCGAAAGCGATAGGTCGAGCCTTTTCACCGGTGACGATGTTATGGTAAAATAGCCGTAATAATCGGGGGTACGCATCATACGCTCCGTTGTCAACGCAACACCGTCAACCTCGGTCCACGCCTCGGGCTGCTTATAAAGACTACGTTGAGCCGTGAAGCCAAGCTGCAACGCGAACAACTTGCCGTGCGCAATCTTGGCATCGATGTTGGCACCGAAGACACGCGCACCGGCACCGTTACGACGCTCCTTTATAGCATGGCCAGACTCATTCACACCAACATCCTCAAGCACAAAGACATTGTTCAAATCGGTATAGAAGCCCTCAACAAGCACATTCGCCTGCCAATGCCCGAAACTTGTAGTCCAATCAACCGAGCCGCTAAAACTGTTGGAACGCTCCTCTTTCAACCCTTCGGCAAGCTCAATCTGAACACCCTCGCCACCAACAGCCGTCACGTGCAAATCCTCATCGTACGCTTGCGGGGCACGGAATCCTGTCGAATAGGTCAAACGCGCCTGCAAATCCTTGAATGGCTTATAAAGGAAGTTCACGCGTGGGCTAAGAATGGGGTTGCCAATAAGATTGTGTTTGTCGAGGCGCAGACCAAGCAGAAGAGAAAAATAACGGGAATTCCACTCATTCTGCACAAAAGCACTACCAATGCGTACATCCTGACGCATATCGCGGCTGTATCCCGTCATCACGTCGTGAAGCCTGTTCTCTTGATACTCGACACCACTCATAAATGTTGCCGGCGAAAAGAGGAATTTGCTTATCTGCCAGGTATATGTTGCCCCGGTAACCCAAGTGAGGTCGTCGGTCTTGCCGTATGCGTTAGGGTCGCGTTGCGCACCATAGTAACTGTCGCGTCCGATATGCTGCAGCGATGCAAAAACCGACAGTTTATGTTTGTACCCATCCCATCCGTGGTCATAGGCAACCCCTCCACTGTTGATTATATGTTTTGTCTGCTCGGTAATGTCGCTCTCGTGTGGTTGCAGGTCGAATTTATTGCCGCCACGACGAAGTTCGTTTGTAGTGTGATACTCGACGCTAAGCCGTCCGTTGTAGGTGGGGCGATAATAGGTACGCAAGCCAAAAGTATTTAGATTCAACAGTCCAAGTTCCGAGAAGCCATCGCCATCGTGGTCATAGGGGTTACGGTTACGGTAATTTGCATACACGGCAATACCATATTTATTATCGGGCGACACAAGCGAAGCATTGGCTCCCACGCTCTGCTCCCACACCTTGCCACCATAAGCTGCAAAATTACTTGTCACCGAAAAGGAGTTGCTTACAGGGTCTTTTGTTATAATATTGACCGTTCCACCAACGGCATTTGCACCAAAAAGAGCCGAACCTCCACCACGCACAACCTCGACACGCTCAATCATATTCACAGGAATCTGTTCAAGACCATAAACGCCACTCAAGGCACTGACAACGGGACGACTATTTATGAGCACCTGCGAATAGGGCCCTTCAAGACCATTGATACGCACCTGCGGAAAACCACAATTCTGACAATTGTTCTCCACACGCAAACCGGTAACATAGTTGAGACTCTTTGCAAGATCGACCGAGTTGACTGTTTCAAAAAGCGGTAGAGCCGCCACCGACACAACGACAGGAGCATCCTTACGGCTTATTTCGTTACGGTTAGCCGACACTACAACCTCATCAATGACATAGTTGTCGGATTTAAGTTTAAAGTGCACCACCGCAGTATAATCTTTACTCACGACAACCTCCTTTGTCATTGTTTCATACCCCATAGCCGTTACACGTAGACTATACTTGCCAGGAGCCAAATCGGTAAAGGCAAACTGTCCGTCCTCGTTACTTGTCGTACCTTCGCCATTTTCAACAATGAGCACCGAGGCAAAAGCAATGTTTTCTTCTGTACCGTCCTCAATTATGTGTCCCATAATTTTATTGCCCTCGCGAATTGCAATTGGGTCACTTGCAGACACCGCAAGCACACAAAAAGTGAGCAACAAAAGTGTAAAAAATCTCTTCATATATTCAAATTGTTTATTTCTTGTTTTGCGACCGCAAAATTACGAATAGAGCACAAGCAAGACAATCGCAACAAATTGTTAAAAGAATGGGGATATTTAACAAATTATTCAAAAAAAGCACAGACCAACATCGTTTTTCACACTAAAATATACAAAATGTATACAAAAGTTTGGAAACATAAAGCATAAATAATACATTTGCGACCTATGACTACCTAAACGACAGAAAAATGAAAAGATTTACTACACTTTTATTATCATTACTTTTACTAACTGGCACAGTTTTTGCGAATCCCATTGACCCCGAAAAGGCCGGTGAGATAGCCAATAAATTCTGGAATTCAAACCTTAAACAAGCCAAGCTTAATACGTTAATATTGCAATCGCCGACAAAAATGGCAAAGGCCGGAAGCAGGATAAACATAAAAGAAAACGACCCGCAATATTACATATACACTCCAGAAGACAAGAACGGTTTCATCATTGTTTCCGGCGACGACGCTCTTGCACCAATAGTTGGCTACTCCACAACCGGTAATGGCGATAACACCGAAATGCCGGCAGCACTTGTTGAGTGGCTTAATGAATACAGTATGTATGTAGATGATGTACGTGAGGGCAAAATTGCGTCATCACCCCAAAGTACAAAATCCGGGGGAACAGCAATTTCTCCAATGCTTGAAACATCGTGGGACCAGAACGCGCCATACAATAATCTTTGCCCCGAAATTAATGGAAGAAGAACACCTACCGGCTGCACCGCAACCGCAATGGCGCAAATTATGAAATTCCACGAATGGCCAAAGAAACCATCGGCAAACATCACCTGGCACAACAACATAACCGACAAGGATGAGTATATCAACACATCTTCTCACATATACAACTGGGACAAAATGCTGCCCCACTATCGCAATAGCTACACCGATGAGGAGGCCAAAGCTGTGGCTCTGCTTATGGTTGATGTGGGCAAGGCTATCCAAAGCAGCTACGATCCAAGCGGAACAGGCAGTAGTTCTATATACGCATCATACGCCCTTGTAAACACATTTGACTACTCACCCGACGTCCAAGTTGTTAACCGCAGCGACTACACCGAGGAGGAGTACATTTCAATAATCAGGGAAAACCTTGAGGCAAGACAGCCACTACTCTATACCGGTATGAGCCAGTCCTACAGCAGTGGACACGCTTTTGTATGCGACGGCATAGACGAGAACGACCTATTACACATAGACTGGGGATGGAGCGGCGCATATAATGGCTATTTTGATATGACCTATATGTCGCCCGAGGGTATCGGAACCGGAGGTGGTGATGGCCGTTACAACGTTTCACAGGCAGTAGTTGCAAACATACGCCCACGCGGAGAAGACGAGCCAGACACAGCTGGCACTCCGGTTGTATACGTAATGGACGTTGTGGATGCAACAGCAAGTGGAACTCCACCGACTCTGCTTGAGCAGACAGTAAAATATGACAATAAAGGTGTTGCGACAACAAGATTTGCCGCAGGCCTGCTCAATTGGTCACACTCAAGCATCAATATGACAATGTATATTAGTGCTGAAAAAGACGGCAACAATTATATTACAAAAATAGGCAACTCGCAGGTTACTCCTTTTGACGGTTCTCTTGGATATTACATCTATTTCAGCACAAGCAAAAACCAGCAGGACGAGGATTATCTTGAAAAAGGAACATACAAGATTAAGGTTTGCTATTCAGACGACAATGGCGAGAACATTTATGTGGCCCGTGGTGCCGAAAACGGTTTGATACTGGAGGTTGGCGACAACTCTGTAACCCTCCGCAAAGAGCTCCCGGAAGTAGAAGTAACCAACGTCAAGTTCCACATTACACCACAGATGAAGGGTGACAGACTAGCATTCGATGCCGAATTCAAGACAAACAACGGCAAGAGCGCAACAGTCATTATTATTCCTGTAATAAACAAATTGCAAAGTGACAACACCTACAGCAGCACAGAACTAACCTCTGAAGCTGTATTGATACAGGTATACGATGACAGAAACATTCTTGCAAGTTTCAGCACCTCGTATACATTCCCCGACAACGGAACATATTTCATATCGTTCAAGTACAATATTAAAAATGTATATACCGACATGAATTTCAATGTAAACAAAGCAACACTGCAAAACATTGTCGGCCGAAGTAATGATATCAATATAAGCCCATTGCCCGATGGGTTATCACTCTCGACAACCACACTGAGTGCACCGGCAATCACATACGGCGAGAAAGCGGACATCAAGGCAACGGTTAAAAATATTTCCTCTTCAGACAACGCATTTACCGGAACATTAGGACTTTTTGCAAAAGAGAATACAACCGGAAAGGAGTATCTTTTGGCAACCGAATATATCGAGAATCTGCAGAAAGATTCTGAAACAAACATTTCATATCAGACGCCAGACTATCTTCCGGTGATGCAGCCCGGCAACTACACAATCTCAGTAAAAATACTCGATGCCGGCGTTTGGAAAACTTTAAGACAATCGGCTGCAACCTGCATACAAGACATTGCATCAACAACTGCCGCAATACCATACATCAATGGGGTTATGGACATAAACTACGGCGACGATGTCGTTGTTCAAGGCAATTCTTTTGATGTCAATGCCACATTGAGCTGTCTCAATGCCGATTTTGACGGTTATCTGCGCGTAAATATTGCATTCGGTCTTAGCTATCACGTACGAAGCGAGTACATTCCGGTATCAATCAAGAAAGACGGCACAGTCAATGTAACAATACCGTGCAACAGCAAGGTAAACAACAAACTCGGCAAATACAGATTGAACATCGCATACTACGACAATAACAAGAAAAAGATTGGAGATATATCAAACAACACTCTGAGATATAGCGGAAACGGATACTTCTGGATAGGCGACGCTACTGACGTTGAAGAGATAGAAAGTGTTTCAAATGCAACGGTAACAGTATGTGGAAACTGCATAACAGTCACAAACGCCGAGAATGCTTTGACAACCATTTACAGCGCCGACGGCCGCGAAATATACCAAGGTACAGACAACGCCATACAAGTTGCAAAGGGATTGTACATCGTGACAGTGCAGCATGAGGGCACAACCACCGCAACAAAAGTGTTTGTAAAATAACCATACTTAAAACATATTTACACCAAGGCGGACAAGCATTACTTGTCCGCCTTTTTATTTAAACAGCCAAAAAATTGCTTCATTGAAGCCTAAATCTTATTTTCGCACAAAATATCAAACACAATGAACAGAATTATAGTATCGGCGATTATCGCCATTGCTGCAGTCGTAGGAATTTCCACAGACTGCGAAGCTGGAACAATTTCAAAAAGCAAAAGCAAAAAGTTGGGCAAATACTTTTCAAAAGTGCTCGATGGCGAGTATTTAGACTATAAAGGCAAAGACAAAATAAAGCCGGAAAATATTGAGGCTACACGCAGCGCAGTGTGGGAATGTTGGCGCAATGCTGTAATGAGCAAGAACGAAGAAAAGCTCATTGCCCCATCGGCAACAAATGAACCACGCGACACCGGATATTGGAAACTGCCTGAAAACCTTGAGGAAAACGCTTTGATGCCCTACTATTTTATAAAGAAAGGCGAACAGCCGCAGGATGGTTATCCGCTGTTCCTTTATATGCACGGTTCGGGCGAGAAAAACCGCGAATGGGAGGCCGGCATACGCCTTTGCAGCAGCTACGACGATGCTCCATCGCTGCACTTCATTCCACAAATACCGAATGGCTATGGCGAGCTCTACCGTTGGGCAATACAGAGCAAACAATGGGCGTGGGAGAAATTGTTGCGTCTGGCTTTTATAAATGACAATGTCGATGCCAACAAAATATATTTCTTCGGAATTTCAGAGGGCGGATACGGAAGCCAACGTCTTGCATCGTTTTATGCCGACTACCTGGCCGGAGCAGGCCCGATGGCCGGTGGCGAACCACTAAAGAACGCGCCAATGGAGAACCTTGCAAACATAGCCTTCTCATTGCGCACCGGCGAACAGGATTATGGTTTCGCCCGCAATGCAATGACCTACAATGCAGCACTCACCATTGACAGTCTGGCAAAGGAACATCCGGGGTTGTACAACCACTACATTGAACTTGTTCCCAAAATGGGACATAGCATAAACTACGAAAAGACCACACCGTGGCTAAAACAATACAGCCGTAATGCCCATCCCACATATTTCTATTGGGAGGATTATGACATGTACGGCCGTCATCGCACCGGTTTCTACAATATCAGAGTCAACGAGACATCACGCAACAACGACGAGGAACGCAGTTGTTACGAGGTCAGCATTGCCGACAACACAGTAAACCTAACCGTACAGAATGTAACATACACAACAACACAGCTCATATACAATATTCCCATGTTCTTTGAAAAAAGCTATGCACCGGCCACAAAGGGAAATGTAACAATCTATTTGAGCGAGAAGTTGTTCGACTTTGCAAAACCCATAAAAGTAATTGTCAACGGCAACGAAGTATTCAATGGCAAGGTAACTCCATCGCTAAAAGCAATGGCCACAAGTTGCGCCGAATTCTTTGACCCAGAGCGCGTTTTCCCGGCAGAGATTACTGTTGACATTAGATAACTGGGCCAAGCCCCAAAGAGCAATTTGCACAGTGGCATTTTTTTGACTATCTTCGCACCCGCATTAAACATTTACAGATGAACCAGGAATACCCCTCTACCCTTTTGGAACGTGCCGTCAAGGAGTTCTCCAAACTCCCAGGCATTGGACGCAAGACAGCCACGCGTCTGGTGCTTCATCTGCTACGCAAAAAAGAGGAGGAGGTCGAGGGGTTTTCGTCGGCAATCATAACCCTGAAGCGCGAAGCCAAATATTGCAAGGAGTGCCACAGTATCTCGGATACGGACATCTGCCCCATCTGCGCCAATCCGCTACGCGACCACAGCCTAATTTGCGTAGTAGAAAACATCCAGGATGTCATGGCTGTTGAGAACACAATGCAGTTCAGAGGAGTGTACCACGTCCTTGGCGGCGTAATCTCGCCTATGGATGGTATTTCACCCAACGACCTGAATATAAGCAGCCTCATAGAACGTGTCGCAAAAGGCGAGGTAAAGGAGATTATCCTCGCGCTCAGCTCCACAATGGAAGGCGACACCACAAACTTCTACCTATACCGTAAATTACAACAGTTTGACGTAAAACTGTCGGTAATTGCCAGGGGCATATCCGTCGGTGATGAACTTGAATACACCGACGAGGTCACTTTGGGCAGTTCTATAATTAACCGCCGGCCATTTACCGGCAAAACCTTTTGATGCAATGAACAAAGAGAATGTAATCAAATCATTAAGATTCAATTTCGCGACATCTGTTTTCGCTGCACTGATAGCTATTGCGGCATTTGAAACAGGATATCTCACAAAAGGGGGGTTGGCACTTAGCCTGAGCGAAGAGGATTTATACTACATTGAAGTGTGCACCATCATACTCACAATAGGCATAATTCCTTTTGCCATAAAAGGATTCAGTCGTGCAATGAAAAAAGCCAGCAATCTTGATAACATTGCATTTCTGAAGCTATACAGCAAAAAAAGCCTTCAATGTATGTTCCTGCTCTTCATATCGCTTGTCATCAACATTTTCGTTTACTACGGTATTGACTACGACGGAGCAATGTATTGTGCCATATTGAGCTTTGGAGCACTGCTATACAGCTATCCGACAGGCAAGATATTTGATGAATACAACAATAACAGCAACAAAACAAAATAACAGGCAATGAAACTGTCGGTAGTAATTGTCAACTATAACGTAAAGCATTTCCTGGAGCAGTGCCTGAATTCACTTGAACAGGCTGCTGCAGGCATCGACTACGAAACAATTGTAGTCGACAACGCATCGACTGATGGCTCAACCGAATATATCACAGCACGCTTTCCAAAAGTAAAATGGATGGCCTGCAGGGAAAACAACGGATTTTCCAAAGGCAACAATATTGCCATAGCCCAATCCAAGGGCGAATATATCCTTATGCTCAACCCCGACACCATCGTAACCAAAGAGGCAATAGAGGGTTGTATTGAGTTTATGGACAAGAACGCCGACGCCGGAGCCTGTGGTGCATATATGCTACGCACAAACGGAACATTTGCTCCGGAATCGCGCCGTGCTCTCCCCACCCCATTTGTTGCATTCTGCAAAATGTCGGGACTCTCCAAGCTGTTCCCCAAATCACGCACATTCGGACGATACTATATGCAATACCTCGACAAGAACGAGGTTAACCAGATAGAAATAATCTCCGGAGCATATATGATGCTGCGTCATAAAACCATAAAAAAGACAGGAGCGTTGGATGAGGACTTTTTTATGTATGGCGAAGACATAGACCTGTCGTACCGCATACTGAAAAGCGGATACAAGAACTATTTCCTTCCACTGCGCATACTCCACTACAAGGGCGAGAGCACAAACAAGAGCACATACCGATACGTGCACACGTTCTACCGCGCAATGCAACTCTTTTTCAAGAAGCACTATTCCCACTACTCGTTGCTTGTAAGCCTGCCGATAAACATAGCAATATGGAGCCGTGCTATGCTCGCATACATAGGGAACCAATTCCTGCACCGCAAGGTCACACAAGAGATACCGACCACAAACTGCATTGTATTGGGCAATAGCGACACCATATCCGAAGTAGAACACATCCTTCAAGAAAAACAGAAGAACGGCAAGCACTCATTCATCGTGGCAAACGAGAACACTATGCCCAATGGACACCTTGAAGAGAATTTAAACCTAACCGGTTTCGACACCGTCATATACGACACCGAGGCTTATACATACAGCACAATCCTTAAACTGCTGAACAACAGCACAGGACACAGGTTACGCCTTGGAACATACTCCTCAAAAACAAAAAAGCTCATAACCGAAGAACAGGTCTTCGATTATGAGGAAATAATCTCAAAAAAATGAAAAACATTTGGCTAAAGGACGATGTCATATCCCTGCGCACACCGGAGCCCGAAGATTTGGAACTGATGTACGCTATGGAGAACGACACTGCATTGTGGAGCGTCGGCAATACCACGCTGCCCTATTCACGCTACACGCTAAGGATGTATCTGGAACAGAGCAAACAAGACCTTTTTGCCGAGCATCAGGCACGCTTTATAATAGAACTCTCAAATGGAGAAGCAGCCGGGATGATTGACCTTGCCGACTTCGACCCACTGAACAACCGTGCCGAAGTCTGCATCGGGCTACTTGGCAAGCACCGTGGCAAAGGGATAGCCACACACTCACTGGCCACTCTTAGCGAATACGCATTCAAAAAACTACATATCAACCAACTTTACGCCTTTATACCCGAATGGAACAGCGAAAGCCTTAAACTTTTTGAAAAAAACGGTTTTACGAAAAGCGCACTGCTCCATCAATGGCAACGTACCGAAAACGGTTATAACAATGTTTTTTTAGTGCAAAAACTCGCCAAATAGCATTGTCAAGACCGAAAAATCAAAAAAAAATCGCATTTTGTCGAAAATTTTCCGCAAAAAGTTTGCAGATTCAAAAAAAAGCCATACCTTTGCACTCGCTTTGAGACACAAACAAAGCAGAACACTTTGAAATTTTGGTGCGTTAGTTCAGTTGGTTAGAATACATGCCTGTCACGCATGGGGTCACGGGTTCGAGTCCCGTACGCACCGCAGAAAGCCTTTCAGTTATGCTGAGAGGCTTTTTTGTTTGTGTATATTCGGGAAGGGGTTATGCAAAGTATTCGATAATGCTGTCAGCCATATAAAAAGTCTTGCTATCAAATATAAAAAAACAGCGG
>JAGCMB010000031.1 GCA_017646665.1 Bacteroidaceae bacterium
CTTGTCATTCTATATTTGCAGAACGAAACGAAGATAGCGAAATTCGCTATCTTCGTAAGTGAACAGAAGTTGTAAAGGATAAAGATTATTAACTGTCATTGGTACTGAAGATACCGTTCGGGATGTTAATCCCCCTTACTTTCTTTGTAAGATTTCGAACAGTTCATTAGGCGTTGGAGCCTGTATTTAGAATCGATGGAACAAACAAAGAGCCTTCTGCAAACTTTTAAAATTTAATTGGCATGGCAAATGTAAACAAAATTATTGGAATTGACATCTCCAAGGAGAAGTTTGATGCTTGTTTCTCTATTCAACCTTGTGGCTATAGCTCCAGGACTTACACCTATGATGCGGAAGGAGTAAGGTCTTTTCTAAAGGAAATACCTAATGATTGTATCTGTGTTATGGAAGCGACCGGAGTCTACCATTTGCGTTTAGCCTATGCCCTGAACAAACAAGGCATTGCCGTATCTGTTGTCAATCCATTGTCGGTGAAGAATTTCTCCCGAGCGGTAATGTGCCGTACAAAAACGGATAAGGCTGATGCAAGACAACTTGTCGATTATGCCCGTAGAATGGAGCTGACAGAGTGGAAACCTACCTCGGACAACTATATCCGCATACAGCAGATATACCGTAGCATTGAGCTGTTCTTGACAAACATTACGCAGTTTGAGAATCAATTGGAAGCCATCAACAACTCACCTGTCAGTGATCCAAGTCTTTGCCGTATGCTACATAGCCATATAAAGAGACTTAACAAGCAGATAGCGCTGTTGGAAAAGCGGATTGAAGAATTGATAGCACAAGAAGATGCAACAGTTGTGGAACACATCAGTTCTGTTCCAGGTGTAGGCAAGAAAACCGCAATAGCATTACTTACCGCAACAAAAGGTATGCACGGCTTTGGGAACTACCGCCAGTTGAGTTCTTATTTTGGATTATGCCCTCGCATATACGATTCGGGCAAATCAGTGCACGGCAAAGCCCATATCTGCAAAATGGGTATGGGGTGGATAAGAAAACTGCTGTATATGTGTTCAATCTCAGCAATACGCCATAACAGAGCCTGTGCTGCACTTTATATACGACTCAAGGAAAAGGGCAAACCTATTAAAGTGATATTGATTGCTGTTGTAAACAAACTGTTAAAACAGATTTTTGCTATTGTAAAGAACAATACTGTATATAGTGAAATTTTAACTTGATTTTTATTTGGATTTTAACACAGTTCATCCTGAGCAACGCGAAGGATCCCCTTCATAACTTTGCTCTTTACTCTTTGCCCTTTATAGATACTTCACTACGCGTTGCTTCGTTCAGTATGACAAACTACCTTTGGGTCAACACTTATGTTATTGCGTTTTTTTTGTTTTTTTTAGGTTAAAATAGATAAAATGCATACATTTGTAACATGCGCCTTTGTGTCTATATAAATCCTGTTATCCGGCGCGCGATTTTCTAAAGATAAAAAAGAATAAATTATATGAATCTTATGATTATGAAAACATTACGAATGTTGATTCCTGCCCTTTGTCTGGCAGTTTGTATGCCTTTGATGGCACAGAATTCAAGTGATGTTGCCGAGGTCACTACAATCGACCGTCACGCTGCACAAGCCTATCGTCAGGGCGAGGTCATTGTAAAGTTCAAACCTACAAGCCGTGTCAAGGTATCGGCTTCACGCACAGGTGCAGTACGCAGCAATGTAAATCTTGTTGACTCTGTTTTTGCAAAGCTTGGTGTCACAGGTGCCGAACAGCTCATGCCCCTTTCGGGTACAGGTGGCCCTGCACGTGTAAAATCACACACCGGTAGCTACATCGAGCGCGCCGACCTCTCAAAGCTCTATCGCCTGCAGCTGAACCCCGAAGGTAATGTTGCTATGTACGATGCAATCGACGCATTGAAAGAACTTCCCGAAGTGGAGTTTGCCGAGCCAAACTACCTGGTATACACCCTTGCGACACCCCCTGCCGACGGCGATAATGACGAGAAAACCTATAAGAAAGAGCACCTTTTCAAGGAGCAGTGGTATTTTGAAGCAGTACACCTCAACCATCTTTGGACAAAGGAGAAGATTACCGACAAGCGTCCTGTCATCGCAATCATCGATACCGGTGTAGATATTACACACCCCGATTTGGCCGACAACATCTGGACCAACGAACGCGAGGCAAATGGCGCCGAGGGGGCCGATGACGATTCCAACGGCTACAAGGACGACCTCCATGGTTGGGACTTTGTGAACCAGGTACCAGAATTGCGCGACAATAACGGTCACGGAACCCACGTTGCAGGTATTGCTGAAGCAGTGGGCAACAACGGTATAGGTATTGCCGGTGCAAACCCCGACGCACTAATTATGCCAATTACTGTTCTGCAGAGTGATGGCGCCGGTGACATTGCAACCGTTGTCAAGGGTATCGACTATGCCGCTGCAAACGGAGCCGATGTAATCAATATGTCTTTGGGTACTTATGCCTATTCCATTGCAATTGAGCAGGCCCTTGCACGCGCCTACCACTCAGCGGTGCTTGTTGCAGCGGCCGGTAACGACTGTAGGTTCATCAACCCCGGTAAATGTCCGGTATGCAGGGAGTGGGGTGCTCCAATGTACCCTGCTGCATTTACCTTTGTGCTTGGCGTTGAGGCATCGAACCGCGATGGCAGCCGTGCAAGTTTCAGTAACTACGACGATGACGGCCCAACATTCTCGGCTTTCAGTGAGGAACAGCTTTATAACTACGAACTCCGTGCCCCCGGTACATCAATAATGAGTACCTATCCCGGTGGAAAGTACAAGGCGCTCAACGGAACGTCAATGGCAAGTCCATTGGTTGCCGGTGCAATCTCGCGCCTGTTGCAGTGCAAGGAGTATTACAGTAAGGAACTGCTTTTTGGCGACCTCATCCACGCGCGCAAAAAGCACGATAAAGGGCTAGTTGATTTTGAGGCTACATACGAAATTAAGGACGAGGACCGCAAACCTTCATTGCAGCTTGTTACCTATGCACTTATCGACAGTATTGCTGGTGATGGCGATAACCGCCCCGATGCCGGCGAGACAATAGAACTGTGGCCAACATTCCGTAACGAGTGGGGCAATGCCGAAAATATCACATTTTCTCTTGAGGTAGCAGAGCTTGAAGACCCCGCAATCATCGAAATCATTGATGACAATGTGTCCTTCGGCAAGAACTTGAGCAGCTATGCCAAGGCAAAGAGTGAGAAACCATTGCGTTTCAAGATTAATGACAAATGTGCCGATGGTCGCAGGATACGCCTTGTCTTGCGCGCTACTTGCGACAATATAACCGAGGAACTTGTGCATGAGTTTACAATTACAGCAGAGAATGGTGTGGAACTTGGTGGATTGATTTCCGAGGATATGACACTCTATCCCAATGTTCATTACATAGTAACAAAGAGATTGGCAATACAGCAAGGTGCTGTGCTTACAATAAAGCCGGGAACAGTTCTTAAATTCAAGGCGGGCTCTGCTATCAATGCTCC
>JAGCMB010000032.1 GCA_017646665.1 Bacteroidaceae bacterium
GAAAAAAGACATTCATCCCGCAGCTTATCGTCCGGTTGTATTCAAGGACATGTCAAATGGCGACTGCTTCCTTTCGCAGTCTACCTGCAACACAAAAGAGACTATCGAATTCGAAGGTGAGACTTATCCATTGATTAAGCTTGAAATCTCTAACACTTCTCACCCATTCTACACTGGTAAGGCAAAGTTGGTCGACACAGCAGGTCGTGTGGACAAGTTCATGAGCCGTTACAGCAAGACATTGAAGAAGTAATCGAATCGACGATTTATATAAAAGGTGTATTTCGGTACACCTTTTTTTATGCAAAAAAGCGTACTGCAACAATTCTATGAAAAAAATTCTCCTTGCAATACTCACACTCGCAATACTGATTTCGTGCGACACAGGCAACAACACAGGCAACAACACACCGACAATAAATGCCGGCAACAAGAACGCCAACGCGAACAACGCCAAGTATGCCACACGCATTGAAATCCCATCAATCCAAAGCGGTGACCTTTTTCTCTCGCACACCACCACCGTCAATGGAAAGGAGAATATAACATACAGCATCGCTCACGACACTGCACGCAGACATTGCCGTTGGACAGCATTCACGTTCGACGCAAGCAACAGGGCAAAAAAATGGAACCGCGACGACTGGAAACAGACCGAATGGAGAGGCGACCCATTCCAGCCGAATCCCGACATGCCCGAACGATATGTCATGACAAAAAGCGAGATAAACAGCAACGGTTTTGCACGTGGACACGTAGTAGCATCGGCCGACAGGCTACACTCAAAAGAGGCCAACGAGCAGACATTCTACTACAGCAACATATCTCCAATGCACCACAGATTCAACGAAGGAGCGTGGCTCGACTGCGAAGGACTGGTTCAAGGATGGGGACGTAACAGCGGTTTCTGCGACACACTATATATTGTAAAAGGTGGAACAATCAGAGAGGGCGAATACCGCACCGTTGGCAGTTGCCCGACTGTCCCGAACTACTATTTTATGGCACTCCTATGCCTAAAGAACAATTCATACACAGCAATAGGATTGTTATTCAAGCACATCAACGGATACAGCCAAACCGAAGTCTGCTCAATCGACTTCCTGGAAAGGTTTACAGGAATAGATTTCTTCTGCAATGTCCCCGACAAGGTTGAGAACAGCTTTGAGCGACAATACAACATTGGTTCCTGGAGCGGATTAAGGAACTACATCGAGGTCGAAGAATAACTCCAGAGATGGTTTTCACATAAAAGTTGAAGAAATCACAGATTTTTTCAACTTTTTTATTGTCCATTGTAACAAATAGACGTTTCATCCGTCTTATAGATGAATGACAACCACAGACAACCGAACAAAGTGACACACGACGAATTCAAAAAGCGGTTTATGCCGCTCTGGCAAATGCTCTATCGCGAGGCATACAGAATGCTTTGCGACAGATTTGAAGCGGAAGACGCCGTGCAGAACCTTTATGTGAGATTGTGGGAAAAGAGAGGTGAGCTTAAAAATCTTATCGCACCCGACGCCTATTGCCGCACGCTGCTGAAAAACATCTGCATTGACCGTTGGCGGCAGATTAGAGCGCACGATGACGACGAGCAGATAGGAACCGACGAAATAACCTCATACACACCGCCCGAGACAGACAGTAAGGAGGCCGAAGAATGTCTGCAACATTTCCTGGCCAGCCTGCCACAAGTACAACAGAAGGTTATACGAATGAAGATTAACGGTTGCAGTTTTGAAGAGATTGAAAAGGTCACAGGCTTGCAACAAACAAACATCAGGGTTATAATATCTAGAATAAGAAAAAGATTCAGAAAGTTTTACGACAATTTATAAAGGGGTTTATGGAAGATATGAAGTTAAAAATAATGATTGAGCAGTTCTTCGACGCTGTACTCACAGCCGAGGAGGAACGCGAACTTTGCCGTTATCTTCGCGAGAACGATGTTCCGGCCGGACTCCGCAAGGACAAAGAGATAATCCTGACCCTTTGTCGTGAAAGCAAAGATATCGAGCTACCAGATGGAGCCGAAATGCGCCTTGAAGCTATGATAGACGGGCTTGCAACCAAAAGTCGAGAGAATACAAACGACGAGAAGAGCGTCAGCAAACCACGCAAGCGCATTATTGATATCCCACGCACAATGCGCTATAGCGCAGCCGTAGCCGCTGTCATCGCGTGCCTGTTCACAGCCGAATATTGGCTGCCTGCAACAACACAGCAAAGCAGCGAGGTCATGGCCTTTGATACAGAGAAGGACACTTTCGACAACCCTGAGGACGCAATGCGCTGCCTTGAGGCTGCATTCAACGATATAAGCCTTGCCGTGAATTCCACACAAAACAACATAAAGGAGATTGAAGCAATACTTGGAGCATCAATAAAAATGAGTAAAAACAACAATAATATATAAGGGAATATGAAACGGAAGTTATTTATAATGCTGACGCTGATGTTCACAGTGCTAAGCACGTGGGCTACACCACCCCAGCAACCCCACAAGAGCGAAGCCGAAAAGTTCGTGCAGAACTTGGCAAAGATAAAATCGGACGAGATAAGTTATGCTTACATCTCGGCCAATATGTTCAAACAACTTTTTATCAAAACAGACCTTGACGAAGAGATACAAGAGTCAATCTCGTTCATTAAGTCACTGAAAAGCCTTCGCCGCTTTTTCACAAACGGCAAACAGGGATATGACGTTATGAAAGCAGCCTTGCAACCACTCCTGCAGGAGAAAGAGGAGGTATTGGGTATGACACTGATGGCATCCAACAGAGATGGCGGTGGAATGGTAGCAATATACTCCGGACTTGGGAACACTCTGGTAGTGACCGATTATGGCAACAATACAACAATCACTGTGGTGTTTGTTGCAGGTCTCTCATACGAGTCGTTCCTGGAGTTCAACGATTTGGGTATTAACTTCTATTGATAAAAAGATTCTATAATGAAAAAGATACTTTTCACACTTACTATACTCCTCCTTGCCACAGGCAGCCTTGTGGCACAGGAGATTACCAACCCGGAGCTGAAGAAATTCATTGAAGAGCTTAATGCCTCGGAAAATGGGGCACGCAACGTGAGCAAGGACGAAGAAAAGGGTATTTACGTGATAAATTCCGTTGACAAGGAAAGCTACAAGGCACTCAGTGCCATAATAGAGAAATACGATATCTACTTTGCCGAGGAGATATTCGGTATGGAGTTGATGTTCAGCACAAGGGAAAGCGGTAGCCAAACAACAATATTTCAGGGCGACACATACGGTTTGGCAATAACAGACAACGCACACTCATTGGACCTGGTAGTCATAATAGTCAAAGGTTCGGCCGCGAAACTCTTTTTTGAGATTAGAGAGACCGGAGATGCAGAAATACACTCACACGAAGTCTATTTCAACAACCGCGACAGCGATGTATACATCGGTGAGTCGAGCATAACCGGTGAAAGGCCGGCAGAACTTATAGACATTTCAGAGGCTGAAAGCATTGAAAGAAGGATTCCTGGAGATATTATTTTGGAACTCTTTGACTACTATATGCCAATGATTCAAGAACTCAAAAGAAGGGCACAAAATGCCACCAGCAAAGAGGAACTCAAGATGTTGAAGGCCAGTGCAGACTCGATACGCGACGTATGGGAAGCCGAGATAGCCCTTATTGATTATTGGATTGACCAAAGAGTAGCACCGGGAGAGGTAAAAATCCCCAGTACAGGGAAGGTATTCATTGTAATCCCTAAAAATGCCAAAAGCGGCATATATGAATGGATCAACAGTACCGATTTCTGCAACACAGAAGGACAGGAGTACAATATCCTCACAGCCACCCAAGTAGCTATGCTATACACGACAAAAAAGAAAGAGCCCAACATTGGCTGGAATCTGGAGAGCTATTCCGACAGTATAAAGACATACTTCGCAAGCGAGATACCGGGCAACGAGCCAACCTACCTCTATCGTCGTTCTATAACAGCCGAGGGATATGAGAGAATGAAGAACGACTTACAGCAGTTCTTCTACCTCGATGGCAAGAACAAGAACCACAGATACAAAGGATTCAAGACAATAGAGAGGATTGACACCAATGAATACTGTTTCCTGCATCTTTATGACGGCTGTACCACCATTCTTATCTATGATTCGCCCACCGGCAAACATTGTCAGATGGATATAATCGTAGGCGGCATTGAAACATTCAACGATGCCATGAACGAGATCAGCATAAACGGCAAAAGAGATATTTTCAAAGAGGAAAACATAATAATCTGCGACGGCAAGATTGAGTTGATGGAAGGAGAAGTTGACATCAACGGTGTTACATACGACAGCGGTGTACACTTCACAACAGGATATATGAAAAAACTAAAATAGCATAACAGATTTATGAAAAAGAGTATTTTACTAAGTCTACTATTGTCATTTGCAGTAGCAGCATTTGCACAGACAACAGCACTTGTAGCATACGAAGGTGGATACTTCGTAAAAAACGGCAAGAAATGGAAAGAATACCGTCCACAAGACAAAACAGAGGCGTGGAACGAGTACAAGCAGTACAAGGAGAATGACATCTTCTACTTCCTCGACAGCAAGAGGTGTCGAGTGGCAATTCCCAAGTTGGCGTGTGACAAAATCTTTGTTGACAGAAAGAAGAACGAAAATTGGGAGGTGGTCTACAACACCATCAGCGTATATCCGTTCTGCCCCAACGGCGATGGTCCTTTCTACTGTTACACAACCACAAGCACCGAATACGACGGTTATTTCGTGCGCAACAACGGCAAATGGCAGGAGTACAGACCGAATATGAAACGTGGTCTTTGGGCCGAGTTCGACGAGGTGGGTGAGGACGATGACTACTTTTACCTAAAAAGCGAACACAATACCGTACAGGTTCCCAAGAGCATAGACAACAGGTTTATCATCAAGAAAAACGACAACAAGAGCTGGCGCGGTGGCTATACAGCGGCTGCAATTTACGACACAGCGGCAAACAGCGGCCATAACTACCGATTCAGCTATCAGAAAACATTTGTGGCGAATAGAGGAAACAGCTACAAGCAGAAAAATATTAGCGGCAACATAAGTTTCGACACAAATGGAAGCGTTGAGATAGCTTTCGGCAACAAAAAAATCAGCGCTGTATACAGCAGTATAAAGTTGGACAGATATGATGGCGATCTTGCCATACGTATCTCAATCGACAAGAAAAACAACATTTGGATTACAAGCCAAGACCAGTGCATCATTGAATGTAAAGAGATTGGCGAGAAGACAATGATGTTGGGATGCAGCAACACCAAAGCATACAAAGAGCTCAAGGAGAAGCTCAGGATAAGACCAATAGTAATCAAATAAAGATATGGGGAAGGCAGTTGCCTTCCCCATATCTTTATTTTCTTTTTCTCAACTCCTTTACAACCCTCTTGTCTATCACACCTGTTTCGGGGAGTCCTTTATCTTTTTGAAACCGCAACATTGCATCATAAAGCACTCCGTCATACAAGACTCCACCGCCGGATGTATGGACAATATCATCCTCTTTTATGTAAAGTTTTTTCAACAAGGCGTTTGCCACACTTCTTACATCACGGCCACTGTCACCGCGTATAATTACACGCTCGCCAAGTTTGTATTTGTACGCCAATTCACGCGCTGCCTTTTTCCTTGCACGTTGATTGGCCTGCATTATTTTTGCATATATCCTATTGGCCTGCTTGTCTATTTTATCCACCTCAGCCGGACGCAAAGTAATGGAATTCCCCGACATCTTCTTATAGGTGCGCGGAGCGTCAAGTATTGCACCGTTGTCCATAGACGACTGCGCGATGACAAACTGCGAAAGCATCAACAGCAAAAGGTATGAAAAGAGCCTTTTCACAAAACAGGGATTTGGGAGATTATCACTCTCCGTTCAACAGTTTTTCAAAACAGAACGGCACAGGAGTTTCAAAGCGCAGATGCTTGCCGGTTACCGGATGAGTAAAGCAGAGCATATATGCGTGTAGTCCAAGACGACGCATTGGATCCTCGTCACTACCATACTTGCGGTCACCGACAACAGGATGACCAAGGTCGGCCATATGGACACGAATCTGGTTCTTTCTACCTGTTTCGAGTTCACATTCCACAAGCGAATAGCCGTTCGACGAAGTCAAAACTTTATAATGTGTCACTGCATATTTTCCACCGTTATCAACAGGGCTTGAATGAGTTATAAACTTTTTATCCTCGGTAAGCCACGATTGTACACGACCACGAGGCTGCTCGAACTCACCTTTTACCAATGCAAGGTATCGACGGTCGGAAACAAGCTGTTGCCAGCCATTAATTAACGACTGCTGAGTCTGCACATCCTTTGCATAAACCATCAATCCCGAGGTGTCACGGTCGAGCCTGTGCACCAAATGCGAAGTATTGCGGCCACCGCCCTTTTCAAGATAGCGGTTAAGTACCGTCTGAACAGTCTGCTGACGCGAGTTATTACTCATTGAGAGCAGTCCTGGATGCTTATCGACAATAAACAGATATGGATCTTCAAAAACAATATCCAGTTCCTTGCAATGGAACGACTTTTTATGCTTCGAGCGGTCGAGTTGCACCACATCACCGGGCTTTAGCTCAGTGAGTGGATGAGTCGTAATTGTGTTATTTACAAGAATAACCCTATTACTTATTAAAGCTTTGGCTCTATTACGGCTCATACCGTGCATCTTCTCCATTATAAACATAATAAGCTGCACGGGCTCAACAACCTTAAACGTAAGCAAACTTTTTATCTTGCGTTGCATATTATCTTAAATTTTAATTATTTATCATCTCTACGCTCAAGCAATACAACATTCTCAACGTGATGCGTATGTGGGAACATATCGACAGGTTGCACGGCAACAACCTTATAATCGACATCGAGTAATTGCAGGTCGCGCGCCTGGGTTGCAGGATTACAGCTTACATAGACAATGCGCTTTGGAGCTGCAAAAAGAATTGTATCAATAACATCGTTATGCATACCTGCACGTGGAGGGTCTGTAATAATAACATCAGGCATTCCGTGCTCGCTAATAAAGTCACGGGTAAGAATATCCTTCATATCGCCAGCAAAGAATGTGAGATTATTGAACCCGTTCAGCTCAGCATTGATACGTGCATCAATAATGGCATCCTCAACATACTCGACACCAATTACCTTCTTGGCGTCACGTGCAACGAAATTCGCGATTGTACCGGTTCCGGTATAGAGGTCATAAACAACCTCATTACCCGTCAAAGCAGCGAATTCACGCGCCACCTTGTAAAGATTATATGCCTGCTTGCTATTGGTCTGATAGAACGACTTCGGGCCGACTTTGAAGCGCAAGCCCTCCATCTCTTCATAAATCACATCCGTTCCTTTATAAGTAACCACTTCAAGGTCGCCGAAAGTATCATTGCATTTATTATTGATTACATAGAGCAAAGATGTCACTTCGGGGAAAGAATTAGCCACATATTGTAAAGTTTTTTCAAGCTGAGCCTTATCATTTTCACACTCCACTCTCGCCTGCAAAAGAAGCATAACTTCGCCGGTAGTAGATGTACGCAACATCATACTGCGCAACACACCCGAATGGGAGCGCAGGTCGTAAAAAGGAATATTTTCCTTATTCGCAAATTCCCTGATACCATTACGCAAGCGATTGTTCAGCCCCTGCATAAGCGCACACTCCTCAATGTCGAGCACCTTATCAAATGCACCAGGGATGTGAAAGCCCAGCGCGTTCATATTGTCATATTTCACCCCGGATTCAACCTCATCCCAAGTGAGCCAACGCTTGTTGCTGAAAGTAAACTCCAGTTTGTTGCGGTATTCCCTTGTCTGCTCCGAACCAAGGATTGACATAACCTCGGGCAGCTCAACCTTGCCGATACGAGTCAACGCATCAACAACCTGCTGATGCTTATATTTCAGTTGATGCTCGTATGCAAGACATTGCCACTTACAACCGCCGCACACACCGTAATGCTTACAGAAAGGAACATCACGTTCTTGTGAATATTCATAGAACTTCACAGCTTCAGCCTCGGCATAACTATGTTTCTTACGCTTTACCTGCAAATCCACAACATCGCCAGGCACCACAAATGGTACAAAAACAACCAAATCATTGACGCGTGCAAGCGCCTTTCCTTCGGCAGCAACACCGGTAATCTCTATTTGCTCCAAGAGCGGCAGATTTTTATTTTTCCTTGCCATCTTAAAATAAATTCAAAAAAAAAATCAAAGTACGACACAGACACCCCAAGGCAACCGTGCACAATACCGCAAATTACAAACTATTTGCAAAGATAGAACAAATGAGCGAGATATATAAAACTTGTTTTAAAATTTTACAACAGCACCACACTTTTCAGCTTTAACAGCACCGCTTGCGCTTGGAGATTGACTGCGCCCGTTACGTGCACAAATAGACTCCCGCCACCCGTTTGGACAAACCTTAAGCACCACAAAAATCCCGATAAAACCCGTTTTTAACAAACGAAGTTATTTTTTTCTAATTATTACCACATATTTCCTCGCATAAATTTAGGATTACAAACATTTTTGTTATATTTGCAAATTAGTTGAGCACGCATTCTTCAATGCGATGTCCAACAAGTGAATTGCTAAACATTTTTTATTTATCAACAAACAATAAACTCAAAAATTTATGGCAGACAAAAGAGTCTATACCTTTGGTAATGGCCTTGCTGAAGGTAATGCGTCAATGAGAAACTTGTTGGGAGGTAAAGGTGCTAACCTTGCC